>NZ_JACCFV010000001.1:2400000-2717001 GCF_013410545.1 Pseudoclavibacter chungangensis
AACCGCAAGGGCCCGAACAACACGCTCACGGCCGGCCCGAACGACCCCGGCTCCCCGTGGGCGATCGGCGCGGCCGAGGGCGGCCACCAGGACATCCACCCCGAGCTCGGGACCGTCGACGACTTCCGCGACTTCGTCGCCGAGGTGCGCCGCAACGGGCTCGAGCTCGCGATCGACATCGCCCTGCAGGCCACGCCCGATCACCCCTGGGTCGACGCGCACCCCGACTGGTTCACGCAGCTCCTCGACGGCACGATCGCCTACGCGGAGAACCCGCCGAAGAAGTACCAGGACATCTACCCGCTGAACTTCGACGGCGACCGCAACGGGCTCTACCAGGAGGTGCTCGACACCTTCCTGCACTGGATCGACCTCGGCGTCTCGATCTTCCGCATCGACAACCCGCACACGAAGCCGCTGCAGTTCTGGGAGTGGCTCATCGCCGAGGTGACGGCCGTGCACCCCGATGCGGTCTTCCTGTCGGAGGCGTTCACGCGCCCCGCCGTCATGCACGCGCTCGGTGCGATCGGCTTCCAGCAGTCGTACACGTACTTCACATGGCGCAACACGAAGGAGGAGCTCGAGACGTACCTCGACGAGGTCTCCCACGAGTCGAGCGACTTCCTCCGGCCGAACTTCTTCGTCAACACCCCCGACATCCTCACGTCCTACCTGCAGCTCGGCGGGCGGCCCGCGTACACGATCCGTGCCACGATCGCCGCCACCGGCTCCCCCCTGTGGGGCATGTACGCGGGCTACGAGCTCATCGAGAACGTCGCCCGCCCCGGGTCCGAGGAGAACATCGACAACGAGAAGTACGAGTTCAAGGAACGGGACTGGGCGACCGAGGAGGCGTCCGGCCACTCCATCGCGCCGTACGTCACGCGGCTCAACGAGATCCGGCACGCCCACCCCGCGCTGCAGCACCTGCGCAACCTCACGGTCCAGCGCACCGACTCCGAGCAGCTGCTCGCGTTCTCGAAGCACCTGCCCGCCGAGTACGCGCCCGACGGGGTCGCGGACACGATCATCGTCGTCGTCGTCCTCGACCCGTACTCCCCCGTCGAGAGCATGGTGCACATCGACCAGTCGGCGTTCGGTGGCACACCCGGTGGCCTGTTCGAGGTCGAGGACCTCCTGACGGGCCAGGTCTGGACCTGGGGTGACGACAACTACGTCCGCCTCGACCCGCACACGACCCCCGCGCACGTCCTGCACGTGCGCCCCACCGGCGCATGATGCACCGGGCGACGCCGCCCACGATCACGAGGACACCAGCATGACCACGAACGACGACACCAGCGGGCCCGGCGACGCGCCCGAACAGCACGCACCGCGCGCGAAGCACGCCGGCGCGGCACCGGGCACCCTGCCTGCCGGTCGGCCGGCGATCGATGCGGCGCCGGTCCAGGGCGCACTCCTCCCGGCTCGCGACGACGTCCGACCCGACGCCACACAGGCCGCCACGGCACCGGTCGTCCCGCCCGCGGACCTCCCGACCCCGGCGCCGACCTCGGCGATGCGGGCGACCGTGCCCGACGCGGATGCCGATGCGGATGCGCCGACCGTCGGCGAGTCACGGGAGGCACCCGACGCGACGGCGGCGAGCGACGACATCGGGACGACCGTCACGGCGGACGAGGCGGCGGCCGCGGCCGAACCCGACGACGACGGTCGTTCCGCCGTCGGCGGCCACTCGGACGACGAACTCGCCGCCCTCGCGGAGGGACGCCACGGCGCACCCCACGACGTCCTCGGTCAGCACCCGCTCGGCGACGGCTCGGTCGCCGTCCGGGTCCGCCGACCGCTCGCCTCGCAGGTCGTCGTCGTGCTCGAGGACGGCACACGCGTCGACCTCGAACACGTCGCCCACGGCATCTGGGCCGCCGCTCACACGCGCGGCCTGCAGGCATACCGCATCGAGGCGCACTACGGCGATGCCGTCGACACGGCCGACGACCCGTACCGCTTCCTCCCGACGGTCGGCGAGCTCGACCTCTACCTGCTCGGCGAGGGGCGGCACGAGCGCCTCTGGGACGTGCTCGGCGCCCACGAGCGTTCGCCCGAGGGGGTTCCCGGCGTCGCGTTCGCCGTCTGGGCCCCGGACGCGAACGCCGTCCGGGTCACCGGTTCGTTCAACGACTGGGACGGGTCCCGAGCGGCCATGCGACGCCTCAACGGTCGCGGCATCTGGGAGCTGTTCGTGCCCGGTGCCCGCGCGGGCGAAGCGTACAAGTTCCAGATCCTCACGCAGGACGGCGTGTGGATCGACAAGGCCGACCCCGTCGCGCGATTCGCCGAACGCCCGCCGCACACCGCGTCCGTCGTCGCGGCACCGGCCGGTCACGTGTGGGCGGACGACGCGTGGATGCGTGAGCGCGCCGCGCGCGACCCGCACAACTCGCCCATGAGCGTCTACGAGTTGCACGCGATGTCGTGGCGGCCCGGACTCGGCTACCGCCAGCTCGCCGACGAGCTCATCCCCTACCTCGACGGCCTCGGCTTCACCCACGTGGAGTTCATGCCGCTCGCGGAGCACCCGTACGGGCCCTCGTGGGGCTACCAGGTCACGGGCTACTACGCACCGACCTCGCGCCTCGGCTCACCCGATGACCTCCGCTACCTCGTCGACCGCCTGCACCAGGCCGGGTACGGCGTGCTCATGGACTGGGTTCCCGGACACTTCCCGAAGGACGCGTTCGCGCTCGCCCGCTTCGACGGCCGACCGCTCTACGAGCACCCCGACCCACGGCGCGGCGAGCAGCCCGACTGGGGCACGCTCGTGTTCGACTTCGGCCGCCCCGAGGTGCGCAACTTCCTCGTCGCGAACGCGCTCTACTGGCTCGAGGAGTTCCACATCGACGGACTCCGCGTCGACGCGGTCGCCTCGATGCTCTACCTCGACTACTCGCGCGACGAATGGCTCCCGAACGAATTCGGCGGCCGCGAGAACCTCGAGGCCATCGCGTTCCTGCAGGAGACGTGCGCGACCGCGTACCGGCTGCACCCGGGCACGGTCATGATCGCCGAGGAGTCGACGAGCTGGGACGGCGTCACCCGCCCCACCGACCAGGGCGGACTCGGGTTCGGCCTCAAGTGGAACATGGGCTGGATGAACGACGATCTGCGCTACTTCGAGCGCGATCCGATCCATCGCCGCTATCACCACGGTGACCTCACGTTCTCGTTCGTGTACGCCTGGAGCGAGAAGTACGTCCTGCCCATCTCGCACGACGAGGTCGTGCACGGCAAGGGCTCGCTGTTCTCGAAGATGCCCGGTGACCACTGGCAGAAGCTCGCGAACGTGCGGCTATTCCTCGCGTACCAGTGGGGTCACCCGGGCAAGCAGCTGCTGTTCATGGGCCAGGAGTTCGCGCAGCCGTCCGAGTGGGACGAGAGCCGCGGGCTCGACTGGTGGCTCCTCGACCAGCCGCCGCACCGCGGCGTCTCGAAGCTCCTCGCACGGCTCAACCGCGTCTACCGCGACGCACCCGCGCTGTGGGAGCTCGACAACTCGCCCGAGGGACTGCAGTGGATCGCGGGTGGTGACGCGGAGCACTCGCTCCTCGCGTTCGTCCGCCGCGGCCACGATCGCGACGGCGAGATCGTGATGGTGTTCAACTTCTCCAACAGTGCGCTCTCGAACTACCGCATCGGTGTGCCGGCCGCGGGCGAGTGGGAGGAGATCCTCAACACGGACGCGTTCGAGTACGGCGGTTCCGGCGTCGGCAACCTCGGATCCGTCTCGTCCCAGAACGAGCCGCACGACGGGTTCGACCAGTCGCTCGAGCTCTCGGTGCCGCCGCTCGGCGCCGTCTGGTTCCGCCGCCGCACCGCGTTCTGAGGTCACCGCGACGGAACGAGGGAGCCCCTCACGACCAGAGTCGTGAGGGGCTCCCTCGTTCCGTCGCGTCGCTCAGAAGAGCAGCGAGGTGAGCCGTCGGCGGGCCGCCGAGACGCGCGGATCGTCCCTGCCGACGACCTCGAAGAGCTCGAGCAGACGCTCCCGGATGCGCGTCCGCCCATCGGCGTCGGCGCTCGGGAACGCCCGCAGGAGTCGATCGAAGGCATCCTCCACGTGACCGCCGGAGAGGTCGAGGTCGGCGACGTCGAGCTGCGCGTCGAGGTCGTCGGGCTCGGCGGCCGCCCGCGAGCGGATCTCGTCGAGTGTGCGGCCCTGGAGTCGCTCGAGCAGCTTCACCTGGGCGAGGCCCGCGTGCGCCTGCTCGTCGGCGGGGTTCTCGGCGAGCGCGCGCTCGAACGCGCTGATCCCGGCCTCGTAGTCACCGCGTTCGATCGCCGCGTACGCTTCGGCGTGCAGGGGCGGGAGCTCGGGCTCGGGAGCGGGCTCCGCGCCGTCCTCTCCGTCGCCACCGCCCTCGATCTGGACGCGTCCGCGAAGCCCCTGCTGCTGCGCCACCTGCAGGATCTCGTCCAACAGCTGCTGGATCTGCTCCTCCGGCGGATTCCCCGCGAACAACTGCACGGGCTGTCCCGCGAGCAGCGCGAGCACCTGCGGCTGCTTCCCGAGCATCGGGTGGGCGTCGAGGTCGATCCGTACGAGCACGAGCCTGCCGTGCTGTGCCCGGACGAGCCGCGCAAGCACGGGCGAGAGCGCCTGCGCCTCGCTCGACCAGGCCGCGTGCATCTCGACGACGACCGGCATGAACCGCGACAGCTGCATGAACTCCTGCAGCGTCTGCTCGTCACCCTCCACCACCGCGTCGGGGAGCACGGCGATCGGCTCGGCGCCCGAGGCGACGGCCTCGGCACGTGCCGCTTCGGCCGTCGGGGGCGCTGCCCCCTCGCCTGCACCGTTCGCGCGCTGCACGAGCGCGGAGAGATCTACGGCTCCGCGCAGGTCGGCGGGGTCCATCTGTGGGTCAGCCAAACGTCACCTCACTGGCATCGAGTTGACGGGCACTCGTCAGTGTCTGCGAGTACCCGAGGAATTGGACGGGTTTGCCCGCCGTGGCCGGCGGGACGTAGAAGAGCAGCTGGTCGGTGAAGACGGATTCGAAGCCGTTCGGCGATTGGGTGACGCCCGCGAGGGCGGCGGTCCGTCCCGTCACGGAGAGGGTCGCGAGCTGGCTCCGGGCCGAGAACCGCTCGACCTCCTCCATCGAGACCGCCACGATGGCACCGCCGTCGAGCGTGCCGACGCCGACCGGCGCGTCGGCACCGGGCCGGTTCGAGAACTCGAGCCGCGACGTCGCCTGGTCGATCGCCCCGAGCTTGCCGTCACGGTACGCCTGACCGATCTGCTCGCGCAGCGGGTCGGTCTCGGCACTGAACGATGCCGCCGACGGCGAGGCGTCCCCTTCGAGGATGACGCTGCCGTAGGCCGCCGCGAGCTGATCTGGGGCGATCGCGAGGCTCGGCGCGAGTTGCGCGAGACCGGGCGAGCCGATGGCCGCCGGCGGCGCATCGGGCAAGCTGACGTTCGCGGCGAGGCGCGTGAGCGAATCGACCTTGTAGGTGTCCCGTGGCTCGTCCTGCACGAGCATGATGCCGAACGGCGCCTCGCCCGCGGTACCCGACTCCACGACGGTGAAGACCGTCCGCGGCCAGTTGTCGGTCGCCTCCGGCACCGTGTAGACCACGTTGCCCGTCGGGAACGGGTCGGGCCCGCCCATCGCGGCATCCACCGAGCGGGCCTTGTACATGGCCGTCCGCTCCGTGAGCGCCGCTCCAGTGAACCGAACCTCGAGCTCCTTCGCATCGCCCGACGCGTCGGCGCTCTCGGCGACCGTCGCGGTGTCGGCGAGGATGTCCGTCAGTTGTGTGTCGCTCAGCGCCGGGAGGGGAGCTCCCTCCTCCGCGAGCGCCGCATCTATGTTCGACGTCGGAGTCGGGGTGGGGTTCTCCGGCGGACCACCGAGCGCCTCCGGCCACATGGTGACCGACGAGCAGCCCGTCAGGAAGAGGGTGCCGACGAGGAAGACGGGCGCGAGACGGAACAGCCGCTTGGGCGCCGCCGCACGGTCGCGACCACGGGGCCGACGCCACTTGGACGCCTCGTCCGGCGAACCGGCGCCCGGGCCGATGTCTCCCGGATCCGAGGGACCCGAATCGGACGGACCCGAATCGGACGGATCGGAATCCGACGGACCGTCCGAATGCGTGTCGTCGTCGTCCCGGCGCTCGTCCACCGCGTCGTCGCGGGACGGCGAACTCGTCGAGTCCGTTCGATCCTCCCACGCACCCGCGTGGCGGTGCTCGCCGTGATGCGTCCCGGCATCGCCCGACCGCTCGCCGAACCCGCCGTCCGTGGGAGCGGACTCCCACGGCTCGGAGCCCCGATGCGATCCGTGGTGTCCGGACGCATCCGCCGCAGGGCTCGACGTGTCCGCTCGCCACGAGTGTTCCGGCCGGTCGTCACCGACCGGGGCGTTCCAGGTGCCGCGCTCGGGCTCCCCGTCGCGCACGGGCTCGGCCGACGCCCACGACGGGGTGTCCGGTGCCGAGGCCGTGTCCACGCCGGACGGGCCGCCTTCCCGGGTGGCGTCACCGAACGGCGACGACGGTGCGGCCGCATCCCCGGTGGCCACTCCACCCCAGGCGGCAGCGTCGGGTGACGAGCCGAACGTCGGCGCCTCGGACGTGGCGGAGGTCTCGATCCGCGTCGTCCCCGGAGCGTCCGGGCCGTCCGGCGCATCCCACGTCGGCGCGCTCGCTGCGGTGCCGTCGTCGGCCGCCCCATCGTCCGCCGACCACGGCGACGGGAGCGAGGTCCCGTCCTGCGCCGTGCCGGAGAAGCTCGGTTCGAGGGTCGGCGGGGGCCAGGACGCGCGGTCGTCCCCGTCCGACGAGCCCGCCGCCTCTGCCCCCGGGGCCAGCGGGATCGGCGCGCCGGCACCGGCGTTCGACTTGCGCCGCGGCTTGATGCCACGCCGGAGCTCGATGAGCCCCCAGAGCCCGAGCCCCAGGGCGATGAGCAGGAACACGGCGCCCGCGATGAGCAGCGGCCCCGACCAGGGAGCCCGACCGTCGAGCGGCCACGTAATGCTGAGCTGACCGGGTGCCGGAGTGTCGCCCGTGCTCGCGATGAGCACCGCGAAGCCGGGCGGGAGCGACGCGTCGACCTCGAGCGTGCCGTCGCCCGTGTACTCCTCGTACCAGAGATCGCTTCCGGCGGGGTTCGGCGCGGTCGCGTCGCTGCCCTCACCGGGCGTGAAGACCATCTGTCCCGTCTCCGGGTCGATCTGCGCGAGATCGTGCGTCGTCGTACCGACCCACGCGGCGACGTCGCCCTGGCGTCCGACGACCGCGATGACCGGCCCGTCGCCCTCGATGTCGATCTTCTGGGCACCCGCGTGAGTGACGAGGGTCTCGGACGGAATGACGATGAGTGGCGCGCCGTTGCTGGTCGCGCCGGCCGCGGTGACCTGGTCCTCTGCGCGGGCCGCCACGATCTGGAAGATGCCGACACCGAACAGGGCGAGGCTCACCACGAGTGACACCGCCGCAAGGATGAAACGCACTGAAGCTCCTTCTCGAGAACCGGTCGCGGGCCGCGCTTCGGCCACGCACTCCTCTCGCGAGGGTTGTTCTCCCGCGTCCACTGGGGCAGAAACGGGTGTTGCTGACCCCTCAGTTTATCGCAACCCCCTCTCGGGACCCCGGGATTCCGCCACGAGCGACCGTCCGAGGGGGGAGGAGTGCCCAGCGCGTCGGCCCCCCGGTCGCATTACACTGCAAACGGAACCGCCATGTCGTGCGATCACGGCGGCGACGTTGTGACCGCTCCATCGACCCGGAGGCCGAAATTGCCATTCGACGACATCAACTTCTCGACGGCGATGCGCGGGTACAACCGCGAAGAGGTTGACGAGGCGATCCGGAACCTGCGCAGGCAGGTCTCGCAGCAGGGCACCCACGACGACGGGGAATCGCGCGAGATCCAGGAGCTGCGCAAGCGCGTCCGCGATCTCGAGCGCGAGCTGGGCGAGGTCGGCTCCCCCACGTACTCGGGTCTCGGCACCAAGCTCGCGGGCACGCTCGCGACCGCCGAGCAGCAGGCGCAGAAGCTCGTCGCCGACGCGCAGCGCGAGGCCGACCGGATCGAGGGCGAGGCGCAGCGCAATGCGGCCCGCATCCATCAGGAGGCGAACGACTACGCCGAGCGTGTGACGCGCGACGCCGACACGCGTGCGCAGCGACTCACGACCGACACGCGCGCCGAGGCCGACAGCCTGCTCGAGAACGCTCGCCAGGAGGCCGAGCTCATCAAGCGCAACCAGGAGCGCGAGATCGACACGGTCAAGGACCAGGTGACGACCGAGCTGCGCGAGCTCCGCCACAGCACCGACCTCGAGGTCGGTGCGCTGCGTGCCGAGGCGGAGGCGGAGGTCGCGGCCCTGCGCCAGCAGACCGACAAGGAGATCGCCGAGACGCAGGACGCGCTCGCGACCCAGCGTCGGGCGCTCGAACTCGCACGCGGTGAGCTCGAGCGCGAGCTGGCAGCCGCCCGGGAGCAGCACGACCAGGAGCTCGTGCAGGAGCGCGCGGCCATGGAGCGCGAGCGCGATGCCGCTCGACAGCAGACGGCCTCCGAGCTGGACGCGAAGCGTGAGACCGCGATGCGTGAGTTGACGGCGCAGCGCAACGAACTCGAGGTCGAGTTGACCTCGCGCCGCAACGAGTTCGAGCAGCAGCTCGTGGCCGCCGGGCGCAAGGCGGAGGCCGCGGCCAAGAAGCTCATCGACGACGCGACGGAGCAACTCGCCGACCTCAACCAGCGATCGGAGCAGGTGCGACGCGAGGCCGGCAAGCTCATGGCCGATTCCCGCCGCCGCGCCCAGGAGACGATCGACCAGGCCGAGCGCCGGGCCGCCGACCTGCTCGACAACACGAACCGTCAGGCGCGCGAACGCAACGCCGAGATCGAGCAGCGCACGCGCTCGATGATCGAGGACGCCGAGTCGCGCCTCACCGAGATCCGCGAGGAGCGCGAGCAGGTCGCGACGTACCTCGACGGGCTCCGCGCGGCCTTCTCGAACGTCAACCTGCCGGGCATCTCGATGCCCTCCGAGCAGCAGCAGCCCAAGGGCGCGGGCGGCGAGAAGGAGGGCTCGGCGCAGCAGGGTACCGACACGACGTCCGCCCAGCAGCGCGACGGCGACGACACGCGCAAGGTCGGCGCCTCCTCGAAGCAGGGTGCACCGGCAGCGGGCAACGGCTCACGCTAGTCATACACTGATCAGCACCGTGCGCCCGGCCGACCGGCCGGGCGCACGGTCGTCTCGCGAGGAGAACCATGCGCATCGAACGCCCGTTCCGGCTCGGATTCGTCGCCACGCTCGGCGTCCTCGCCGCACTCGTTCTCGGCGGGATGATCTCGTCGCTCGGAACGGTACTCACATACGTCGGGGCGGCCCTGTTCCTCGCACTCGGCTTCGAACCCATCATCGGCTGGCTGGAGCGTCACCGCTGGCCCCGCTGGCTCGCCATCCTCACGGCGCTCGTCGCCGTGTTCGGGGCACTCGCACTCGTCGTGTGGGCGATGATCCCCTCCGTCACACAGCAGGCCGCCTCGATCGTGGAGCGGTACAACACGATCGTGGCGAGCATCACGCAGCTCAACGTGATCGAGTGGGCGAACACGACGTTCCCGGACCTCAACGTCAATCAGGCGATCAACGACGCCCTCACCTGGCTGCGGGACAACGTGGCCGTCATCGGCGGGGGCGTCCTGCAGGTGGGATTCACGATCGTCAACGGCTTCTTCGGCACCCTCATCGTGTTCATCCTGACGCTGTACTTCGTCTCGAACATGAACAGCATGAAGCGCAGCTTCTACCAGCTCACGCCCGCATCCCGTCGCGCCCGCGTCGCGGATCTCACGGAGCAGATCACGAGCTCGGTGGGCCGCTACGTCGTCGGGCAGGTCTCACTCGGACTCGTCAACGGCGTGCTCACGTTCATCATCCTCACGCTGCTGGGCGCAGCGGTTCCCGCCCTGTTCGCCGTCGTGGCGTTCCTCGGCTCGCTCATCCCGCTCGTCGGAACGCTCTCGGCGTCGGTCGTCATCGTGCTGCTCCAGCTCGTGCTGACGGACTCCGGAAGCAATGTGTGGTGGATCCTGGCGATCTGGTACGTCGTCTACATGCAGCTCGAGGCGTACCTCATCAGCCCGCGCATCATGAGCTCCGCGGTCAAGGTGCCCGGCCCGGTCGTCGTGATCGCAGCACTCACGGGCGGCACGCTGCTCGGACTGCTCGGTGCGCTCGTCGCGATCCCCGTCGCGGCCGCGATCCTGATCCTCATCCGCGAGGTGTGGATCCCGGCGCAGAACGAGCGCTGAGGTCGCCCGTCAGCTCGCGTTCGGGACGTGGGTCGGGAGCGGAAGAGCACTCGGATTCGTGAGTGCGACGATCTCGCCCAGCACGCGAGACGTCTGCTTCTCCCCGACCCACAGGTGGCGACCCTCATCGACCGGGACGACCCGGATGCAGGGCACCGACGCCGTCCGCGCCCGCGCCTCCTCGGGCCGAAGATAGTCGTCGAGTTCGGGCACGATCATCACGGTCGGCCGCGTCTCGTCGCTCCACGCCACGAGCTCGTCCTGCGTCGTCCGCCGGATCGGCGGCGAGAGCATGATGAACCCGACCACGTCGGGGAACAGCCGCCCGTACTTGAGCACGAGTTCCGTCCCGAACGACCACCCGACGAGCCACGGGTTCGGGAGCCCCCGCTCTCCGACGAACGCCATCGCCGCTTCGACGTCACCCCGCTCGGTCACCCCGTCACCGAACGCACCGTCGCTCGTCCCGCGCGGTGAGCTCGTCCCACGTGTGTTGAAGCGCAGGACCGCGAGATCGGCGAGCGCGGGGAGCCGGAGCGCCGCCTTCCGGAAGATGTGCGAGTCCATGAATCCGCCGTGCGTCGGCAACGGGTGGAGCGTCACGAGCGTCGCGACGGGCTCACGCCCGACCGGCGTCGCGAGTTCACCGACGAGCGTGAGCCCGTCCGCGGTCCGCAACTCGATGTCCTCGCGGATCGCGGGCAACTCCGTGTTCGCTCGAATGCGTTCGGGTTCGGTCATGACGTCCTCCAGCAGTGCGTGTGCCAGTGCCGACGATCCGCGAGGGCGCGGTCGTCACCGAGGATCCCCTCGGCACGCCAGGCGACGAGGTGAGCCGTCCTGGGCTGCACCGTGCCGCCACAACCGGGGCAGGTGTACGGCTTCGTGGCTCGCTCCGCCGAGATCGGCTGCACGGTCCAGGACACACCGCTGCGGACCTCGGTGCGCCGCCACCCGTCACGGAGCCGTTCGAGCCCACGCTCGTCCTGGTCGTCCGCTCGGCCCCCGTGCCCCTTTCGGCGCGGTCGGTTCGAGCGGGGCATGCCGACAGTCTAGGGAACGCGGGCGAGGCGACCCTGCGTGCGAGTGAGCGGCCGCCGTGCGTGACGGGTGCCCGCCCGGAACGGGACGACGCGGGCTCCGTTCCGGAGCCCGCGTCGGGCGGTCGTTCGAGTCGGGCGTCAGTACCAGCCGTTGTTCTCCGAGTGGTTCCAGGCGCCGCAGGGCGTGCCGTAGCGGCCCGAGATGTAGTCGAGACCCCATGCGATCTGGGTCGCCGGGTTCGTCCGCCAGTCCGAACCGTGGCTGGCCATCTTGCTGCCGGGCAGCGCCTGCGGGATGCCGTACGCCCCGCTCGACGAGTTCTCGGCGCCGACGTTCCAACCCGACTCCCGCTGGTAGAGCTGGTACAGGCAGTTGTACTCGCTCGCTCCCCAGCCGCGCGCTGCAACCAGGTCCTGTGCGATCGCCTGCGCGCTGCCCGGATCCGCGGCCGGCGCGTCACCGGCGCTGCTGCCGCTCGAGCCGCTCGAGCCGCTCGACTGCTCCGTCTTGGTGGGCGTCGGCGTCGGAGTCGTCACCTCGACGGCGAGCGTGTCGCCGGCGCGGCTGTCCGTCACGCCCTGGTCCGGCGCCGAGGCGGAGCCGTCGGCCGTCAGGAGGTTCGAGTCGTAGCCCTGCGACTCGGCGGCCGCGAGCTCGGCGACACTCGGAACGCTCGAGACCGCCGCTCCGCCACCGGCCTGCCCGACCGCCACGAGCGTGATGCCGGCGACCGCGGCAACGGCGGCGAGCGGGAACAGCACCCTCGTGCGCGTGTTGCGGAGGCTGCGAGGACGGACGGCCCGAACGGAGCCTGCACGGAGCTGAGTCATGTCTGCGGTTGCCTTACTTGTTGTCACGATACCGTCAATGGTAACGGAATGATCACGGATAGACAACGCCGAGCCGCGAGCGAGCTGAGTGCCGCCGGAACACCGGGAGGGTCGCGTGCGCCCCACCCCGATCGATCAGTACGAGCCGTTGTGCTGGTTCCACGCGGCGCACGGGGTGCCGTAGACCGCCTTGATGTAGTCCATGCCCCACGTCATCTGCGTGATGGGGTTCGTTTTCCAGTCGGCGCCCGCCGCGGCCATCTTCTCCCCCGGGTAGGACTGCGGGATGCCGTACGCACCGGAGCTCGAGTTCTCGGCGTACGGGTTCCAGCCGGACTCCTTCTCCCACAGCTTGTCGAGGCACGAGAACTCACCCGCACCCCACCCGTAGTCCTCCGCCGCCATCTCCGAGGCGATCTGCTTGAGCGCGTTCTTGTCGGTCGGATCGATGGAATCGACCGCGTAGTCGTCCCTCCGGTCGCCGGCGACCGTCGAACCGTCCTCGCCCGACACGAGGCTCGCCTCGTACCCCTGCGACTCCGACTGAGCGAGCTGCTCGAGCGAAGGGTTGTCGGCCGTCGCCGGTGCGGAGGCGGGAACGAACGAGAGCCCGACGAACGCGGACCCCAGGACGGCGCAAGCGCCCGCCGCGGGCAGCAGGAAGCGGCGACGCGGGCGGTTCCGGGGACGCCGAGCCCGAAGGGAGCCGATGGGAGATTCCGTGGTCACGTTCGATCCGTTCTGCGGTGCCTGGGGGCACACAACGGTAACGATGGTAACGAACGGATCACGGTCCGACAATCCGAACCGTGACGCGACGTCCGCGAACGGGTCAGCGGATCGCGAGCATCACGTCGACGACGGCATCGATCACGAGATCGACCTGGGCCTCCTGGTAGCCGCGGCGGCGGGGCGTGAACGCGACTCCCCGCACCTCGCGGAGCGACAGCGGCGTCCCACCCCGGAGGAACTGCTCGAGCTGCGCGGCGAACCCGTCGACCTCCTTGACGTCGTACCCGCGCTGCAGCACCGAGACGCGGTCGAACTTCTCCCCGTCGGGGCGACGAAGGCGCTTCAGTACCGCACGCGCCGTCGCCTTCGTCTGCTTGAGGTACTCGTCGCGCCCCAGGCGCTCGATGCGCTCCTCACGCTCGCGCACGGCGACCGCGTCCTCGAGTCGTTCGAGCGCCGCATCGACGTGTGGCGCGGAGTAGCCCCCCTTGCGCATCGTGAACGCCGTCAGGCGGATGCTCGACGTCGTCAGGCGCTTGCCGCCAGAGCCGTTGTCGAAGTTGTCGTAGCGCTGACGGGCGACCCGCAGGGCCCGGTCGACCTCGTCGCGGTCGTAGCCGAGTTGGCCCTTCGGAGCTTTGGGGAACGCACTGGCACTCACAGCACCCATTGTGCCGCACGCGAGCCGTTCGCGTCGCACCGCGCCGTGCGAACCACGAACGCGTCAGTGCAGGGTGAGGCTCGCACCCCAGAAGTAGAGCGCGAACGCCATCGCCCCCGAGGGCAGGATCGAGTCGAGCCGATCGAAGAAGCCACCGTGTCCCGGCAGCCACGACGAGATGTCCTTGATCTGCAGATCCCGCTTCACCATCGACTCGGTGAGGTCGCCCGCGGTGGCGGTCACGAGCAGCACCGGCCCCACCACGAGGCCGAACCACCACGGCATGTCGAACAGGAACACGCTCACGGCGACCGACACGACGAGCGACGTCAGCGCCGCACCGGCGAGCCCCTCCCACGTCTTCGACGGACTGATGCGGGGCACCATCTTGTGCTTGCCGAAATTGAGGCCGAACACGTACGCACTCGTGTCGATGCTGATGACGACGAGAAGGAACCCGAGGACCCAGAACTCGCCGCGCTCCTGCGCAGCGAGCATGACCGTGAAGGACCCCAGGAACGTGACGTACAGCTGCACGAACGCACTCGCGAGGACGTCGTTCCACACGTCCGCACGCGGCGGCGGTTCGGAGCGCAGCGACGCGCGCACGATGCACCACGCGGTCAGGAACAGGATGCCCGCGACGAGCGAGATCCACTGCCCCGCCGGGCCGAAGTAGTAGGAGGCCGGCACGATCACGATCGCGACGGCGAGCGTCGGTACCCGCGGCACGTGCCGCCCCGTGCTGCGCATCGCGTTCGACAGCTCGAGGCACACGAACCCGACCATCGCGACGCCGAACAGGATGAACAGTTGCTTGATGAACAGGAGGCTCAGCAGCAGCGCGCCGCCGAGCACGACCCCGATGAGGATCGCGAACACGAGATTCCGCCCAGAGCGGGCGTTGATCTCGTCGCTCTTCGCCTTGATCCGTCGTCGACCCGCCCGCACCTGGGCGCGGACCTCGTTGCCGGCCAGCCTCGCCTGCTGCTCGATGCGCTGCAGGCGGTCCGACGTGTCCGTCGGCACCTCGTCCGGCGTGCGCCGAACCGGCTCGTCCGGATCGTCAGGGCGATCGGGACGAGCCCCGGGCTCGGCGTCGGGCGACATCGATCAGACCTCGAGGAGCTCGGCTTCCTTGTTCTTGAGCGCCTCGTCGATGCGCTCGATGAACTGCTTCGTCGACGCCTCGAGCTCCTTCTCGGCACGCGTCACGTCGTCCTCGCCGACCTCGTCGCGCAGCGCGTCGAGATCGGTCTTCGCCTTGCGGCGGATGTTGCGGATCGCGACCCGGGCCTCCTCGGCCTTCGAGTTCGCGAGCTTGACGTACTCCTTGCGGCGGTCGGCCGTGAGCTCGGGCATGACGACCCGCACGATGTTGCCGTCGTTCGACGGCGTCACACCGAGGTTCGGCGCCGTCGCGATGGTCTTCTCGATCTCCTTGAGGGCCGACTTGTCGTACGGCGTGACGACGAGCACTCGGGCCTCCGGCACCTGCAGTGACGCGAGCTGCTCGAGCGGCGTCGGCGACCCGTAGTAGTCCACCGTGAGCTTCTGGAACAGCGCCGGGTTGACCCGGCCCGTCCGCACCGTGCTGAAGTCCTCGCGCGCGTGCTCGACGGCCTTGGTCATCTTCTCGGTGGTCTCTTCGAGTACTTCCTTGATCACAAGGCTTCCTTTCGCGCGGAGGTCGGTTCGATCCTATCGACGCGCACCCGGGTGCGGACGCGCTTCCACGCGCGTCGCACCGAGCGGCGTCACGCCGACGGTCACCAACCGGAGACGCGCGTCGAGACGAGCGTACCGATGTCCTCTCCGAGGATCGCCCGACGGATCGAGCCGTCGGGGCTCATGCCGAAGATGCGCATGTCCATGCCGTTGTCCATGCAGAGACTGAACGCCGTCGCGTCGACGACGCGCAGGCCGCGCTGCAGCGCGTCCTGGTAGCTGACGTGGTGCAGGCGCTCGGCCGCCGCGTCGGTGCGCGGATCCGCGGTGTAGACGCCGTCGACACCGTTCTTCGCGACGAGGACGACGTCGGCCCGGATCTCGAGGGCACGCTGCGCCGCGACGGTGTCGGTCGAGAAGTAGGGCAGACCGGCACCGGCGCCGAAGACGACGACGCGGCCCTTCTCCATGTGCCGCTCAGCGCGCAGCGGGATGTACGGCTCCGCGACCTGGCGCATCTCGATCGCGGACTGCACGCGCGCCGCCGCGCCCGCCTGCTCGAGGAAGTCCTGCAGCGCGAGCGCGTTCATGACGGTCCCGAGCATGCCCATGTAGTCGGCTCGACCGCGGTCCATGCCCGCGTCCGCGAGCTGGGCACCGCGGAAGAAGTTGCCGCCGCCGACGACGACCGCGATCTGCACGTGCTTCGCCGCCTCGGCGATCTCTGCCGAGATACTGCGCAGCACATCGGGGTCCACCCCCATCCGTCCGGCGCCGAACGCCTCTCCGGAGAGTTTGAGGAGGACTCGGCGGCTGGTGGTGGATTCGGTCATCGGCGCTCCTCGACGGTCGGACGGTACGGCTGGCCCTCGGCCTCGTCCACTGTACTCGCCGGGAACGGCGGCGCCGCCCGGAACGGACCGCCGAGGCCGCCCCGTGTTCCCGGGAACGGCGACGGGGCCGGACCGCAGCGCGGTCCGGCCCCGTGCCGGTGGTCGAGCGTTACGCGCCGACGCGGAAGCGGGCGAAGTCGGTGACCTCGATACCCGCACCCGACGCGACCTGCGCGACGGACTGCTTGTTGTCCTTCGCGTAGTCCTGCTCGAGCAGCGCGATCTGCTTGAAGAAGCCCTTGAGGCGTCCCTCGATGATCTTCGGGAGCGCGGCCTCGGGCTTGCCCTCGCCACGGGAGATCTCCTCGACGAGCGTGCGCTCGCGGTCGACCTCCTCAGCGGGGACGTCGTCCTTCGAGAGGTACGTCGGGTTCGCGAACGCGATGTGCTGCGCGATGCCGCGAGCGGTCTCGGCGTCCGACCCCGTGTACCCGACGACGACGCCGACCTGCGGCGGCAGGTCCTTCGACGTGCGGTGCAGGTAGATCTCGACGTGCGGGCCCTGCACGCGAGCGACGCGACGGAGCTCCATCTTCTCGCCGAGGATCGCGGCGACCTCGTCGATGACGTCCTTCACCGTCTTGCCGTCGAGCGGCGCGGCGAGGGCGCTGTCGACGTCCGTCGCACCCGACTCGGCGACCGCGTCGAGGACGCGGTCCGCGAGGCCGACGAACTTGTCGCCCTTGGCGACGAAGTCCGTCTCGCACGCGAGCTCGATGAGCGTGGCGGTGCCGTCGGCGTTCTCCTTCGCGGCGACGAGGCCCTCGCTCGTGGAGCGGTCCGCGCGCTTCGCGTTGCCCTTGGCGCCCTTGAGACGGAGGATCTCCGTCGCCTTCTCGAGGTCGCCGTCGGCTTCCTCGAGCGCCTTCTTGGTGTCGATCATGCCGGTGCCGAGCTGTTCGCGCAGCGCCTTGATGTCGGCGAGGCTGACGTTTGCCATGTGCCTGGTGTCTCCCTCAGTCGTGATGGTGATTACTCGGCGGCCGCGGCCTCGGTGGCCTCGGCGCTCTCGATGTCGCTGTCCGCGACGGCCTCCGACGAGACGACCGACTCGCTGACGGTGTCATCGCGAGCGGGCTCGGCGTCCTCGGCCTCGGTGACGGCCTCGGCGTGCTCGACGGCCGCCTCGGCGGCGTCGTCGATCTGCTCCGCCTCGGGCTTGCTCTGCTCGAGCAGCTCGCGCTCCCACTCGGCGAGGGGCTCGACGGCCGAGACGTTGCCGGCCTGCTCGGGCTTCTGGTGACGCTGGATGAGGCCGTCGGCCGCGGCGTCCGCGATGATGCGCGTGAGCAGCGAGACCGAGCGGATCGCGTCGTCGTTCCCAGGGATCGGGTACTGCACGTCGTCGGGGTCGCAGTTCGTGTCGAGGATGGCGATGACCGGGATGCCCAGCTTCTTCGCCTCGTCGATCGCGAGGTGCTCCTTCTTGGTGTCCACGACCCAGAGCGCCGAGGGCGTCTTCGTGAGGTTGCGGATACCACCGAGCGACTTCTCCAGCTTGTCGCGCTCGCGACGCTGGATGAGCAGCTCCTTCTTCGTGTAGCCCTTCGTCGTGTCGTCGAAGTCGACGAGGTCGAGCTCCTTGAGACGGTTGAGGCGCTTCTGCACGGTGCCGAAGTTCGTGAGCAGTCCGCCGAGCCAACGCTGGTTGACGTAGGGCTGGCCCACGCGCGTCGCCTGCTCGGCGATCGACTCCTGCGCCTGCTTCTTCGTGCCGACGAAGAGGACGGTGCCGCCGTGGGCGACCGTCTCCTTGACGAAGTCGTACGCCTTGTCGATGTACGACAGCGACTGCTGCAGGTCGATGATGTAGATGCCCGAGCGCTCCGTGAAGATGAAGCGCTTCATCTTGGGGTTCCAGCGACGGGTCTGGTGCCCGAAGTGGACGCCGCTGTCGAGCAGCTGGCGGATGGTGACGACGGCCATGGTCGTTCTCCTTGTCTGGGCGCGCGAACGCGCCGTCCGGTTGTTCCGCGCGACCGAGCGGCCGCGTGGCCTGGTGCCCGGAGCTGCTCCGACCCGTTCCGCGGGAAGCGGACGGGACCGTGGGAGCGGCCGGTGTGCGGGCACGCGAAGTCAGCCCGCTCTCGCGGACTGCGGGATCGAGTTTACACACCGCAGGAGGCGCGCGGGTGACGTTCGTGCGTCGGGTATCTCGCCGACCGCGAACCGTTCGGCCGGGCGACCGCGTCCGTGCCGCGCGTGCCCGGTGGACAGCCGCTCGTCCACCGATCGTCCACGAACCGTGACGACCGGGTCGCGCGTCGACGAGAGTCCGGACATGGACGGCGAGGACGACGCACGACGACGGAGCGACGGCACGGCGAGGCGGCTCGGCCCGATGCGTGACAGGAGGGCGGCACGCGGCGCGTCGGGACGGGGCAGGTCGGGACGCCGCATGACCGAACTCCGTGGGGCGGGGTTCGGCACGGCCGGAAGCCGCTCGGCGGGACTCGGCGGGGCCGGGCTCCGCTCGGCCCGGCGCCTGCTCGCGTCGATCGGCCTGCTCGCCCTGCTGTGTGGACCCCTTCCGCTCGGGACCTCGCCCGCGGACGACCGTCCGGAACGCGCGACCGCCGAACCGTCGATGTCGTCGACGCCGCAGTCCACGCCACCCGGCCGATCGGCCGGCCGGGAACCGCTCGCCGCCGAGCCGGCCCCGGCCCCCGGGCTCGGGCACGGGCTCGCTCACGGGCTCGGGCGCGATCGGGGGTCGGCCGATATCCCCACCCGGGGTGACGAGACACGCACGGCCGGTCCGGTCGCGGGGTCGGCGGCGACCGAGGCGTGGTCCTGGCCCGTCGCCGGCCTTCGGACGGTCCTACGGCCCTTCCACATGACCTCGCCCTATGCGGCGGGGCACCGCGGCATCGACGTCGCGGCGGCCCCCGGCGCCACGATCCACGCGCCCGCCGACGGCGTCGTCCGGTTCGTCGGACGGGTCGCGGGCAGGCCGGTCCTTTCCGTCACGCACGAGGACGGCTCGATCTCGAGCTTCGAGCCCGTCGACGCCGCCGTCGTGGAGGGCGCACGGGTCGCGCGCGGCGAGCGGATCGGTGCGCTGGCTCTGGACGTGCGGCACGAACCGCACGGCGGCCTGCATCTCGGCCTGCGCGAGGACGACTCGTACCGGAACCCGCTCGAGCGACTCGGCGGCATCCCGCCCGCGGTCCTCCTACCGGACGGCCCGGACGAGCCGACGTCACGCATCGCGCCGCCCGCCCGCCCGCCACACGTCACCCGATCGACGACCCGGGTGCTGCTGACGCCGCGTCGTCGAGGGTGCACCGGCACCGGCGCGACAACGGCTCGGTTCTGTCGCGGCGTCGTTCAGGCGCGGGGGTGAGCGATCCGATAGGCCTCGCGAAGTCGCTCGGAACTCACGTGCGTGTAGATCTGCGTCGTGCCGAGACTCGCGTGGCCGAGCATCTCCTGCACCGTGCGCAGGTCCGCGCCGCCATCGAGCAGATGCGTCGCCGCCGTGTGCCGGAACGCGTGCGGGCCCGCGGGCCCGGCACCGGGCGAGGCGCCGAGCACCCTGCTCGTGAGCGCGTACACGCTCCGTGGCCCGATGCGGCCGCCCCTCGCGCCGACGAAGAGCGCCTCCCCCGAGTGTTCACCCGCGAGCTCGGGGCGTCCGCGCCGCAGGTAGTCGACGACGGCCTGCGCCGCCGGCACGCCGAAGGGAACCGTGCGCTGCTTGTCGCCCTTGCCGGTGACGCGCACCGTGCGTCGATCCAGGTCGACGTGGTCCCGGTCGATTGCGCACAGTTCGGAGACGCGGATGCCCGCCCCGTAGAGCAGCTCGACGACCGCGAGATCGCGGAGTGCGTTCGGATCGCCCGAACCGGCCGCGACGCGGAGACCATCGAGGATGCCTCGCATCCCCTCACCCGTGACGACCCGTGGAAGCGCTCGGCCCTGCTTCGGGGAGCGGAGCCGCCTCGCGGTGTCCGGCCCGCGCCCCGTGCGCTCCAGCCAGGCCGTGAAGCCGCGCGCCGACGCGGCACGGCGAGCGATCGTGGCGGGGGCGAGGCCGCGCTCGGATGCGTCCCACAGCCAGTCGCGGAACATCTCGAGATCGAGCTGCGCGAGCGGTGGCACCGACCTCGCGGCGAGGTGCTCGACGAGCGCTGCGAGGTCGGACGCGTACGCCCGGACGGTGTGGGGTGAGAACCCCCGTTCGATGTCGAGGTACCGCAGGTAGTCCTCGATCGCCGCACGGAGTTCACCCCCGCCGTCGGCCGTCCGCGGCACGTTCCCGTCGTGGTCCGCTCGCGTCATGTCGCCACGGTACGTCGCCGGCACGCGGCACGTGGGGCGACACGACGACGGGCCGACACGCATCGAGTGCGCGCCGGCCCGTCGTCGTCGGGGCGGGGTGGTCAGTCCTCGTCGGCGTGGCGCGAGCCGAGCTCGCTGTCGAGCCGCAGCAGGCCGTTGCCGTCGTTGCCGATGAGCTCGACACGGCCGATGATCTCGGCGACCGTCGCCTCCTCCTCGAGCTGCTCGTCGACGAACCAGTTGAGCAGCGGGAAGGCGTCGATGTCGCCCTCCTTCTGTGCGAGGCGGTAGAGGTTGCGGATCGACTCCGACACCTTGACCTCGTGCGCGAGGGATGCCTTGAACGCGTCGAGGACCGTCTCGACCGTCGTGCCCGAGCCCGAGATGGGCTGGATGACGGGGTGCGCGTCGCGATCGATCATGTGATCGATGAACTTGTTCGCGTGGACGATCTCTTCCTCGGCCTGCGCGCGGAACCATCCGGCGATGCCGGGAAGGTCGAGCACGTCCATGTCGATGGCGAGCTGTCGGTAGACGATCGATGCCTCGATCTCGAGGGTGACCTGCGCGTTGAATGCGGTTTCGAGTTCTCCTTGAAGCTTCATGACCTTCACGGTACCCCGGCAGCCTGGGGCTGTCATGGCAGGTTTGGCTAGCCTGATCAGGGAGTTCGCGGCGAGCAAAGTCCGCTGGGGTGCCCGCTACCGCCCCGCGCTCTGCATCGCGAACGTCCGGATCGTCGCGTTGTCGGAACCGGCAGAATCGACGTCCGTCCGGGTGACGCGATCGACCACACGCGGAACCCGGGCCACGTTGTCGGACGGGCGACGCGCGGAGCCGCATCCGTGGCGGACCGGCCGCATGACCCGCCGGGCGCATGACCCGCCGGGCGCATGACCCGCCGGGCGCATGACCCGCGGGCCGCATGACCCGCCGGCCGCATGACCCGCCGGGCGCATGACCGACCGGGTCACTCGGCGGGATCGCCACTCGGGCGGCGCCGCCCCGGCGTGACGAAACCGGGCGTCGCCAGCTCGAGCAGATCCTTGTCGTTCCGGACGAGGATCGCGCCGGCCTCGCGTATGAGCTCGTGGCAGCCCTCCGACATCTCGCGCTTGACGGGCCCCGGCACGGCGCCGAGGGGGCGGCCGAGTGCGGCGGCGTGGCCCGCGGTGTTCGCCGCGCCCGAGCGCTTCCCCGCCTCGACGACAACGGTCGCCGTCCCGAGTGCCGCGATGAGGCGATTGCGTTCGAGGAATCGCGACCGCGTGGGCGCTTCACCGCACGGCACCTCGGCGACGACCGCAGCGCGCTCGACGATGCGACGCAGGAGCTCCTGGTTCCCCGCGGGGTAGAGGCGATCGACCCCACCCGCCATGACGGCGACCGTCTCGCCCTCCGTGAGCGCTCCACGATGGGCGGCGGCGTCGATCCCGTACGCCCCGCCGGAGACGACGGAGAACTTCGCCCCCACGGCGCCGGATGCCAGTTCGGTCGCCGTCGCGATGCCCGCGGGCGTCGCCGCGCGCGAACCGACGATCGCGACGGACCGTTCGGTGCGCCGGAGCGCGGACGGATCTCCGCGTACCCACAGCGTGAGCGGCGCATGGTCGCCGAGATCGTCGAGCGTTGGGGGCCAATCGGGATCGCCTGCGACGAGCAGGTGCACGTCGAACGCACGTGCCGCGCGCAGCGCGTCGCGCACGCGCGCCGGTGCGAGGCGATCACGCCAACGCCGGAACGCGGCAGGCAGGCGCTCGAGCAGTTCAGCGGCCGCGATCGGGTCCTCCCCTGCCGACGCCCGGACGAGCGCCGCGATCCGGGGAACGGGATCGTCAGCACGAACCGCCGCGAGCGCACGATCCGCCCCGCACAGCCGCATGAGGACCGCGGCGTCCCGATCGCCGGACGGGGCGATCGCGGACCACGCGACGAGCAGTTCCCGACGCCGGATCCCGTCGTCGTCCACGTCCGGAGCGGTCCGAGCGACCACCCTCCGCACGAGCTCGTGCTCGCTGTGCAACTCCGGTGCGCCCGTCCGCGCACCCTCCCCGAGTGATGTCGGCATCCCGACCACCTCCCCGTCCTTCCCGCGCCACCGCGGGATGTCGTCGTCGTTCCGTCGTCATCGTGCGCGCCGTGCGTGCCGTCGTCGCCCGACTGCCGTGCGATCCGCCGTCCCCGTGCCACCGCGATCAGGCCCCGGGTGCCCGGTATGCGAGCGCCTCCGCGAGTTCGACCGCACCGGGAGTCGAACGTCCGTCCAGATCGGCGAGCGTCCACGCGACGCGGAGCACGCGGTCGTACCCGCGCATCGTGATGTGTCCGCGATCGAGCGCACGATCGAGTTCCCGTGTGACGGCGCGAGGGAGTCGAAGGTCGCGAGCGCGCAGGGCCGGCCCCGGAACGTGCCCGTTGCAGGCCCATCGACCCGCATAGCGTTCCAGGGCGGCAGCGCGGGCCCGTGCAACGCGGTCGCGGGCGACCGCCGTGCCTCGTTCCGCCTCGTGTGCCGGGTCGAGTTCGGCGGCGAGGTGTCGTGCCGTGGACACGCGCTCGACCGTCAACTGCAGGTCGATGCGGTCGAGGAGCGGGCCCGAGAGTCGCGCGAGGTACCGCCGCCTGACCGGGCTCGGGCATGTGCAGGCGAGATCGGAGTCACCGGCGTTGCCGCACGGACAGGGGTTCGCCGCGAGCACGAGTTGGAAGCGCGCCGGGAACGCGACGACGGAGCGCTCCCGGTGCACCTCGTGCCGGCCGGATTCGAGCGGCTGCCGGAGTGCGTCGAGCACGGTGCGCGGGAACTCCGGCGCCTCATCGAGGAAGAGCACGCCGCCCGTCGCGAGCGTAACGGCGCCGGGCCGGATCACGCCCGATCCGCCGCCGAGGAGGGCCACGGCGGAGGCACCGTGATGGGGTGCGATGAACGGCGGACGCCGGTCGAGCACGGCATCGACCGTCGCGCCGCGCAGCGAGCGGAGTGCGGCCAGCTCGATCGCCTCCTCGACGCCGAGATCGGGGAGAAGGCCCGGCAGTCGCTCGGCGAGCATCGTCTTCCCCGCGCCGGGTGGGCCGACCATGAGCAGATGGTGGCCACCGGCCGCGGCGATCAGGAGCGCCCGGACGGCGTCCTCGTTGCCGACGACATCGGCGAGATCAGGGCCGTCGAACCCGCGTGTCGTCTCGCCCGTCGCGCTCGCGGTGGGGCCCTCGGCGCCGCCCGTCGGAGCCGCCCCGTCGCCACGACCCGGGACGGGCAGCGGCTCGGGCGCCGGCTCATCGAACTCGGCCCCGAAGTGCTCGGCGACCTCGCGCAGCGAGCGCACCGCGACGATCTCGACGCCCTCGACGAGCCCCGCCTCGTCGGCACACGCGGCGGGCACGAGGATCCGCTCGAAGCCCGCCCGACGCCCCGCGGCGACCGCGGGCAGAACGCCCGGGACCCGGCGGACCGATCCGTCGAGCCCCAGCTCGCCGATGAGCAGCGCGCTCGCGAGCCCAGTCCCGTCGACGACCCCCGCGGCGGCGAGGACCGCGGCGGCGATCGCGACGTCGAATCCGCTGCCGTGCTTCTTGAACGGCGCGGGCGACAGGTTCAGCGTCACCCGCCGCGGCGGCAGCGGGTGCCCACAGCTCTGCAACGCCGCCCGCACACGGTCACGTGCCTCGCCGAGCGACGTGTCCGGCATCCCGATGAGGACGAACGCGGGCAGGCCGTCGGCGACGTGCGCCTCGACCCGCACGAGCGTGCCTGTGAGTCCCTCGAGCGCGATCGAGTTCGCCCGCGCCGTCGTCACGGCCGCGCCTCCCCCACCGACGCGGCCCGCGGGATCATGCGCCGACCCCCGCCACGTGTCGCACCACCGGCTCACGCCCGTGCTGCACCAGCACCCCGATCACGTCGATGCGGACGGGCCGGGCGAGGCGCGGATGCGCCTCGAGCCACAGGCCCGCGAGCCGCCGCAGACGCCGCAGCTTGATCGAGGTCACCGCCTCGAGCGGATCCCCCGTCCGGGTCGACGAACGCGTCTTGACCTCGGTGACGACGAGCATGCCGTGATCGAACGTGACGAGATCGATCTCGCCCTCACGACACCGCCAGTTCGCATCCACCAGCTCGTGCCCGCGCGCGAGCAGGTACTCCCGCGCTGTCCGCTCCCCCGTCCGTCCGAGTGCATCCTTCGCTCGCATCCCGACCACCTCCGCGAGGAAGCCTGCCCGCGCGAGGGCGGTGCTCACCGGGACACGGCGTCCTCCTGTGGAGCGACCTCACCCCACAGGTGCGCCGCGGCGCCGTCCCTGCGTGGCCGGGAGTGAGCGCGCCTTCCGCCCTAGGTGCCCGACACGTCACCCGACGAGGCCACCGGACGTCCGTCCTCCGCACGGCCGTTCGTCGCCCCGCCGTCCGCCACACCTTCCGCCCGAGCCACGCGCTCCCCACCACCCGTGCCCGACCGCTCGCCGTCGACCACACGGGACGCACCGTGCGCGGCGACCGTCCGCCGCCCGCTCAGCACGACGAAGACGACGAGGAGGACGAGCACCACGACCTCGATCGCGACGTAGATCGTGTGCAGCGGCGAGGCTCCCGGATCGCCGCCCGCGAGCACGATGTCGGTCCTGGCGTTCAGGAGCGGCCGAACGGCGATGAGCTGACCCGCGACCGCTGCCGCGAGCCCGCCCAACACGACCCACTCACCCCGGCTCGGCCGTGGCCGCAGCGCACCCAGGACGACGAGCACGACGACGAACACGAGGCTCAGCAGATCCAGGGCCGTCAGGACGAGGCGGCCGATGCCGAGCGCGACCGGGAGGGTCATACCGGGAGCCAGGAACTTGAGGGGCGTCTCAACGAACGCGAGACCGAGCACGACCCCGAACCACACCGACGCGACCACGATCCGCCACACACGCACACCCATACCGCCAGCCTAGGAGTCCGCGCGAACGGGCGTCGAACGGGCACGCCCTCGCCGATACACTGGCATCGTCCGGCGCCGACGAGGGCGACCGTCGCCCGCAAAATGGGCGATAGACCGCGGTCGAGTCACATAGGGAATCAGACACCGTCCTCCCGAAAGGCCCTTTCGCATGCCCTCCATCGCCGACCGACTCGCCACGACCATCGCCGCCCACACGAGCGACGTGTTCGGGCTCATGGGCAACGGCAACGCCTACCTCATCGACGCGTTCCGGCGCCTGACCGACGTCCGGTTCACCGCCGTGCGGCACGAGACCGCGACCGTCGCATCGGCCGACGCCTACCACCGCGTGTCCCGACGGCTCGCCGTCGCGACCACGACGTACGGCGCCGGCTTCACGAACGCCCTCACGTCCCTCACCGAGGCCGCGATGGCGCGGACGCCGGTGCTCGTCGTCGTCGGTGACGCGCCGACGAGCGGCGCCCGACCGTGGGACGTCGAGCAGTCCGCCCTCGGCACCACGGTCGGCGTGCGCTCGGTCGTCGTGACGGCGGCGGCGCCTGGCCGTGCCGCGCTCGACGCCATCCGGTACGCGCTCGAGCACCGGACGCCGGTCCTCCTCGAGCTCCCGTACGATCTCCCCGCGCTCGACGCGCCCGACGAAGATCTCGACCTCACCGAGCGACCGGCCCGTGCGCCGGTCGCGATCGACGTCGAGCGCACCGATGACGCCGCCCGTGCACTGCTCTCGGCGCGGCGGCCGCTCGTACTGGCGGGACGCGGCGCGCGGGGCGCGGCCGCCGAACTCGTCGCCCTCGCCGACCGACTCGGTGCGGCGAGCGTCTCGACGGCGCCCGCACGCGGGACGTTCGGCAATCGTGCGCTCGACCTCGGGGTGTGCGGTGGCTTCGCATCGGAGCGAACGCTCGCCCGCACGCGCGCCGCGGACGTCGTGCTCGTCGTGGGTGCGGGGCTCAACCAGTTCACGACGGCCTTCGGCACGGCCTTCGCCCCCGACGCGCGGGTCATCCGGATCGACGACGACGCACCGGCACCGAACCCGATCGTGACGGACGAGATCACGGGCGATGCACGCCTCGCGGTCGAACGGATCCTCGCGGTGATCGGTGACGCGGGCGTCGGGCAGGCACACGTCGCCGCCGACGGTGCGGTGCCGGCCGCAGCGGTCGACGACACGGCACCCGGCACCCGACTCGATCGCGAGCAGGGCGAGGAGCGCGCCGCGGACGGTCGACTCGACCCGCGCAGCCTCTCGATCGCGCTCGACGCGCTCCTGCCGACCGACCGACTCGTCGTCTCCGACGGCGGCCACTTCATCGGCTGGGCGAACATGTACTTCCGGCTGCCCTCGCCCGACAGCATCACGCTCGTCGGCACGGCCTTCCAGTCGATCGGCCTCGGATTCGCGAGCGCTCCCGGCGCCGCCGCGGCCGCGCCCGAACGCACGCTCGTCGTCGTCACGGGTGACGGCGGCGGACTCATGGCACTCGCCGACCTCGACTCGGTCGTCCGCTCGGCGCGCAGCGCGGTCGTCGTCGTGTTCAACGACGCGGCCTACACGGCCGAGGTCACGCAGTACGGCACGCTCGGACTCGACGAGGGACCGATGCGCATCGACGAGGTCGATTTCGCCGCGATCGGACGCGGAGTGGGCGCCGAGGGCGCGGTCGTCCGTTCACTCGACGACCTCGATGCCCTCCGCGCGTGGCAGGACGCCGGGGCCCGGGGCACGTTCGTGCTCGACTGCCGTGTCTCCGGTGCCGTGATCGCGCCGTACCAGCGCGAGATCATGGAGCGACTCCACGCGGCGGCCCGCCGGATCGACTGACCGACCCACATCCAGCCGGGTTGTTGCTACCGGGCCGCGGGCCCGGTAGCAACAACCCGGCTTTTTCGCGCTCGCATGTGCCGCTTGTGCCCCTCTCGGGGCACCCGCCACGTGTGGTCCTGCGAGCGGGACGTGTCCCGTGACACTGCTCGACGGGACGTGTCCCGTGACACTCCTCGGCGGGACATGCCCGCGACCTTGCGCGAGCAGCGACTTCAGCCGTGTCGTCCGGTGGCGCTACTCGTCGAGCGCGAGTTCCGTCGGCAGCTCGAACTCCTTCGATGCGAGCTCCTCGACGTTGACGTCCTTGAACGTCAGCACGCGCACCTGCTTGACGAAGCGGTTGGAGCGGTAGATGTCCCACACCCATACGTCCGACATCGTCAACTCGAAGTAGAAGTCGTGTTCCGTGTCGCGGCGCTGCAACTCGACGGCGTTCGCGAGATAGAACCGGCGCTCGGTCTCGATGACGTAGCGGAACTGGCCCGCGACGTCGCGGTACTCCTTGAAGAGCGCCAGTTCGAGATCGCGCTCGTAGTCGTCGAAGGTGTCGTCGTCCATGATCCGTCCAGTCTAGGCGTTCGCCGGTGGTCCGGCGGGCGCCGCCACGTCATCTCCACGACCGTGCAGCCACGTCCGCCGGTGCCAGGCGCTCGGCCCCAACCGATCGATCGCCGCGAGGTGCGCCGCGGACCCGTACCCCTTGTTCGCCGCCCAGCCGTACGCCTCGAGCGTCTCGTCCGTCGTGTGCGCGCCGGACATGATGCCGTCACGATTCACCTTCGCGATGACCGATGCACCGGACACGCTCGCGCAATCGCGGTCCGCCTTCGGGCGCACCATGATCCGCACCGGGTTCCGCAGCGACGGACCGAGCCAGTCGTGGCTCCCGTCGAGCACGACGAGCGCACCGCCGACCTCGACCCCGAGCGAGAACAGTACGCCCAGCGCGCGCGTCGCGGCGAGCGCGAGACACGCGGTGATGCCGTTCTCGTCGATCTCCCGCGCGGTCGCCGAGCCGACACCGCACGCGAACGCCCACTCCCGCACCGCGGGCGCGATGGCCTCCCGGCGCTTGGCACTCAACAGCTTGGAGTCGCGCAGGCCCGCGGGGAATCCGGCCTCGACCTGTGCACGGCGCACCGCGCACGCCCCGACCATGACGGGGCCCGCGAGCGCCCCTCGGCCGACCTCGTCGACACCGATGACGACGTCCGTTCCCGGTACCTCGAGCAGGGCACGTTCGAGCTCGAGGGTCGGCTCCGCGACCGTCACTCGGAGCCGTTCGGATCCCGCGACGGCACCCCCGCGAACACCTCGGGATAGTTCCCGAGGATCGTGATGCGATCGAGCGGCCAGTTGAGCACGATCGCACGCCCGACGACGTTGTCCATCGGCACGAAGCCGTGCGTCGGCAGATCCTGATGGAAGCGGGAGTCCTCCGAGTTGTAGCGATTGTCGCCCATGACCCAGAGCGACTCCGCCGGCACCGTCACGTCGAACGCGACGCCCGAGGCCGCCTGGTTCCCGCCGAGTTCCACGTACGGCTCCGAGACGGCCTGGTCGTTGATGACGAGCTGCCCGTAGCTGTTGCAGCACACGACGTGGTCGCCCGGCACGCCGATGACGCGCTTGATGAGGCTGTTGTTCGAGTCCTCGGGTTTGAGCCCGACCGCCTCGAGGGCACCGTCGACGATCGCCTGCCCCGGCGTCTTCGGCGGCGTCGAGGTCGGCGCGAGCCAACCACCCGGATCGATGAAGACGACGACATCACCCCGATTGACGGCGACGAGATCGGGCACGAGGAGATTGACGAGCACCCGGTCGTTCACGACGAGGGTGTCGCTCATCGACGCCGAGGGGATGTAGTACGGGCGGATGAGGAACGTCTTCACGAGCATCGAGATGACGACCGCGAGCACGATCACGACGACGACGTCGCGAAGGAAGACGAGCGTGGGATTGCGGCGCCGCCGGGGCGCCGACGCCTCGGTGCTCACCGGATCGTCCGCGAGGAGTTCGAGGGTGAGGGGCGTACCGCCGGGGCGTCCGTCGGGATGCACCGGGTTGGTCGCGTCGAGTTCGGCCGAGGCACCCGCATCGGCGGCCGAGCGGCGACGGTGCCGCCCCGCACCGCGAGCGCGAGGGTGCCCGGGGCCCCGTTCGGTACCCGAGGGGCCGAACGCGTCGTCCGCGTCCGAGACGGATCCGTCCGTCTGGCCCATGTCGTCACTCCTTGGTCGCTGCGGTTACCGAGACGACTGTGGCTCCCCGCTCGGGGGAGCCACAGTCGGAGGAGCACTCAGGACTCGCGCTTCTCGCGGATCTTCGCGGCCTTGCCGCGACGGCCACGCAGGTAGTACAGCTTCGCGCGGCGCACGTCGCCGCGGGAGACGACCTCGAGCTTCTCGATGATCGGGGAGTGCACGGGGAACGTACGCTCGACGCCGACCTGGAAGCTCACCTTGCGGACCGTGAAGGTCTCGCGCACGCCGTCGCCCTGGCGGCCGATGACCGCGCCCTGGAACACCTGGACACGCGAGCGGTTGCCCTCGACGATGTTGACGTGCACCTTGACGGTGTCACCGGGGCGGAAGTTGGGGATGTCGTCGCGAAGCGAAGCCGCGTCGATCTCGTCGATGAGGTTGGTCATGATGTCGCTCTCTGCACCCGCCACAGGTCGAGTGCGCCGATTCGTGAACGTCAGCGTGTGCATCGCGATGCGCCCGACTCCCCTGTGGCAGATTCGGGCCGCGGCACAAGCAGCTATTGAACCACGGTCGACGCCCGGAGCGCAACGCGTTCGCTCGTCAGCGGTGCTCGTCGGGCGATCCACCGGCATCGGTGTCGCCGACCGTCGGCGCGTCGTCCGCCTCGGCGCCGGGCGATCCCTCGCTCGCCGCGTCGCGCACGGGCCGGGTCTCGTCCCAGGTCGGTGAGACGGGGGCACGATTCGCCCCGAAGTTCGTGCCCGGCCGCGTGGAGTCGGACCGCGGCGCGTCCTCGTGGCGCGTGCTCCCCGGTACGTCGCCGCCGGCCCCGCCGCCCTCCGCGTCGGATCGCGGACCGGGCGCATCGGATCGCGGAGCGGACGGCTCGAGCACGATGACCTTGCCCGCATCCGGCCCGGCCGCGGGGCCACCGGTGTACGGACCTCCGCGCGGACCGCGCTGCCCGGTGTCGCGTGCGACGCGTTCGCTCACGACGCGACGGATCACACGGAAGAGGTGTCGTGCCGCGAGCGCCGAGACGACGAGGGCCACGACGACGAACCCGAACCGCACGAGCTCGACCGTGAATCCGGCGGCAACCCATGCGAGGGTGGCGCCACCGACCCACACCGCGTCGATCGGGTCGATGGCCGGTGGGGAAGCGGCGCTGCGTCGAATGCGCAGGACGAGCACGAGCGAGAGCGTCACGAGGAACGAGAGCCCCGCGAGGACGAGCATGAGGACGACCTGCCCGAATCCGTCGTCGCGCACGGCCGCGACGACGAAGAACACCACGGGTGGGACGATGGGCAGCACGCTGAGCAGCGCGGAGAGGACGCGAGCTCGGGACATGTCCCCAATGTAGCGACCCAGGCTGGAGCGCCGCCGATGCCGGTCGCCCGCCGCCTCCGCCCGGGCACGCGGCCCGAGCGGACGGACGGCTTCGGCGCGATACCCTCGGGGGATGCGCGATACCCTCGGGGGATGATCGAGCTCCGCACCCCATCCGAGATCGAGGCCATGCGTCCCGCGGGTCGCTTCGTCGCCGAGGTCCTGTCGACGCTCCGGGAATCGACGCGAGTGGGAACGAACCTCCTCGAGATCGACGCGCAGGCGCACGACATGATCCGGAAGCGTGGCGCCGAGTCCTGCTACCTCGACTACCACCCGTCCTTCGGCAACTCGCCGTTCGGCAAGGTCATCTGCACGTCCGTGAACGATGCGGTGCTGCACGGCCTCCCCCACGACTACGACCTGCAGGACGGCGATCTGCTCACGCTCGACTTCGCGGTCTCGGTCGACGGTTGGGTGGCCGATTCGGCGATCTCCTTCAACGTCGGCACGGCACGGGACGACGACCAGCGGCTCATCCGCGCGACCGAGGAGGCCCTCGTCGCGGGGATCGCGCAGGCACGCGAGGGCAACAAGCTCGGCGACGTGTCGCACGCGATCGGTCAGGTCGCGAAAACGGCCGGCTACCCCGTGAACGTCGAATTCGGCGGCCACGGGGTCGGCCGCACGATGCACGAGGCGCCGTCCGTCCCGAACCGCGGGCGCGCGAAGCGTGGTCTCCCGCTCAAGCACGGCCTCGTGATCGCGATCGAGCCGTGGTTCCTCGAGACGACCGACACGCTCGTCCAGGACGCCGACGGTTGGACGCTGCGCTCGGCCGACGGCTCGCGCGGCGCGCACACCGAACACACGATCGCCGTCACCGACGGCGAGCCGATCATCCTCACGGCGCGGGACTGACGGGCACCGCCCCGTGCCACGGGGGCCGCGTCACTCCGCCGCGTCGGCCCGCCCCGCGAGGAGGTCGGGACGCACGGCGCGTGTCCGTTCGATCTGCTGCTCGTGCCGCCACTCCGCGACCCGGGCGTGGTGCCCGCTCAACAGGACGGCGGGCACCTCGAGTCCCCGCCACGTCGCCGGCTTCGTGTAGCTCGGGTACTCGAGCAGCCCGTCCTCGTGCGATTCCTCCACGAGTGATTCGGGGTTGCCGACGACGCCGGGCAGGAGCCGCCCGAACGCCTCGACCATCGCGAGCACGGCGACCTCGCCGCCGTTGAGGACGTAGTCGCCGAGCGAGACGAGCTCGACGCGCGCGCGGCGCGCCGTGTCCTCGAAGACGCGGTGGTCGATGCCCTCGTACCGTCCGCAACCGAACACGATGTGCGACTCGGCCGCGTACCGTCGCGCCGTGGCCTGCGTGAACGGTGCCCCCGCGGGCGACGGGAAGACGACGAGCGGGCGCTCTCGGTCGTCGTGGGAGACGAGCGAGGGGACGCCCGGGGCAGCCACGTCCGTCGGTGCGTCATCCGCCGCCACCCCGTCGACGCCCGGGGACGCGAGCGGATCGGGTGCCGTCGCGCCGAGGATCGCATCGAGCGTCCGCCCCCACGGCTCGGGCGTCATGACCATCCCCGCTCCCCCGCCGTACGGCGTGTCGTCCACCGTCCGGTGCCGGTCGGTCGTCGCGTCGCGGAGGTCGTGCACGCGCACGTCGATGAGCCCGTGCGAGCGGGCCTTCCCCAGGAGGGACAGGTCGAGCACCGAGAAGTAGTCGGGGAAGATCGTGACGATGTCGACGCGCATCCCCCAAGCGTATTCGCTCGGGCGCGTGCCGCTCAGCGCTCCGGCGTGACGCCGTCCGGAGCGGGATCGAGCTCCTCGGCGGCACCGGACGCCGGCGCGGCGGGCGCGTCGCCGACCCCCGGGCGCATCCCGACGAAGATGTGGAACAGCACGCCGACGACCGGCCCGACCATCAGGGCGAGCACCGTCGCCACCGCGTCACCCGGCACGAGCACGAGGAGGAGCAGCGCGATCGCCGACGCCAACAGCCAGCCCGTCACGTAGACACCGTGCCGCTCCCGCGCGAGGACGGCGGAGCCCGTGATGTAGAGCGCACCCGTGAACCCGGCCGCGAACGTGAGCGCCGCGAGCAGGATCCCCCCGACGCGGAAGTCGGGCCCCATGAACTGGATGATCGGCGGACCGATGAGCCACGCGAGAACCGCCCCGATGGACGCGACCGCGAGGACGATGGCGACGGGCACCCACACCACGCGGCGTCCACGGGCGACCCGATCGACGAAGTAGACGACGATCGCGTTCTGGAACGACGTGATCGGCGTCAGCACCGGCGCCCGCGTGAGGGTCACCGCCGCGAGAAGGTTGCCGATCACGACCGGGTCCGCGTTCGGGCGTGCCGCGGAGATGAGGACCGGGAACCCGACGACGAGGATCGCCGCCGCGCTCGCGGCGAGGATCGCATGGAGGCTCCGGCGAACGAACTCTCGCGTGCGGACGTCGCCGCGCAGCTCGATCAGGCGCCTCGCCGCGGGGCTCACGGCGAGCGTCAGCGGCGTCATGACGATGCCGGCGATCGTCGCGTACATGAAGCCCGCGATCGGGTCCGCGAGCATGACGGCGACGAGTGCGACGAGAACGCGCAGGAACGCCTCGACCGTGAGGAAGATGCCAAACATGCGCCAGCGGCCGGCCCCGGACACGAGACCGCAGAAGACCGCCTGCACGGCGGCGAGCCCCGTCGCGACGGTGAGCAGCGCGATGCCGAGTGCCGTGTGCGAGGGCTCGAGCACGATCGGGGCCCAGAGCGGACTCGATGCGAGCATGAGCCCCGCCGCGACCGCACCGAACGCGAAGGAGACCCGGAACGGGCGCACCCGCTCGTGGGGCTCCGGCGCGCGCTCGCTGTCGCGCAGCGGCTCCGTCAGGAGGTCCTCGGCGGTCGGATCGTCCTCTGCCGATTGCCGCGCGAGCGCCTGACGCACGCCGCGCGTGGTCTCGTGCATGAGTCCCTGCAGGGACCCGTACACCATGAAGAACAGGCCCCAGAAGACGTTGAAGACCTGGAAGCGCTCGGCACCCAGCGTCGACGTCGCCAGGAAGATGACGAGGTACCCCGTCAGCCCGGCGAAGACGGAGGAGAAAGCGACCCAGCGCATCCAGCCTCCCTTCAGGCGTTGTCGGCGTTGCCCAGTCTGCCAGCAGGCGGCGGTTCCGTGTCGTTCCATGCCGCGGATCCCGGCGGCTCGTCGTCCGGGATGTCCTCGAAGAGGCCGAGTGGCGGCGTGACGGTCACCGTGCCCGCATCGAGGTCGACGCTCGGCACGATCGCCGACACGAAGGGGACGAACACGTCACCGTGGTCCGTCGTCACGACGATGAGGTCCTGGGCCGGGAGGTGGTCGATCCGCTTGACCGTGCCGAGCCGGACGCCGTCGCGCTCGACCGCGAGTCCCGCGAGCTGGTGGTCGTACCACGTGTCGGGTTCGAGCTCCTCGGCGTCGTCCTGGTCGACCCAGAGGATCGCACGCACGAGCGACTCGGCCGCGCTCCGGTCGGTGACGCCCTCGAAGAAGCCGACCGGCTGGCCGTTGTACCAGCGCAGTTCCGCGAAGCGGATGGTCTTGCCGTGCCAGGGGCTGTCGGCGGGCACCTGCAGCGAGAACGTGGCACCCGGGACGAAGCGTCGTTCCGGTTCGTCGGTGAACAGTTCGAGCTTGAGTGCGCCCTTGAGTCCGTGCGCCTTGGTGAGGCGCCCGACGCGGAGCTGGGTGATTCCCGCCTTCTTGGCCGACACCGTCAGTCGTCGACCACGTCGACGCGGACGCGACGGCCGTCGGCGAGGGCCGCGACGACGGTGCGGAGTGCCTTCGCCGTGCGTCCCTGACGTCCGATCACGCGGCCGAGGTCCTCGGGGTGCACGTGCACCTCGAGGACCTCGCCGCGCGAGGAGTCGCTGCGGTCCACGCGGACATCGTCGGGGTGATCGACGATCCCTCGCACGAGGTGGTCCAGCGCGGATGCGAGCATGGCTACGCCTCGACCTCGTCGGCGGGCGCCTCGGCGGCGGCCTCGTCGGTCGCGGGAGCCGGAGCCGGCTTCTCGCTCTTCGGGCGCAGGACGGGCTTCTTGCCGACCTCGGCCTCGAACGTGGCCTTCGCCTCGGGGGCCTTGACCTGGTTCTCGGTCGAGCCCTCACCCGTGAAGGTGCCCCAGTCGCCCGTGAGCTTGAGGAGCGCGAGGACGGCCTCGCTCGGCTGTGCACCGACGCCGAGCCAGTACTGCGCGCGCTCGGAGTCGACCTCGATGAACGAGGGGTGCTCGGTGGGGTGGTACTTGCCGATCTCCTCGATGACGCGGCCGTCGCGCTTGGTGCGCGAGTCGGCGACGACGATGCGGTAGAACGGGGCCCGGATCTTGCCCAGGCGCTTCAGACGGATCTTGACAGACACGTGTCTCCAGTCGGGTTGAAAAGAAATTCTGAACGGCGGTCGAGTGCGTGGGGCACTCCCGACCTGAGCTCGATGGACGTCGTGCGCGCTGGATAGAGGGTCGAGCGGCACAGACGCAAGCTCTCATTCTGCCAGATCCTGGCTCGACGCGCCAACGGAGTGCGCGCCGGGCCGACGACGCCGACGTCCGGGACGGCCGGATGCGGGTGGCGTGGCACCCGCGCGCCGGTGGGGACGCGGCGTCACGTCGAACGTGCGCCGTACGAACGACCGACGGCGGCACCCGGTGGGTGCCGCCGTCGACTCGGCCGCGTGCGGCGCGCGGACTCAGTTGAGCGAGTCGTTCTCGCTCGTGCTCGCGTCGGTGTCGGGCGTCGCGTCGGTGGCCGCGCCGTCGTTCGCGGGCTTCTTGCGGCGGAGGAAGAGGAGCGCGGCGCCGCCGAGGACGACGAGCACGATGGCGCCGATGACGAAGGGCCACGGGTTGAACTGACCGCCGGTCGTCGCGAGGACGTCGGCGAGGGCGATGAGTGAAAGCTGCACGGGTGCTCCTTGGGCGTCTGGTTCCCGCGACCGTCCGCTCGTGGCGGCGCCGCGGGCTGCTCGCCACGATTGTGGCGTGCCCGCGTGCATGAGGCAAGCCGCGCGGCCGACGGCGCGCCAGACCGTACGCTTGCCCCATGGACTTCGCGCGCTCCCGCCGATCGACGCTCGGCGTGGAATGGGAACTCTGTCTGGTCGACCCGGACACTCGGGAGCTCGCGCCCGCCGGACTCGCGATCGTGGAACAGGCCTCGAACCCGCATGTCGTGGGCGAGTTCATGCGCAACACGATCGAACTCGTGACGGGTGTGCACGAGACGGTTCCGAGCGCGGTCGCCGAGCTGCGCCGCCTGCGCGACGCGATCCTCCCCATCGCCCGCGCGGAGGGCGTCGTGCCCATCGGCCCCGGCACCCACCCCTTCTCACCGTGGCGCGCGCAGGAGCTGTGCCCGTCGCCCCGGTACGCGGAGGTCGCCGAGCGCTCGGGCGATTGGGGGCGGCAGCTCGCGATCTGGGGGGTTCACGCACACGTCGGTGTGGAGCGGGCCGACAAGGTCGTGCCGATCATGCACGGCGTGCTCGCCGCGTATCCCCTCATCCACGCGATCGCGGCGTCGAGTCCGTACTGGGAGGGCCACGACACGCGCTTCGCCTCGCACCGGGCGATGCTGTTCCAACAGCTCCCGACGGGCGGACTGCCACCCGAGCTCGACGACTGGTCGACCTACGAGCGTGTGGCCGCGGACTACCTGCACACGGGCATCGTCGATCAGCTCAACGAGCTGCGCTGGGACGTCCGCCCCGCACCGAACCTCGGCACCGTCGAGATCCGGATCGCCGACGGCGCAACGCGCCTCGACGATCTCGGGGCGGTCGTCGCGCTGTGCCAGGTGATCGCCGAGGCGACCTCGCGTCGGCTCGATGCCGGGCTCGGAGCGGGACGCCTGCCGAGCTGGTACGTGCGCGAGAACAAGTGGCGTGCCTCCCGCTACGGGCTCGAGGCGATCATCATCGAGAACGAGGCGGGCGACGAGCGTCTCGTGACGGACGTCCTCGCCGACCGGCTCGTCGAGTGGGCGCCCATCGCCGAGGAACTCGGCTGCGCGGCCGAGCTGGCGTCGATCGCGGCGCTCGTCGAGCGCAGCTCGAGCGCCGACCGGCAGCGCGCCGCGGCGTCGCGATCGAACGGCGATCTGCGCGCCGTCGTCGACCACCTCGCGGAGGAGGTCCACCTGGGCTGACCGGGGCGAGCACGCGACGACAGCGCGCGACGAGAAGGCGCGACGACAAGGCGCAGCGAAAAAAAGCCGGGTTGTTGCTACCGGGCCCCGGGCCCGGTAGCAACAACCCGGCTTTTTCTAACTTTCTTTCGTGCGTTCTCGTCGAGGCGGGTGCCGTGGGGTCTGCGCGGCGGTCAGCGCTTCTTCCCGCGCCCCCGCTCGTCCTCGGGACGGGGCAGCCCCACCGCCTCCGTGATGGGCGGCCCCGTGAAGTCGTCGGGCGTGTCGATCGACCCCTCGATGTCGGTGATCTGCTCGATCACCTCCGTGTTCCCGCTCTCGGCCGCGAGCTCGTGCGCGAGCTCCTCGAGCTCCGCCCCACCGGCCATGAGCCCCGTCAGCTCGGTGAGCGCGACCTCGTCCTTCGCGTAGTAGCCGATCGACTTACCGCGCTTCAGGATGAGGAAGCGATCGCCCACCGGATACGCGTGGTGCGGGTTGTGCGTGATGAAGATGACGCCGAGTCCGCGATCGCGCGCGCGCAGGATGTACTTGAGCACGACGCCCGACTGCTTGACGCCGAGCGCGGCGGTCGGCTCGTCGAGGATGAGCGCCTTCGCGCCGAAGTACACGGCCCGCGCGATCGCGACGCACTGCCGCTCACCGCCCGAGAGCGTCCCGATCGGCTGCTCGACGTCGCGCAGGTCGATGCCCATGTCGAGCAGCTCCTGCTTCGTGATCGCCTTCATCTCGGAGACCCGCAGCATGCCCCACGAGTTGCGCAGCTCGGAGCCGAGGAAGAAGTTGCGCCAGATGGGCATGAGGCTCACGACCGCGAGGTCCTGGTACACGGCCGCGATGCCGAGGTCGAGCGCCTGCCGCGGCGACGAGAGCGTCGTCGCCTCGCCGTTGATGAGCAGCTCGCCCGCGTCGTGCTTGTGGAGCCCGGCGATGATCTTGATGAGCGTCGATTTGCCGGCCCCGTTGTCGCCGAGCACGCACGTGACCCGGCCGGGGTCGACGTCCATCGTGACGTCGCTCAGCGCGATGATGTTGCCGTAGTGCTTGCCCACGTCACGGAGTGCGATGAGGGAGCCGGCACCCTTCGCGGGGGCCGGGGCGGTGGTCGCCGCGTCGGTCATGACTTCTTCTCCGCTCGGTTCTTGACGACGAGGTTGATGATCGTGGCGATGAGCAGCATGAGGCCGAGGAAGAACTTGAACCAGTCCGGGTTCCACTGGGCGTACACGATGCCCTTGTTCGCCATGCCGAAGATGAACGCGCCGATGGCGCCGCCGATCGCCGAGCCGTAGCCACCCGTGAGAAGGCAGCCGCCGATGACCGCCGCGATGATGTAGAGGAACTCGTTGCCGACCCCCTCACCGGACTGCACGACCTTGTAGGCGAACAGGTTGTGCATGCCCGCGACCCAGGCGCAGAACCCGACACCCATGAACAGGCCGATCTTCGTCGCGGCGACGGGCACACCGACCGCACGTGCCGCGTTCGCGTCGCCGCCGACCGCGAAGATCCAGTTGCCGATGCGCGTGCGCAGGAGGATCCAGCTCGCGACCGCGACGAGGGCGATCCAGATGAAGACGGTGATCGAGACGTTGATCCCGAAGATCGGCACGGACGACGCGAACACCGCGGCGGCCGAGTCGAAACCGTCCATGTCGGCGATCGGCGGCGACGAGACGTTGCCACCGATGAGGCGGGTCAGGGCGAGGTTGAGGCCCGTGAGCATGAGGAACGTCGCGAGCGTCACGATGAAGCTCGGCAGCTTCGTGCGCATGAGGATCCAGCCGTTCACGAAGCCGACGCCGAGCGAGAGCACGAGGGCCATGAGGACGCCGACCCACACGTTCGTCGAGAGGGACCAGCTGAACAGCGAGGCCATGAGCGCCGAGGAGATGACCCCGACCCCGGCGGAGAGGTCGAACTCGCCGCCGATCATGAGGAGCGAGACCCCGACGGCCATGATGCCGATCGTCGAGGCGCCGTAGAGGACGGTCGCGATGGAGGCCGGTTGCGTGAAGACGGGGTTCGCGACGATCGCGAAGAACACGAACAGCACGACGGCGCCGACGACGGCACCGAGTTCCGGCCGTGCGAGGAGCTTGCGGAGCGCGCTCGTGCGCGCGAGACGTTCGTCGGTCTGGGCCGACGGTGTGGAGAGGGCGGTCATCGAGGAGTCCTTTCGCTCGCTGCGCGGGGGACCGGGGATGCCCCGGTCCCCCGTGTGCGGGGTCGCTAGCGCTTGCCCTCTTGCGCGTACTCGAGCACGGCGTCGACGTTCGACGTGTCGACGATCGCGGGGCCCGTGAGGACGGGCTCACCGCCGCCGATCACGAAGCCGCCGGTGTTGTTCAGCACGAGCGCCTCGACCGCGAGGTAGCCCTGCAGGTAGGGCTGCTGGTCGACGCCGAACAGGATGCCGCCGTCCTTGATCTGCTGCGCGACGTCGGCGTTGAGGTCGAACGAGCCCACCTTGATGTCACTGCCGGCCTTCGTCGCCGCCTGCTGGATGGTCAGGGCGAACGGCGCACCGAGGCCGATGATGATGTCGGCCGAGGTGGACGCCTGGAGGCTCGCGGTGACGGTCGACTCGACCTGGGTCATGTCCTGCCCGTTGACGTAGAGGATCTCCGTACCGGGGATGATGCTCTTGATGCCCGCGCAGCGGGCCTCGAGCCCCACGTGCCCCTGCTCCTGGATGACGCAGATCGGGTGCTGGTAGCCGTCCTTCTGGAGGTACTCGCCGAGCGCGATGCCCGCCTTCTCCTCGTTCTGGCCGAAGTGGGCGAGAATGCCCATGTCCTTCCAGCGGTCCTCACCCGCATTGATCGACACGACGGGGATGTCGGCGGCGACGGCGGCCTCGACGGAGCTCTGCATCGCGTCCGGCTTCGCGAGGCTGACGGCGATGCCGTCGACGCCCTGGTCGACGTACTGCTGCACGAGCTGGGACTGGCGCGAGCCGTCGGGGTCGCTCGCGTACTGGAGGTCGACGCCGTAGGCGGCCGCGGCGTCCTCGGCCCCCTTGCGCACGATGTCCCAGAACGTGTCGCCGGGTGCGGCGTGCGTGACGAGGGCGATCGTGAGTCCGGAATCGACGCCGGGGACGGTACCGCCGCCGTCGCCGCTCTGCTCCTGGGCCCCACCCTGGTTCGAGCACGCGGCGAGCGACCCGACGACGAGTGCCGTGGTGCCGAGGCCGATGAGCAGCTTGGTGAACTTCTTCATGGAATGCTCCTTCACGTTCCATCACGATCCCGACCCGCATGGTCGACGATCGACCCCGATCCGAGCCGCTCCCCCGGCAACCTCGCCGGACGCGGTCTCCGCGTCGCCGGAGCGACGACCTCGAGCGCATCACCCTCGATGCAGCGTCTCGGTTCAGAGAATGACCGAACATTAGCACAACTCAGAGATTTTCATCAAACGGTCAGCGTGTTCGAATGGTGGGACACCTGTGTGCACCCTCGGTCCGAGCGCGACGGGCTCGGTCAGTCCGCGCGCGACGCGGCTGGAGGCGTGTCCGGGGCGTCGCGTGGCGCCTCCCGGCCCGACCCGCTCGACCGGCGGACGACGAGACGCGGACGCAGGAGCCGCTCCCCTGGGCGGAACGGCTCCTCCAGGAGCGCTCGCGCGGCGAGTACGCCGACGCTCTCGCTGTCGACGCGGACGGTCGTGAGCGAGATCGGTCCGAGGCCCGCGAGATACGTGTCGTCGTAGCCGACGACCGCGAGGTCGTCCGGGACCGACCGCCCCGCGTCCGCCGCCGCCGTCACGGCGCCCACGGCCGCGAGGTCGTTGCCCGCGCACAGCGCCGTGATGTCGTCGCGCTCCGCGAGCGCCGCGGCGGCGGCCGCCGCGCCACCCCGCTCGGTCAGGTCGGACGCGACGACGATCGGGTCGAGGCCGTGCCGCCGGACGGCGGCCTCGTACGCCCGCGCCCGCGCCTCCGCGACGCTCCCGCCGAGGCCCCCGAGGTGGGCGATGGCCCGGTGGCCCCGCGCCACGAGGTGATCGACGACGAGTCCCATCCCGACGCCCTCGTCGCCCCGCAGCACGAGGGCGCCGGGGAGTTCGTCGGGGATCGAGCTCGCGAAGACGACGTCACCGCCCGCCCCCTCGAGCAGCGGGTGGTGCAGGCCGGGTGCGGATCCGACGACGATCACGCCGCTCGGTCGCAGATCGGCGAAGGTGTCGAGCATGCGCGTGTCCGGCACGTACTCGCCGCGCGCGTCGAGGATGCGTGCGCTCGTGACGAGCCCGACCCGGCCGTGCGCCGCGAGCTCACGCCGCGCCGCCTCCACGATGTCGACGAAGACGGGATTGTGGAGGTCGGCGACGAGGATGCCGACGAAGTCACCCCGGGCTGCCTTGAGCGCCCCGGCGACGAGGTTCGGACGGTACCCGAGTCGCTGCGCGGCGTCGGTGATGCGCTGCAGCCGCTCGTCGCTCACGCGCTCGGGCTCACGGAACGCGAGCGACACGAGGGACTTCGAGACCCCGGCGGCGCCCGCGACGTCGCGCAGCGTCGGCCGACGCTCGCTCGCCTCGTGTGCCGATCCGCCGAATCGGTGCTCGTCCTGGCCGGTCATGCGACCGGATCGCCCTCCGTGCTCAGCGACCGAGGAACTTCTGCAACTGGGCGAGCTCCTCCTCCGAGGGCTGCCCCGTACCCGTCCCGCCCGCAGCGGCACCGAACCCTGCCCCCGTGGGCGCCGAGGTCGACGTGGGCTGCTCGATCGCCTGGCGCGCGGCCTTCGCGGGGTTCCCCGAGCGCGCCTTGCCCTTCTGCTTGCCCTTGGCCGCCTTCGCGGCCTTCGCCCGGCCGTAGCCGCCGGGAACCGGCCCCATGCCGGGGATCTGCGGCGTTCCGCCGCGGGCGACGGTCTTCATCATCTTCGCCGCCTGGTCGAAGCGCTTGACGAGCTCGTTGACGTCGGTCACCGTGCGACCGCAACCGCGCGCGATGCGTGCGCGTCGCGAGCCGTTGAGGAGCTTCGGATTCTGCCGCTCGGCCGGCGTCATCGACTGGATGATCGCTTCGGTGCGGGCGATCTCGCGCTCGTCGAAGTTGTCGAGCGCCTCCTTCATCTGCCCCATACCGGGCAGCATGCCCATCATCTTCTTGAGGTTGCCGGCCTTCCGCAGCTGCTGCATCTGCTGCAGGAAGTCGTCGAGCGTGAACGCCTCGGTCGCGAGCTTCTCGGCGACCCTGCGTGCCTCGTCCTCGTCGAACGCGCGCTGCGCCTGCTCGATGAGGGTGAGGATGTCACCCATGTCGAGGATGCGGCTCGCCATGCGATCGGGGTGGAAGACCTCGAAGTCGTCGAGCCCCTCACCCGTGGACGCGAACATGATGGGCTTGCCCGTCACCTGTGCGACCGAGAGCGCCGCACCACCGCGCGCGTCGCCGTCGAGCTTCGACAGCACGACCCCCGTGAAGTCGACGCCCTCCTGGAACGCCTTCGCGGTCGCGACCGCGTCCTGACCGATCATCGCGTCGATGACGAACAGCACCTCGTCGGGGTTCGTCGCCTTGCGGATGTTCGACGCCTGCTTCATGAGCTCGGCGTCGACGCCGAGTCGGCCGGCCGTGTCGATGATGACGACGTCGTACTGCTTGTCGCGGGCGAACTTGACGGCGTCCTTCGCGACGCGCACCGGGTCGCCGACACCGTTGCCGGGCTCGGGCGCGAACACGTGCGTGTCGGCCTGCTCGCCCACGACCTGCAACTGCTGCACGGCGTTCGGTCGCTGCAGGTCCGCGGCGACGAGGAGCGGCGCGTGGCGGTCGGCGCGCAGCTGCTTCGCGAGCTTGCCTGCGAGCGTCGTCTTGCCGGCGCCCTGGAGGCCCGCGAGCATGATCACGGTCGGTGGCTGCTTCGCGAACTCGATACGGCGCACCTGCCCGCCGAGGATGCGGATGAGCTCGTCATTGACGATCTGGACGACCTGCTGCGCCGGGTTGAGCGCGCGGTTCACCTCGTCGCCGAGGGCACGCTCGCGAACGTGCGCGGTGAAGTCCTTGACGACCGGCAGGGCCACATCGGCCTCGAGCAGTGCGCGACGGATCTCGCGCACCGTGCCGTCGACGTCCGAGGCGGTGAGCTTGCCCTTGGTGCGCAGGTTGGCGAGCGTCTCGGCGAGACGGTCGGAGAGGTTCCCGAAAATGGCCATAGTGCCGCACATCCTACCGGGCGACGCGGCGCGACGGGCCCGTCGCCCGCCGCAACGCCCCGGTTGCGCGGGACGGCGCGCGCACCGTCCCCGCGCAACGGGGTGTCATTCGGTCCTGAGGGCGTCCACGGGGTCCTTTCGTGCGGCCCGCAGCGCGGGCACGGTTCCCGCGAGGAGCGCGATGCCGAGCACGATCACGAGCGTCGTGGCGAGCCCCACTGGTTCGATCGTGAACAGGGTGAGGCCGTGGAGTCCCGTGAGTGCGCCATCGGCCAACAGTGGATTCGCGATCCCACCAAGCGTCGTCCCCGCGAGCATGCCGAGGGCGCCCCCGAGGAGTCCGATCACGAGCGCCTCGACCGTGAACAGGGCGAACACGCGGGCGGATCCGAGGCCGAGCGCCTTCAGCAGCCCGATCTCGCGGGTCCGCTCCTGCACGCTCATGAGCAGCGTGTTCACGATGCCGAACCCCGCTGCGACGAGCGCGACGGCCGCGAACGCGTTGAGGACGAGCAGGATGCCGTCGACGATCGAGCGGATCGCGCCGAGCTGGTCCGCGAGGGTGTCGGCGTGGAACCCCTGCGCATCGATCCGTGCCTGCAGCGCAGCGATGCCCGCCGCATCGAGCGAGGGATCGGCGTCGACGGTCACGAGCGTCACGATCTCCGGCGTCCCGGGCGGCAACCCGAGGCGCGCCAGCTCGATCAGCTCTGATTCGAGTGCGGCGTTCGGCGCGAGCGACTCGTCGAGCATCGTGAACGGCGGCTGCGTGACGCCGACGATGACGGCCGAGACCTCGTGCAGTTCGCCCGAGGCGTCGGACACGCCGAGCGTCAGGTTCCCGCCCACGGCCTCCTGCGGTGCCGCGTAGCCGAGGTCGTCCGCGTACAGCTCGGGGACGGTGATCTCGAAGCGCGACGAGGCCTGGTCCGGCGACGAGCCGGCCGCGACCTGCGGCTGCGCGCTCACCCCGGCGGAGGCCATCGGGATGCCGAAGCGCGCACCGTCCACGGCCGAGACGTACTCGACGTCGACGTCCCTGACGGGCCTCACCCCCGCGACGCCCGAGAGCGACTCGAGCGTCGCGATGTGCCCGGGCTCGATCGCCGTGAGTGACATCCCCGCACCCGGGGCGTTCTCCAGGGGCGAGCCGTTCCGATCACCGCCCCGCTGCGATTCGGCGTCGTACGGCGCGGGTGCGCCGTCCGCGATGATCGTCGTCGGATCGGGTTGCACGACCGTGAGACGGTTCTCGGCGCCGTACGACGCCACGGTGTCGTCGAGGTAGCGCCCTCCCCCGCACCGATCGCGGCGGTGATCGTGAGCGTGAACGCACCGATGAAGATCGCGAGCACCGTGAGCACCGTCCGCGTGCGCGAACGGAACGTGTTCCCGACCGCGGTCGCGACGAGATCCCCGCTCCTCATGCCGCCACCGCCTCGGCCGCGTGCACGTCACCGTCGCGCACGTGGACGCGTCGATCACAGCGTTCGGCGAGCTCCGCGTCGTGTGTGATGACGACGAGCGTGATCCCGAGCCGCCGGTTGAGGTCGAACAGGAGGTCCTCGACCTGCGCGCCCGTCGACGTGTCGAGGTTCCCGGTCGGTTCGTCGGCGAAGACGACTCGCGGCCGGGCGACGATCGCGCGGGCGATCGCGACGCGCTGCCGCTGACCGCCCGACAGTTCCGTCGCGCGATTGCCCGCCTTGTCCGCGATGCCGAGGTGTTCGAGGGCGTCCGTGACGGCCGCTCGCCGCTCGCGCCGCGAGACCCCCGCGATGACGAGCGGAATCGCGACGTTGTCGAAGACGGGGCGACCGGGCAGCAGGAAGAACTGCTGGAAGACGAAGCCGAACGAGCGGCCGCGGATGCGGTCGAGTTGTGCCCCGTGCAGCCGCGCCGTGTCCTCGCCCTCGAACAGCAACGTGCCGCCGTCGGGCCGGTCCATGAGCGCGAGCACGTGCATGAGCGTCGACTTCCCCGAGCCGCTCCGGCCGACGATCGCGAGCGTCTCGCCCTCGTGGACGTCGAGCTCGACGCCACGGAGCGCCTCGAACCGGGATGCGCCGTGCCCGTAGTGCTTGTGGACGCCTCTCGCCGTGAAGATCGGTTGCATCGTGTCCTCCGTTCGTTGACGCCGGGTCGTCCCGACGCTCCGCGGACAGACTCCGTCGTGGACGACCGGTTCGACATCGCCGCACCGGGTGCACTCCGTGGCCCCCGCTCGGGGCACCGTCCGCGCCCCGTACCCTCCCCGGGGGACGGACGACGACACCGGGCGGTGGATGTCGTCCACACGCGCCGCCCGCATACTCGGAGCATGCGCGAACCGATGCCCCGCCGTCGTGTGCTCCTCGACGTCCTGGCCGTCCTCGCCGTGCTCGGGACCGCGATCGCGAACGTCGCGGAGGAACACGTCGACGATCCGCTCGTCATCGCGCTGTGGCTGGTCCCGGGGCTGCTCGTGTGCGCGCGCCACCGGTTCCCGATCGCGACGCTCATCACACTCCTCGTGCTCGCCGTCGCCGGATTCGTCGTCGCCCAGGGCGTCGAGCAACCGTTGCCCGTGGGGATCGGCATCGTCCTCGCGACGATCGTGTCCGGCGACGACCGGCGTCGATCCGCCGTGTGCGTCGCCGCGACGACGGTCGCGACCGTGCCGCTCATGATCGACGGCGCCGGTGAGCCGCCGCTCACGGACGTGTTGCGCGGCCTCGGGTTCCTGGCGATCTTCGTCGCCGTCGGTGAGGTCACGCGAGCGCACCGGCACACGCTCCGCGCCCTCTCCGAACGGGCCGCGGCGGCAGAACTCAGGGCGACCGCGGAAGCCGAACGGGCGACGGCCCAGGAGCGCGTCCGGATCGCCCGCGACCTGCACGACGTGGTCGCGCACCAGATCACGGTCATCAACCTGAACGCCGGCGTCGCCGCGGGGCACCTCGAGCGTCGCCCGGCGCGCGAGAGAGGCCCTCGCGAGCATCAACACCGCCTCGGGCCGCATCCTCACGGACACCTCCGCCCTGCTCACCGCGCTGCGCGAACCGGTCACGACGGTCGGCGCCGACACGGCGGTGCCCGGGCTCGCGACGATCGATCGGCTCGTGTCCTCGTTCGCCGGGGCGGGTCTGCACGTGACCGTTGCCGACTCGACCGACGGCGCCCGCCTAGAGCCCGCAGTCGACGTCGTCGCGTACCGCGTGCTGCAGGAGGGACTCACGAACGCACACCGGCACGGCGACGACGGCATGGCGGAGGTCACGCTCGACGCGGACGACGAGACCCTGCGGATCGTCGTCCGGAATCCGGTCGACGACACGTCCCGGCGTTCGGGCACGGGACACGGGCTCCTCGGCCTCCGCGAGCGCGTCGCGACCGTGCGGGGTCACGTGCTCGCCGAACGGCTCGGACCGACGTCCACGCTCGAAGCACACCTCCCGCTCAGGGGGCCGGCGGGCGACGCATGATCCGCGTGCTCGTCGTCGACGACCAGACGCTCGTACGGGGCGCGCTCGTCGCCCTGCTCGACACGGAGGACGACATCGAGGTGATCGGCGAGGCGGCCGACGGGCGGGCGGCGCTCGCGCTCGTGCGACGGCTCCATCCGGACGTCGTGCTCATGGACATCCGGATGCCCGGCACGGACGGCATCGAGGCGACGCGGGCCATCCGCGCCGACGCCACGCTCGCGACGAGTCGCGTGCTCGTCCTCACGACCTTCGAGGAGGACGAGCACGTGTTCGATGCGCTCCGCGAGGGGGCCGCCGGGTTCCTCGGCAAGGGTGCGGAACCGAGCGAGATCGCCCGCGGCGTGCGTGCCGTGCACGGGGGCGAGTCCCTGCTCTCCCCGGCTGCCGCGACGACTGACGTCGCACGGATGCGTGACCTGCCGCCCCCGGAAGCGTCGTCGGATCGTGTCGCCGATCTCACGGCCCGCGAACTCGAGGTCCTCACGCTCGGGGGGCGTGGCCGGTCGAACGAGGAGATCGCCGCCACCCTCGTCATCTCGCCGCACACGGCGAAGACGCACGTGAAGCGCATCATGTTGAAGCTCGGCGCCCACGATCGTGCGCGGCTCGTCATCATCGCCTACGAGTCGGGCCTCCTCCGGCCCGGACGGTGACGGCGACCCTGGACGGACGCAGGCACGCCTGGGAGCATCGGAGCATGACGAGTGCAGCGACGCCGGGCCCCCTCATCCTCCCCTTCCGCGGACGGGCACCGCGGATCCACCCCTCGGCGTGGATCGCGCCGACCGCCGTCATCATCGGCGACGTCGAGATCGGCCCCGACTCCTCGGTGTTCTACGGGTGCGTGCTGCGTGGTGACAGCGGCAGCATCCGCATCGGTGCCCGAACGAACCTGCAGGACGGCACGGTCGTGCACGTCGACGCCGACGCACCGACGACGCTCGGTGACGACGTGACCGTCGGGCACCAGGCGCTCGTCCACGGCTCGACCGTCGGGAACGGCACGCTCGTGGGCATGAAGTCGGCGCTGTTGTCGCACTCGGTCATCGGGACCGGCTCCCTCATCGCCGCCGGGGCGGTCGTCCTCGAGGGCGCCGAGATCCCCGCCACCTCGCTCGCGGCCGGCGTGCCCGCGAAGGTGCGGCGCGAGCTCAGCGCCGAGGAGTCGGCCGCGTTCATCCCGCACGCCGCGGCGTACGTCGAACTCGCGCACGCGCAGCCGCGCGTCGACCAGGCGCTGCCCTGGCCGCCCGTGAACCCGCTCGCGGCGCTCGACGTCGACGACGACCCGGCGACGACGGACTAGGCGACGCGATGCCCCGGACGATCCGCCCCGCCCTCGCGGCGATCTCGGTGCTCGTCCTGCTCACGGGGTGCGCCGGCGGCCCGGAACCGACCCCGACGGGTTCCCCGGCCCCGGCGGCGTCCACGACGACGGATGCGAGCCCCCCGACGACCCCGTGGGCATACGACGGCGGGACGATCAGCTCGCTCGGCACACCGAGCGACCTCGCGACGGGGCTCGCCGCCCCCTGGTCCGTCGCACCGCTGCCCGACGGCGGCGCCCTCGTCTCCGAGCGCGACACGGCGCGCATCCTGCGCTGGCACCCCGACGGCCACGTCTCGGAGCTCGCGACCGTGGCGGGCGTGGACGCGGGCGGCGAGGGCGGCCTCATGGGCCTCGCGCTGCATGCCCACGAGGGGCAGCTCACGGGCGACGCCGCGCTGTACGCGATGTTCACCGCCGCCGCCGACAATCGCGTTGTCCGGTTCCCGCTCGGCACCGAGGGGGACGAGCTCCGGCTCGGCACGCCCGAGGTGATCCTCGAGGGACTCCCGCGCGCGAGCAACCACAACGGTGGCCGCATCGCGATCGGGCCCGACGATCTGCTCTACGTCACCGCGGGTGACGCGGGCGTGCCCGCGAACGCGCAGGATCCGGGCTCGCTGGGCGGCAAGATCCTGCGGATCGGCCTCGACGGGTCCGTCCCGTCCGACAACCCCTTCGGCACGGCCGTGTACTCGATGGGGCACCGCAATCCGCAGGGCCTCGCGTGGGACGGCCCGGGGCAGCTCTGGGCGAGCGAGTTCGGACAGGACACGTGGGACGAGCTGAACCGCATCGAGCCCGGCGCGAACTACGGTTGGCCCACGGTCGAGGGGCAGGTCGGCGCCGAGGGCTTCGTCGATCCGGTCGCCCAGTGGCCGACGAACGACGCGAGCCCCTCGGGCCTCACGTGGGCACGCGGCTCGTTCTTCATGGCGGCGCTCCGTGGCCGCACGCTCTGGCAGATCACGATCGGCCCCGACGGCCAGGCCACGGCGACACCCTGGCTCGCCGACTCGCTCGGTCGCCTGCGCGACGTCGTGCCCGGCGGTGAGGGGCAGCTCTGGGTGCTCACGAACAACACCGACGGGCGGGGCTCGCCGAACGACGGCGACGACCGGCTCGTGAGCGTTCCCGCCACCTGACGGCCATCGTCCGTCGCGCCCGCGTGGTTCAGCTCTCGACGACGCGCCCCGCCTCGACACGGATCGCGCGATCGAGCCGGACCGCCTCGAGCATGCGGCGGTCGTGGGTGACGAGCAGGAGCGTGCCCTCGTAGGCGTCGAGGGCCTGCTCGAGCTGCTCGATCGCCTCGAGGTCGAGGTGGTTCGTCGGCTCGTCGAGCACGAGCACGTTCACGCCCCGCGCCTGCAGGAGTGCCATGGCGGCACGGGTCCGCTCGCCGGGCGAGAGCGCGCCGGCCGCGCGGTGCACGTGGTCGGCCCCGAGCCCGAACTTCGCGAGCAGGGTGCGCAGGGGCTCGGCCGCGAGGTCGGGGACGAGTTCGCCCATCCGTTCGATGAGGCTCGTCGACCCGGCGAACAGGGCACGTGCCTGATCCACCTCGCCGATCGCGACGGATGCGCCGACGCTCGCGCGACCCTCGTCCGGCGTGGTGCGCCCGAGCAGCAGCCGGAGGAGCGTCGACTTCCCCGCACCGTTGGGCCCCGTGATGCCGATACGGTCACCCGCGTCGACCTGGAGCGAGACCGGGCCGAGCGTGAAGTCGCCCTGTCGCACGATCGCGGCGTCGAGCGTCGAGACGACACCGCTCGATCGCGGCGCCGAACCGATCGAGAACTGCAGGCGCCACTCCTTGCGCGGCTCCTCGACCTCCTCGAGCCTCGCGATGCGGCTCTCCATCTGCCGCACCTTTTGCGCCTGCTTCTCGCTCGACGCCGTCGCCGCCCGACGCCGGATCTTGTCGTTGTCGGGGGACTTGCGCATCGCGTTGCGCACGCCCTTGCTCGACCACTCGCGCTGGGTGCGTGCACGGCCCACGAGGTCCGCCCGCTGCTCCGCGTACTCCTCGTACGCCTCGCGCGCGTGCCGCCGCGCGGTCGCACGCTCCTCGAGATATGACTCGTACCCGCCGCCGTACACACGGTTCGCGTGCTGCGCGAGGTCGAGTTCGAGCACGCGCGTCACGGTGCGGGCGAGGAACTCGCGATCGTGGCTCACGAGCACGACACCGCCGCGCTGCACGGTGACGAACGTCTCGAGCCGTTCGAGTCCGTCGAGGTCGAGATCGTTCGTCGGCTCGTCGAGCAGGACGAGGTCGAAGCGCGAGAGCAACAGGGCCGCGAGCCCGACGCGCGCGGCCTGCCCGCCGGAGAGCGAGGTCATGTGCGCGTCCGCGTCGAGTTCGGCACCACCGAGCTCGGCGAGCACGACCGGGATCCGCTCGTCGAGGTCGGCTGCCCCGGATGCAAGCCACCGGTCGAGAGCGGCGGCGTAGGCGTCGTTCGCGCGGTCGTCGCCGCCGTCCCCGAGCGCCTCGAGCGTGCGCTCCATCCCGGCAGTCGCGTCGGTGCACCCCGTGCGGCGGGCCAGGTACGCGGCGATCGACTCGCCCGCGACGCGCTCGTGCTCCTGCGGCAGGTAGCCGACGAACGCGTCCGGCGGCGCGAGCTGCACCGTACCCGCCTGCGGTTCGAGCCGACCCGCGAGGATGCGCAACAGGGTCGACTTGCCCGCGCCGTTCACCCCGACGACCCCGACGACGTCCCCCGGCGCGACGGTCAGTTCGAGCCCGTCGAACAGGGTCCGGTGGTCGTATCCGCCCGCGAGCGCGTGGGCGACGAGCGTTGCAGTCACCACTCAACCGTAGCGCCGACGCGCACGGACGCATCCCACGCGTTCCGGGTGGTTTTCGGGGTTCCGGGTGCCCCGGAACCCCGAAAACCACCCGGAACGCGGCGGCGGCGCGGTCGTGGTCAGCGGCACCAATCGGGCGACATGCCCGGTGCGCCGCTCGTCGAGGTGCCGTCGGCGATCTGCACGAAGTAGGTGGTCGTCTCGGTGTAGCCCGGGTTCATCGTGTAGCCGTCGGGTCGCCCGCTCTCGGGCACGACCTCGACCGAGAGGAACTGGCCGTTGGGCGAGAGACAGACCGCGTTGATGCGGCTCGTCGACGCCGGCGGGCGATAGAGCTCGGCGATGCCGTCCGGCCTCGACAGGAAGAGCGCCGACGTGAACTCCCCCGACGTGTCGAAGCGGGAGAACTGTTCGACGAAGTGCTCCTCGTCGAGCATGAGGAACGCGCCCGGGTAGAGGCCCGGCCCGACGTCGATGGGCGGGAGCGTGATCTGCCGGATCTCACCCGTCGTGAGATCGATCGTCGAGCTGCCCGTCGGGTCGGCGACCACGAGCTCGACGGTCCCCGGCAGGAACCCGCGCACCTCGCTGTGCTGCCCCACCTGCAGCGGCTCACCGCCCGCCACGACGTCGACGACGAGGATCTGGAGGTCGACGGTCTGCACGACGACCGAGGTCGTCCCGGGCACGAACGCCCAGTTCTTCACGTCGAGCGGCGCACCGCCGATCCCCGTCACCTCCTTCGAGACACCGGACGGATCGGCGAGGTCGCGGATGTACAGGCGACCACCACCCGTGAGCAGGTTCTCGCTGCCGTACGACGCGACGACGTACCCGAAGATCGTCTCCCCCGGTGCGGCGGCGAGATCACGGATCGCCCTCGCCTCGGGGATCGCGATCGGCTCGGAGCGTCCGTCCGCGGGCGTCGCGACGATCACGGACGGCAGCTTCGCGTCGTCGAGGGTGACCGCGACGAGCGCGTCGCCGGAGACCGCGAACTCCTGGATGGTGGGGGCCTCGAACTCAACGGCGCCGTCGGTCGTGCCCGCGAGCGACGTCCGCACGATCCGGTCCGGCGTCGCGGCGTCACCGCGCACGAGCGTGCGGACGTCGATGTCGGGGGTCGTGAAATCGTGGCGGAGCGTCGAGCTCGCGCCCGTCGAGGTGCCCCGCACATCGACCTCGACGTGGTACGTGGTCGCATAGTGCAGCGGATCGGCGAACTGGATGACGATCTGTCCGCCGTCGCTCGTCACATCGGCGGGCGTCGCCGGCTCGATCCGCACGTTCGCGGGATCGACGGGTTCGATCGCCTGGTTCGCCTCGAGCACGAGCCGCTGACCGTCGCGCTCGATCGCGGCCTGCACGTTGATCGCCGCATCGCGCACCTTGGGGCCCTGCAGTGCACCCGCCGCGCCGAGGCCGGCCGCGAGCAGCACGAGCACCCCGATGACGGCGAGGACGGAGTTCGAGAAGCGCCGACGCCCCTCCCGGTCGCGTCGCTCGGCCCGCAACCCCACGCGCGACCCGGACGGCTCACGTGACATACGGCTGTGCGGGCTGTTCGGTCGGCGCGATCGAGACCGGGTCGACGACGACGGTCTGCATGCTGCGGGCGGAGGGGTTCGTGATGAACGGCCCCGACACCTCGACCCAGCTGTCGACCGGGAACCGCTGCTCCCAGCCGGGGAGGTAGACGGGCACGCCGACCGGCTGGGCGTCGACGGCGCAGCACGTCACCGTGAATCGTGCGACGAAGAAGGTGTCCTCGGGGTCGTCCGGATCGGGCGTGACGAAACCCACGAGCGTGGGCGTCATGCCCGAGAGGGTCGCGGCGTCGGCCCCCTGACGCAGGAGACCCGCCCAGTCGCGCACCGTGAACTGCGAGGTGTCGGCGCCCGCGAGCTGCACCTGTTCGCCCTGGGCCGCGGCGGCCGCGGCGTTCATGTCGCGCTTGTCGATGAGCGACGTCGTGAGGGTCGTGGGCGGCAGGACGAGCAGCACGAGGGTCGCGACGAGCACGAGCGTGATGCCGCTCGCGACGTTCCACGCGCGCGAACGGCGCGTCTCCTCGGCTCCCGAGCCGTGGTCGTGGTCGTGGTCGTCGTCCGCGTGCTCGAGGAGCGCCGTGGCGGACGAGCCCGCGCCGTGCGAGCCGTGGGTGTGGCCGCCGGCCGTCCGCGTCCGGGCCGTGCCGCGTCGGGCGCCCGTGTGGCGACGGCCGCGTCGAGCGGCACCGGGGCCGTGATCGTGGTCGCGTCCGTCGCCGGCTCCCCCGCCCCGCCCGCGCAGGAGGTAGACGATGGCGGCGACGATCATGACGGCCCCGAGGACCGCCATCGTGATCGTGAACCCGAAGTACCGCGGGTGGATGTAGAGGCTGAGCCCGCCGGTGAACGCGAGCCAGAGCACCGCGACGATGCCGACGAGGCTCAGCGCGAGACCGAGAAGGCGCGTGCGAAGCGGGTCATGCAAAGAGGTTCACCCCGAATCCGAGAACGAGACAGCAGAGGGCGACGACAATCGTGACACGCACGAGTGTGGGCCCCGTGAAGGTGGTGCGCAGGAGCGCGAGCATCTTGATGTCGACCATCGCGCCGAACACGAGGAACGCGACGATCGCGCCGGGCATGAACGTCGAGCCGAACGACAGGATGAAGAAGGCGTCGACGTTCGAGCAGACCGAGACGACGAACGCGAGCGTCATGAGCGCGAGCACCGACCAGATGGGGTTCGACCCGAGCGAGACGAGCACCTCGCGCGGCACGCCGACCTGGATGATGCCGGCGAGGAGCGCACCGATCGCGAGCGCGGGGAGCATCGTGCCGGTCTCGGTCGCGAAGTCCTCGGCACTGCGGCGGATGCGCGATCCCGTCTCGGGGTGATCGTGATGGGCCTGGCAGGTCGCCTCGAAGCGACCGGTGAGCAGTTCGTGTTGCCGCGGATGGCGGCTCACGAGCCAGCCGAGGAGGTTCGCGATGACGAACCCGCCGATGATGCGCGAGACGAGGACGCCGTCGTTCCACCCGAACGCCTGGTAGGTCGTGATGATCGTGACCGGATTGAGGATGGGGGCCGCGAGCAGGAAGGTGAGCGCCTCCGAGACCGTGAAGCCCCGCAGCATGAGGCCACGCGCGAGGGGGACGTTGCCGCACTCGCACACGGGCAGCAACACGCCGAGGAGGGAGAGCGCCGCACGGCGCAGCACGGGCACGCGGGGCAGGATCCGGTCGAGGAGCGTCGGCGGGAGCCAGCGCTGGACGAGGATCGACAGCAGGACGCCGAGGAACACGAACGGCAGCGATTCGACGAAGACGCTGATCGCGAGCGTGAACAGGTCGCGCACCGCCGACGGGAGCGCGTCGACGGGCAGATCGGCCGTGAGGACGCGGATCGCGAACAGGCCGATCGTGATGAGGACCGCCGCGAGCGCCCACGCGACGGCAGCGGTTCTCGTTCTCAGGGCGGGCACCCCGGAATGGTACCCGGCCCGCGCCCGGGGAGCCGGGAACGACCTGCTGTTCGCTCGGCGATGGCCGCGAGGGGGCCGTGCCGTCAGCCGTCAGCCGTCAGCCGTCAGCCGACGAGCTTCTCGGCGAAGACGTGCGGCGTGAAGCCCGTGAGGTCGTCGATGCCCTCGCCCTGCCCGATGAGCTTGATCGGCAGCCCCGTGCGTTCCTGCACGTTCAGGACGAATCCGCCCTTCGCCGAGCCGTCGAGCTTCGTGATGACGAGCCCCGTGACCCCGGCGTGCTGGATGAACGCCTCGGCCTGCGAGACGCCGTTCTGCCCGGTCGTGGCGTCGAGCACGAGCAGCACCTCGCTCACGGGCGCGAGCTTCTCGACGACGCGGCGCACCTTGCCGAGCTCGTCCATGAGCCCGCCCTTCGTCTGGAGGCGCCCGGCGGTGTCGATGATGACCATCTCGATGCCGTCGCGGATCGCGGCCTCGACGGTCTGGTAGGCGACCGACGCGGGGTCCTGGCCCGGCTGCTGGGGTCGCACGACGAGCGCACCCGCCCGACCGGCCCACGTCGACACCTGCTCGACCGCCGCCGCACGGAACGTGTCGGCCGCACCGATCACGACCGAGCGGCCGTGTGACCGGAGGAACTTCGCCAGCTTGCCGATCGTGGTCGTCTTCCCGACCCCGTTGACGCCGACGACGAGCGTCACGGCGGGACGCTCGCTGAGCTTCAGCGTCGGGTCGTACTCGCTGAGCGTCTCCTCGATGTACTCCCGCAGCATGCGCTTGAGGTCCTTCGGGTCCTCCGTGCGGTACCGATCGACCTCGGCGCGCAGATGCTCGACGATCCGGTCCGTGAGGTCGGGGCCGAAGTCCGCGCCGATGAGCGCCTCCTCGAGGTCCTCCCACGTCGTCTCGTCGATCGTCTTCTTGCCGAACATGCCGCGCAGCGCGCTGCCGAGGGACCAGGGAGTGCGTTCCGCCATGCGCCCAGGCTACCCGCAGCGCGTCGCGTCACCGAGGTCTTCGCGACGATGGGAGGATGGGGGTGACCGATTCGAGGAGCGCGATGCACATCGGCCTGATCCGCCACGGCGAGACCGACTGGAACACGGGCGGCCTGCTGCAGGGTCGGAGCGACATCCCGCTCAATCGGCGCGGCCTCGAGCAGGCGAGCCAGGCGGGCTTCATGCTCGCGAGGCGCGGCTGGTGTGCGGTGTACTCGTCCCCGCTGACGCGGGCCGTCGCGACGGCCGAGCGGATCGCGTCCGCGACGGGCCTGCCCGCGCCGACGCCGATCGCCGACCTCATCGAGCGCGACTTCGGACGCTTCGAGGGGCGGAGCTACTTCCGGACGGACGGGACGCCCGTGGATCTCGCCGACCCGTCGGTCGAGTCCGAGGACGCCGTCCTCGCGCGCGTCCTGCCGGCCCTCCGGGACGTCGCGCGCAGCCACCACGACGAGGACGTGCTCGTCGTGAGTCACGGCAGTGTCATCCTGTCCGTCCTGGATCACGTGATGGGCGGCCAGGGCCCGATCATCGGTAATTCGACACTGTCGATCATCGAGGTCGACGCGGGCGGCGGCATGCACGTGACGCTCGCGGGCGGTTTCCCGGTGGACTCGCGGACCGACGAACCACGCGACTGGCGCCACTGAGCCGCCGCCCGCCGTCGCGGGCCCCGGCGGATCGGTGGACCCGAGGTGCGGCGCACGCCCCGTGCGAACACGCGTCCGGGAGACCGGGACTCCTCCTCGCGGTTGATCCCACGGAAACATCCATCGTGTAGCGTGTCACCTCGTGAAGGGGAGTATTCCTCTCGCGACGATCTCGTCAACACGGAGCCGCCATCGGCATCCCGGGGTCGTCGGCCGGGATCTCCGGCGGAAGAGACCTTCGGACTACAGCACCGTTCGGAAGCGGGCTGCCTACCGAAAGGCGTCATGGACGTTCCACTCTGGATCTGGGGCGTCACCATCGCGGTGACGATCGGATTCTTCTTCTTCGATTTCTACTCGCACGTCAAGCACGCGCACGTCCCCTCCCTCAAGGAGGCGGCGCTCTGGTCGTTGTTCTACATCGCGCTCGCCGTCCTGCTCATGGTGGGCATCGGGTTCGTGTGGGACTGGCAGCACGCCGGTGAGTTCATCGGCGGGTACGCGGCCGAGAAGGCGTTGTCCATGGACAACCTCTTCGTGTTCCTCATCATCATGACCTCGTTCCAGGTGCCCAAGGAGGCCCAGCAGAAGGTCCTCCTCATCGGCATCGCGATCGCGCTGCTCGTCCGCACGATCTTCATCATCGGCGGTGCCGCGATCCTCGAGCACTTCGTCTGGGTGTTCTTCATCTTCGGTGGCTACCTCATCTGGATGGCGATCAAGCTCGCCGTCGACTCCTTCAAGGAGGACGAGGAGCCGGAGATGCCCAAGTGGGTGGGCGTGTTCCGCAAGTGGTTCCACACGAGCGAGCACTACAACAGCGACAAGTTCACGGTCGTCGAGAACGGCAAGCGCATCCTCACGCCGATGGTCATCGTCGTCGTGGCGCTCGGTCTCACCGACGTCGTGTTCGCGCTCGACTCGATCCCCGCGATCTTCACGATCACGCAGGAGGCGTACCTCGTCTTCACGGCGAACGCGCTCGCGCTGCTGGGGCTGCGTCAGCTGTTCTTCCTCATCGGTGGTCTGCTCGAGAAGCTCGTCTACCTCGACCTCGGCCTCGCCGTGATCCTCGCGTTCATCGGTGTCAAGGCCGTGCTGCACGCCCTGCACGACAACGAGCTGCCGTTCATCAACGGTGGCGAGAACGTCGCGTGGGCGCCGGACATCCCGATCTGGCTCTCGCTGCTCGTCATCTTCGGCGTGCTGGCGATCGCCACGATCGCGAGCCTCATCGCGACGCGCGGCAAGTCGGCCGACGAGGTGTTCGCCGAGCACCCCGGTGCGGCAGCCGTCGAGGAGTCGCGCTCGTTCACGAAGCACAACGCCGAGTCGACGGAGGCCGCTGCCGTCGCGACGGACGCATCCGCACCCGTCGACGATTCGGACCACGGCGTGTCGGCACGGACGTCCTCGCTCGAACTCCCGAGCGACGACGACAAGTAGTCGCCGCATCACGAACGCCCCGCCGAGCCCCGCTCGGCGGGGCGTTCGCCGTCTCTCCACGGTCACCCGGCCGCATTCCGGTGGGGGCCGTCCCGCAGCCGTCGGCCTGTGATCGCGCGGTCGACGCGACCGGATAGGCTCCGCTCCGTGACGGATCTCATCAGGGGCGGCAACACCGCCCTCGCCACCGACCGCATCGAGATCGCCGTGAGCGGGGCGTCGCCCGGGACGGTGGATCTGCTCGTGTTCCAGGTGGGTGACTCTGGCCGTGTGCGCAGTGACGCGGACATGGTGTTCTACAACCAGCCCGCCTCGCCCGAGGGCGCGGTACGGCTGCTCGGCCCGGACCGCGTCGCGGCCGACCTCATCGCGGTTCCGGCGGACGTGACGACGCTCGTCGTGTCCGTCGCGCTCGACGAGGGCGCCGCGGGCTCGCTCGCGAACGTCGCGGGGCTCGGCGTCACGGTGACGGACGGTCACGAGGTCCACCGCGCGTTCGCGAGCGACCTGTCCGAGGAACGTGCCGCGGTCCTCGCGGAGATCTACCGGCGTGGGGCCGGCTGGAAGCTCCGGAACGTGTCCGCGGGCTGGAACGCCGGGCTCGCCGCGCTCGCGCGCGAGCACGGCGTGACGATCGAGGACGAGCCCGCGCCTACCCCCGCGGCACCGGCGGAGTCCGTCGCGCCGTCGGCACCGGTCCCGCCGGCAGCACCGGCCGCGCCGCCGCGGGGCGGACCGATCGGTGGACCGACCGCCCCGCCACCCGCACCCGCACCGGCGCCGCAGGCCGCGAGCGGCCCCCGCACCGTGCCGGGTGAGGCGGCGCTCTCGCTCGAGAAGCGACAGGTGCTCGATCTGCGCAAGCGGGAGGTGCACCGCGTGCTGCTCGCCAAGAACGCGACGGGCATCCGCGCCCGCGTCCTGCTCGTGCTCGACAAGACCGGATCGATGACGCGCGAGTACCGGGACGGTGTCGTGCGCCGGGTCGTCGAGCGCATGGTGCCCGTCGCGACGCAGCTCGACGACGACGGCACGCTCGAGTGCTACCTGTACGCGGACGCGTTCCTCGCGCTCCCCGATCTGCGGGTCGAGCACCTCGACGCGTGGCTCGACGAGTTCGTTCACCTGCGCGGCGTCCACGGTGGGCTCGACTACGACGGCATCGGCTTCGTGAACAGCGAGATCCCGATCATGCGGGAGATCGTGTCGCAGTTGCGGGCGGGCGATCCCGTTCCGACGCTCGTGCTCTTCTTCACGGACGGCGGGTTCAGCAACCGTCGGCCGATCATCAAGCTCATCACGGAGGCGGCGCACCTGCCCGCGTTCTGGCAGTTCGTGGGCATCGGCAAGCGGGGCTCGTTCGGCGTCCTCGAGAAGCTCGACGACATGGGCGGCCGCGTGATCGACAACGTGGACTTCTTCCCGGTGCAGGAGATCGACCGGATGAGCGACGACGAGCTCTACCGGCTGCTGCTCACGGAGTTCCCCGACTGGCTGTCCGGCGCGCGCTCGCTCGGCATCGTGGGGTGACGCGCGGACGTCCGCGCGAGACGTGCTCGCGCGGCCGTCCGCGACCCTCCCCTGATCGCGGCGTCAGGTGGTCGTCGCCTCGCCCTTCGCGGCGGACGAGAGCAGCGGCAGGTACGTGTCGAACATCCACGGCAGGCTCAGCACCGTCACGGCGCTCGTCGCGTACACCATGTCGGGGTCCGTGAACGCGACGTAGCCGCCGCGCTGGACGGCCGGGATCTGCGCGAACAGCGGCGTGGATTCGAGCTGCGACTTGACCTCGTCGCTGAGGTACCAGGCGACGAGCACGTCGGAGTCGATGCTCGGGAGGTTCTCGAGGCTCACCTGCACGGCGAACTGCTCGCCCTCGGTGGGCACGCTCGGTGCGATCGTGAAGCCGAGCTGTTCGAGCAGTTGGACGCGTGAATCGGACGCGAGGTACTCGTTGAACGAGTCGGCCACCGTCCCCGAGCCGAACGCGACGGTCTTGCCCGCGAACTCCGGGTGGTCGGCCTTCGCCTGCGCGATGAGGTCGTTCGTCCGCTGCACGAGCGCCTGCGCCTCGTCGGTCTTCCCGAGGGCCTGCCCAACGATCGTGACCTGGTCCTCCCAGCTCGTGAGCCACGGCTTGCCCGGGTACGCGACCGTGGGCGCGACGCCGCTGAGCTTGTCGAAGTCCTCCTGGGTGAGGCCGGAGTTCACCGCGAGGATCAGGTCGGGCTCGAGCTCCGCGATCGCCTCGAAGGGCACGTCCGCGGTCGAGTAGTCTATGAGCGTCGGCTCGGCCCCGCCGAGCGGCTCGACGTCCCACGGCAGGATCCCGCTGCCGTCGCTCGTGTTGTCCGACATGTCCTGCATGCCGACGGGGACGACGCCGAGGGCGAGTGCGGCGTCCTGGCTGCCCCAGCCGATCGTGACGACGCGCTGTGGTTCGGCCTCGATCGTCGCGGAGCCGAGCGCGGACTCGATCGTGACGGGGAACGCACCGTCCCCCGATGCGGTCGTGTTCTCCGTCCCCGAGTCGGCGGCGCACCCGGCGAGGGTGAGCGCCGCGGTCGCGGTGAGGGCGGCGAGCAGGGTCAGACGTGAAGCCATCGAGATCCTCCATGCATTAGGTGAGCCTCACCTTATGTCACCCGCGCGGGCGTCGACAGGATCGTGCGCCGCGGACCGCCCACGTTCCGATCGCCGCGCGCCGGCGGGTTCCCGGCCGGCTGGACCGCGCTTAGAGGTGCACGAGTTCGGTGACGCGCACGACGGCCTCGCCCGCCTCCGTCGACGCCGTGAGGTCGACCTCGGCGCGGATGCGCCAATCGTGGTCCCCCTCCGGGTCGTCGATGATCTGCACGACGCTCCAGCGTCCGTCCGAACTCGCCGACTCGTCGATCTCGCACAGCTTCGGCGAGCGTGCCCGCGCGTCGACGCCGATGTCGTCGTGCACCTCGAAGTACTCGTCGAGGAACGCCGACCAGTCGACGTCCGGGTCGAGCGCGGCGAGGTCCTCGTCGCGCTCCTGCGCCGCGAGCTGCACGCGACGGAACAGCTCGTTGCGCACGAGCACCGTGAACGCGCGCCGGTTGACGACGATGCTCGGCGGTGCCGGGGGGACGACGATCTCGCCCTCCGCCACGGGCCGCGGGTCGACGAGTTCGGCCCACTCGTCGACGAGGCTCGAGTCGACCTGGCGCACGAGCGCCCCGAGCCACTCGATGATCTCGTGCAGCTCCTCGTTCTTCCACTCCTCGGGCACGGTCTGGCGGATCGCCCGGTCGGCATCGGAGAGGTAGCGCAGCACGAGCCCCTCGCTCCGGGCGAGCTGGTAGAAGTCGATGAACTCGGCGAAGCTCATCGCCCGCTCGTACATGTCGCGCACGACCGCCTTCGGGCGCAATTCGAAGTCGGCCGCCCACGGCTGCGAGGCCGTGTAGCTCGTGAACGCCTCGTCGAGCAGCTCGGCGAGCGGCTTCGGGTGCGTGACCTCCTCGAGGCGCTCCATGCGCTCGTCGTACTCGATCCCCTCCCGCTTCATCGCCGCGACGGCCTCGCCGCGCGCCTTGAACTGCTGCTGCGACAGGACGGGCCGCGGGTCGTCGAGGGTCGACTCGATGACGCTCACGACGTCGAGCGCGTAGTGCCCCGTGCCTGGGCCCTGATCGGTGCCGTCGTCCGCCGGGTCGAGCAGTTCGATCACCGCGAGCGCGAACGGCGAGAGCGGCTGGTTGAGCGCGAAGTTCGGTTGCAGGTCGACCGTGAGGTGGATGCTCGGGCGACGGATGCCGCCGGGGGTCGCGGGCAGCGGCTCGTCGCGATCGATCTCCACGACGTCGGCCGCGACGAGCGTGCGGAAGATCGCGATCGCGCGTCGCTTGAGCTCGGTCTTCCGCGTCGCGGACACGTGGCTCGACTCGATGAGCGAGCGCACGTGGTCGAGCGCGTCGCCACCCCGCGCGACGATGTTGATGAGCATCGCGGCCGTCATCTGCATCGTCGGCGTGAGCGGTTCGGGCCGGCTCTCGACGAGTTTCTCGAAGGATCGCTCGCCCCACGACACGAATCCCGTCGGCGGCTTCTTGCGCACGACACGCTTGCGCTTGCGTTCGTCGTCGCCGGCCTTGCGCAGCGCCTGCGCGTTCTCGATCTCGTGCTCGGGGGCGAGGCACACGACCGAGCCCGCCGTGTCGTACCCCGCACGCCCGGCGCGACCCGCGATCTGGTGGAACTCGCGGGCCGTGAGGTGCCGCATGCGTTCGCCGTCGAACTTCGTGAGCGCCGTGAGCAACACGGTGCGGATCGGCACGTTGATGCCGACCCCGAGCGTGTCCGTCCCGCAGATGACGCGCAGCAGCCCGCGCTGCGCGAGGGTCTCGACGAGTCGCCGGTAGCGGGGCAGCATGCCCGCGTGGTGGACGCCGATCCCCGAGCGCAGATAGCGCGAGAGCGTGCGCCCGAACACCGTCGTGAACCGGAACCCGCCGATCGCGTCGGCGATCTCGTCGCGCCCGGCGCGGTCGACGATGCGGATGGAGGAGAGCGCCTGTGCGCGTTCGACGGCCGCGGCCTGCGAGAAGTGCACGACGTAGATCGGGCCCTTGCCGTCCTGCAGGAGCGTCTCGACGGTCTCGTGCGCGGGCGTGTCGACGTAGTCGAAGTCGAGCGGGACGGGGCGCTCGACGCCCGTGATCTCGGCGACGTCGCGGCCCGTGCGCTCCTCGAGGTCGTCGACGATGTCGGTGACGTCGCCGAGGGTCGCCGACATGAGCAGGAACTGGGCACCCGTCAGCTCGATGAGCGGCACCTGCCACGCCCACCCGCGATCGGGGTCGGCGTAGTAGTGGAACTCGTCCATGACGACCTGGCCGATGTCGGCGTCGGGGCCGTGACGCAGCGCGAGGTTCGCGAGGATCTCGGCGGTGCAGCACACGATCGGGGCGTCCGCGTTGACCGAGGAGTCACCCGTGACCATGCCGACGTTCTCGGCACCGAAGGTGTCGACGAGGTCGAAGAATTTCTCGCTCACGAGCGCCTTGATGGGGGCCGTGTAGTAGCTCCGCTCCCCCTTCGCGAGCGCGACGGCGTGCGCGGCGACCGCGACGAGCGACTTGCCGGTGCCCGTCGGGGTCGACAGGATGACGTGGCTGCCAGCGGCGAGCTCCATCGCGGCCTCGTCCTGCGCGGGGTAGAGCGAGATGCCCCGGTCGCCAGCCCACTCGACGAACGCGTCGTAGACGGCGTCCGGATCGTAGGTGTCGAACTCCTCGTCGGTCCAGACCCCGGCGGGCCGCGCCGAACGGCCGGTGAGCCCGAGCCGTTCCGGCAGGGTCGGGATCTCGGGCGTCGTCGGGGTCGCCGGGCCGGGGGCTGCGTCTGAGGTCATCCCCCCGAGTCTTTCACGCGCCGACGCTCAGCCCGTCTGCTCGACGACGATGAAGAGATCCGTGCGGAGCGTCGCGGGGTCGGTGTCGGGCGTCGGCTCCGTCACGTAGACCTCCCACATCGGGCTCCCGATCGTGCCGCCGCTCGTCGCGACGGCGTCGACGAGGTCCGACCACGCGTTCGGCAGCTCGTCGTAGGGGCCGATGTGCGTCACCACGGCCACGCGCCCGCCGGGGAGTGTCGATGGGATGATGTGCTCGCCGCCGGCGTCGACGGGTTCGGTGAACGAGCCGTCGACGGGAAAGCCGAGTTCGATCGCGAACGAGCCCGACAGATCGCCGTCGTACGCGGCGAACGCGGGGCCGGCGATGTGTGCACCGGAACCGCCGACCGCCTCCGCGACGGGCCCGAACGCGTGGTCGAACAGCTCGTGGACGCCCGCCATCGTGATGGAGTCACGCCGCACGACCGCGGTGTGGCGCGGCTCGAGATCGTCGAGGACGACGGGCTTCGGCCAGGGCCCCTCGGGGCCAGGCTGCTCGGTGTTCATCGTCCGCTCCTCACGCTCGTGGCCCCGCCACGGGCTCGTTCCCGGTCGGCGTCACGACCCTATCGGCGACGACTGACGCACGCCTGACGACGCCCCGTCGCCGGCGTCCGGCAGGTGCCACGTCTCGGGATCGAGCCGGCCACCGTAGAGCGGCAGCGGCACGATCGGGTCGCCGGGCCGGGCGTGCGCCCACGGCTGGGTGCACCTCGCCGTGCCGACCTCCCGGGCGCGCCCGACCGCGGCGAGGTCGATGGTGCGCACGATGACCTCGGGCTCGGCCCCCTCGGCCTGCGCGACGACGTTCCCCTCGGGGTCGACGAGCAGGCTCAGCCCCGCACCGATGGGAGCGGCCACGTTCACGCTCGCCGTGAAGGTCTGGTTGACGATGCTGTTCGCGCGCGCCAGCACGACCTCCTGCGGCCGGTCGGGTGTCGTCGTCTTGACGACGTTCACGACGAGTTCGGCGCCGAGCCAGGCGAGGTGGCGCGTGACCTCCGGGAACCACGCGTCGAAGCAGATGCTGAGGCCGATGCGGCCGAGTCCGGCGAGCTCACCGACCACGAACGACGTCCCCGGGTGGTACGGCTCGGTCGGGCGCCACGGGAAGACCTTGCGGTAGTGCGCGACGAGGGTCCCGTCACGGTCGTACAGGAGGGCCGTGTTGAACAGCTCGCCGTTCGCCCCGAGCTCGCACACGCTCCCCGGCACGAGCGCGACACCGGAGCGCGCGGCGATCTCGCCGAGCTCGCGCACGAGCGGACCGTCGAGCGGGACGGCGGAACGGCGCAGCGCCTCGTTCTGCTCGTCGAGGTCGGGACGGTCCGCGCCGAAGAGGTGCAGCTCGGGGAACACGACGAGATCGACGCCCGCGTCGGCCTCGACGATGCCGCGGATCTGCGATTCGAATCCCTCGAGCCCGGTGCCGAGCGGAACCGGGGCGGCCTGCACGATCGCGATCGTGAGCGGGCGAGCGAGCTGCGACTCGGACACGTGGACCTCCGGTTCGTCGAGGGACGGACGGCGGCGTCGCCGACCAGGGGCCCATCATCGCACCAGGAGCCCGGGACCGGACCCCACGTGCCGCGATCCGGTGCGGCGCCCGTCGGGCGGACGCCTCAGGCCCCGAGGCCCACCCGGTCGTCCTCGCGCGGCTCGGCGCGCTCCGCGTGCTCGATGCGTTGCCCCACGACGGCCGAGACGCCGTCGCGACGCATCGAGACGCCGTACAGCGCGTCGGCGATCTCCATCGTGCGCTTCTGGTGCGTGATGACGATGAGCTGGCTCGACGCACGCAGATCCTGGAACACCTGCAGGAGCCGACCGAGGTTCGCGTCGTCGAGCGCCGCCTCGACCTCGTCCATGATGTAGAAGGGGCTCGGGCGCGCCTTGAAGATCGCGATGAGCAGCGCGACCGCCGCGAGCGAGCGCTCGCCGCCGGACAGCAGCGTGAGCCGCTCGATCTTCTTCCCCGCCGGTTTGACCGTGACCTCGATGCCCGTGCGCAGCATGTCGTCGGGCAGGGTGAGCGTGATGTCGCCCTCGCCGCCGGGGAACAGCACGGGGAACACCTCGTGGAACGCGCGGCGCGTGTCCTCGAACGCCGCCTCGAACACCGTGCGCATGCGCTCGTCGATCTCACCGACGATCTCGAGCAGATCCGTGCGCGTCCGTTCGAGATCGTCGAGCTGCGCCACGAGGAATCCGTGGCGCTGTTCGAGCGCCGCGAACTCCTCGAGCGCGAGCGGATTCACGCGACCCAGCTGCGAGAGCTGCCGCTCCGCGCCCGCGAGTCGCTTCTCCTGTGCCGCCCGCACGAAGGGCACCCCGTCCTCGGGTTCGACCGGCTCGACCGGCTCGGTCGGCGGCGTCGGCCCGCCGACGGTCCCCTCGCCCGCCGCGGCGCGTTCCTCGTCGCTCGCGTGCAGGTCGCCGAGCCCGGGCTCGGCATCGGCCGCGGCGAGTCGTTCGCGCACGGACGTCGTCCCGCCCACCGCGGTTCCCGCACCGGCCTCCACATCGCCGACCTCGTCCCGGTCCACGGGGTCGCGTCCGGCAGCGTCCTCGCCCGTGGCCACCTCGCCCGTGGCCTCGTCGTCCGCCGCCCGCGCGGCGGCCGCGGCGGCCGCGGCCTCGGCGGCCCGCTCCGCGAGATCGCGCAGCGCGTCGTCGTCCCCCGGGACGCGCCGGTGCGGCCCGTATTCCGCGACGAGCACGGCCTCGGTGAGTCCGAGCTCGCTCGCGACGCGTTCGAGGAGTCCGCGCAGTTCGAGGCCGCGTTCGGCGATCCGGAGTTCGAGCGCGTGCACGTCGTCCGCGAGCGCCGCCGCCCTCGCACGCAATTCGGATTCCTCGCGTCGCACGAGCACGAGTTCGGCATCCTGCGCCTCCCGTTCGGCCTGCGCCGCGCGCAACCGGTCGCGCGCCTCCTCCACGCTCGACGACACCGCGGCGATCGCGAGCGGCAATGCGGCGAGCACGTCCTCGGTGCGGACGAGCTCGCGCCGTCGCAGCACCGTCTCGCGCGCGGCCCGCTCCGCGGCCGCCCGTTCGGCGTCGAGCCGTTCGGCGAGCTGACGGGCGCGGCCCGACTCGGCCCGCGCGCGCTCGCGGAGGGTCTCGACGCGCAGTCGCGCCTCCACCTCGGCCTCGCGGGCACGTTCGACGCGCGCGGCGTACTCGTCGCGAGCGGCACCGTCGACGACGGGTTTCGGCTCAGCGCGGTGCGCGTCGAGCGCCGACCTCGCGCCCTCGGCGCGCGCCTCCGCGTCCGCCACCCCGGAGCCCGCGAGCTCGAGGGCCTTGACGGCACGCGCGAGCTCCGCCCGGGCCGCGTCCCGACGTGCCTGCGCCCGGTTGAGGGCCTCTCGGCGCTGGGCGAGATCCGCGTCGAACGCCCGCAACCGTTCGAGCGCGGCCGCGGCACCGGACCGCGCCTGCTCGAGCGCGCCGCGCTGCTCGGCGACGTCGATCGCGAGCCGGTCGACCTCGTCGCGGACCTCCGCGAGGCGGGCGCTCGCCCGCTCCCGCTCGGCGGTCAGCTCGAGCCGCGACCGGCCGGTGCCGGCCGAGCCGCCGCGCATCGTCGAACGCCCGAGCACCTCACCGCCGCGGGTCACGAGCACGAGCTCGCCCGCGAGCGATCGAGTGCGTTCGTGGACGCGGACGGCGAGAGCCAGGTCGTCGACGACGACGACGTTCGAGAGCAGGCGACGAACCGGCCTCGGCGCCGCGTCGAGCAGATCTCTCGCACGGCTCGTTCCCGGCTCCTCGAGCGCACGCCGGACGGCGTCGTCGACGAGCGGCGCGTCCCCGTCGTCCGGCTCGTCCACGACGAGTTCGACGCGTCCGAGGTCGCCGTCGCGCGCGTGATCGACGACATCGACGGCGGCGTCGAGGCCCGCCACGAGCACGGCGTCCGCGAGCTGCCCGAGTGCCGTCGCGACGGCGCCCTCGCCGCCCGGCGCGACGCGCACGTGCTCCGTCACCGTCCCGCGCACGCCCGGCAGATCCGCATCGAGCAGCGCGCCTGCCGCATCGGGGATGCGGGTCGCGAGCGCGAGCGCCGTCGCGCGCGCGTCGAGCGCGTCGCGCTCGCGTTCGAGGTCGTGCAAGCGGTCCCGGAGCGTCTCGAGCGCCGCCTCGCCCGCCGCGACCTCCTGCCGCGCACGCTCGTGGGCCTCGTCGAGGCCCGTGGAGTCGGTCTCGCCCTGCGACGTGTCGGCCTCGATGCGGGCGAGCGCCTCGTCGGCGTCGGCAGCGCGGGCGCTCGCGGCGTCGCGCGCGTTCGTCTGGCGCAACACGTCGCCGCGCACCGCCGCGAGTCGCGAGGCGGCCGTATCGGCGGCCCCCTTGAGCTCCTGCTCGCGCACCGCGTAGCGCGACGCACGATCCGACGCCTGCCGGATGCGGTCGTCGACCTCGTCCAGCGCCGCGCGTGCGTCGCGCGTCGAGCCGCCCGCGGCGGTCCACTCGGCGGCGGCCGCGCTCGCCCGCTCGTCGAGGAGGCTCGCCTCGTGTCGGACGTCCTCGACCTCGCGAGCGGTGACGCTCGGCGTGAAGTCCGGCGCGTCGAGGCGCTGCCGGAGGAGCGCGCGCCGCTGGCTCGCGAGCAGTTCGAGGTTGCGAAGACGCTCCGCCACGCTCTCGAGGTCGAACACGACGCGTCTCGCGCCGTCGACCGCGTCGCCCCGCTGCGCCGCGACGATGCGTTCCGCGGTCGCGACGGCGCGCGCGAGCCGCTCCTGCAGCACCTCCCGCTCGGCCCTGCGCTCCTGCTCGGACGCGGTCGCCTCGCGGAGCGTCGCGCGCAGCCGCGCCACGTCGTCGGCCATGATCCGCGCCCGCGCGTCCCGCGCGATCGCCGCGATACCGTGCGCACGCCGAGCGGCCTCCGCCTGCCGCCCGAGCGGTTTCAACTGACGCCGCACCTCGCCCGTGAGGTCGCGCAGGCGCGTGAGGTTCTGCTCCATGCCCTCGAGCTTGCGGACGGTGCGCTCCTTGCGACGCCGGTGCTTGAGGATGCCTGCCGCCTCCTCGATGAAGCCGCGCCGCTCCTCCGGTGTCGCGTGCAGCACGCTGTCGAGCCGGCCCTGTCCCACGATCACGTGCATCTCGCGCCCGAGGCCCGTGTCGCTCAGCAGTTCCTGCACGTCCAGGAGGCGCACCCCCTCGCCGTTGATCGCGTACTCGCTGCCACCGTTGCGGAAGAGCGTGCGCCGGATCGTGACCTCGCTGTACTCGATCGGGAGCACGCCGTCGTGGTTGTCGATCGTGAGCGTCACCTCCGCCCGCCCGAGCGGCCCACGCGTCGCGGTTCCCGCGAAGATGACGTCCTCCATCTTGCCGCCGCGCAGGCTCTTCGCGCCCTGCTCGCCCATGACCCACGCGAGCGCGTCGACGACGTTCGACTTACCCGAGCCGTTGGGCCCGACGACGCACGTCACCCCGGGCTCGAAAACGAGGGTCGTCGGCTGCGCGAACGACTTGAAGCCCTTGAGGGTGAGGCTCTTCAGATGCATGGTGTCGAGGGGTGCGCCCTGGTCGGGGCGGAGCGCGTCGCCGTCGCCCCGTACGCTACCCGACGCGCCGCGACGGGAATGGCGACGCTCAGGCGGAGTCCGTACCCTGAGCGCGTGAACGACGTCGCTCCCGGTATCCCGCTCACCATCGTCGAGGTACCGCCACCCACCTTCCGCTCGCGCGCGGCCGCCGCCGAATCCATCGACGGGGGGCCACGCCTCATCGAGCTCCTCGCGGAGGCCGAGAACGCGCTGCGCCGCGGGGAGTACGGTGCCGCCGCGCTGCAGACGGACGCCGCGGAGGTCTCGGCCCTGTGGGCACTCGCGACGCACTGGCGGCGTCGATCGGTGATCGCCCTGAGCGGTGACGCCGTCGTCGGTCTCGCCACGGTGCGGGTGCCGCTGCGCGAGTCCCTCGACTCCGCGCGCATCCGCATCGGGGTCGCGTCGAACGCACGCGAGCACGGCATCGGCGGCGCCCTCATCGACGTGGCCGAACGCATCGCCCGGGAAGAGGGCCGCACGCGCCTCCGCCTGCGCGCCCCGCACGTCGCCGGTGTCCCGTTCGATCCGTCGGCCGGGTGGATCGAGTCGCCGGACGGGGTCGGCCGGGTGCCCGCCGCCGCCGCGTCGAGCCGTTTCCTCACGCATCACGGCTGGTCGCTCGCAGGGGTCGAACGCGTGAGCGCCCTCGACCTGCAATCGGGCGCGGCGAGCCAGACGGAGGCGCTCGACGCGCAGATCGCGGCGGCGCTCGCCGCGATCGAACCCGAGTACGCACTCCACGTGTGGAGCGGCCCGACGCCGCCCGAGTGGCTCGGTGGCGTCGCGAACCTGTCGGCCGATCTGCCCGGCGACGCCCCGACCGGCCACGCCGCCGCGGGCGAGTCCTCGTGGGACGTGAACCGCGTCGCGTCGAACGACGTGCGCATCGCCGCCGCGAACCGCACGGCGCTCGTGGTGGGCGTCGAGCACGTCCCGACGGGCACGCTCGTGGCGTTCTCGGAGCTGCACCTGTGGCGGGACCACCCGAACCGGCCCGCCCTGCAGGGCCTCACGATCGTGCACCCCGAGCACCGTGGACGTCGCCTCGGCCTCCTCACCAAGGCGCGCCTCGTGCGTGAGCTGCGCGAGCGGGCACCCGAGTGCCCCGGCATCGTCACGTGGAGCCCCGAGTCGGATGCACGCCTCGTCTCGCTCGGCGAACGACTCGGGTTCCGGCCGATCGGCGTGGAGGGCGTGTGGACGAAGACGCTCGAACCACTCCCGGAGGAGCCGGAGACCGACGAGGCCGCTGTCACCGACGCAGCGACGGCCGCGGACGTGGCAGCCGTCACCGACGAACCCGCAGCTGCCGGGACGCCCACCGCAACCGACTGATCACGCCGGAGGTCCGCACGCGCACGCGCGGCGGCCGGTCACGCACATGAACGCCCTCCCGACGCTCCTCGTCGCGCTCGCGATGGGGGCGGCGGCCGTCGTCCTGCTCAGACTCGTCGGCGTCCGGAGCGGCCTCGACCCGCTCTGGGCGCTCGTGCGAGCGGCGGCGCAGCTCGCGTTGCTCGTCGTCGTGCTGCGCTGGGTGCTCACGAGCCCCGGGTGGGTCGCCGCGTGGCTCGCCGTCATGGCGATCGTGGCGACCCTCACCTCGGCCCGGCGCATCGGGTGGGACGCGCGCGCGGTCGTGACGGCGGCGGCCGCCATCACGGGCTCGGCCACCGTCGCGCTCCTCACCGTGTTCGGGACGGGCGCGCTCGCGCTCGATCCGCAGTACCTCCTCGCGCTCGGCGGGATCACCCTGGGCGGCGTCATGACGGTCACGACGCTCACGGGACGGCACACGCTCGAGCTCCTCGCGGAGCATCGGGCGGAGATCGAGGGCCTGCTCGCGCTCGGCGCCACGATGCGGCAGGCGACGAGCCGATTCCGCGCACGAGCGATCCGCACCGCGCTCATCCCCTCCTTCGATCAGACCCGGTCGACGGGCCTCGTCACGCTGCCGGGAGCGTTTGTGGGTGCCGTCTTCGCAGGGGCCGACCCGCTCGAGGCGGGCTCTTCCAGGTCGCGGTGCTCGCCTCGATCGCGTTCGGCGGCACGATCGCGGCGATCACGACCGCGGAGTGCCTCGGCTCCCCACGCACCCTCCGCGAGCGCACTGCCTGATGCCGTGGATCGACCGGCTGCCGCCCGGTCCGGACGCTCCGCCCACGGGCCGCCTGCCGGCTCGCGAAGAGCGGACGGGTACCATGTGGCGACGTATCGGGACGGTTCGGTACGGCACGACGAGCGACGGGAGCCGCAGCATGCACGACGGTCGCAACGCGGCAACTGCGCGCCGCTTCGTCGCGCTCGCTACCGCGGCGTGCCTCATGCTCGTGGGCCTCAGCGCCTGCCTCTTCGCACCGATCACCGACGGCATGAGCCGGCCCACGTTCCTGCGCACGGTTCCCGCGACCGACGAGGAGATCGGCGACTGGCCGACGGAGGACGAGGAGTCGGACGATTCCGCCCCCGTGCCGACCCGTGACGACGAGTCGAGGCCGCCTGGTTCGACGCACGCCCCGATCCCGCCGAGCGGCACGAGCGAGTCGTGAGCGGGTCGCGCGTCGTCGCACTCCTCCGCGGTGTCAACGTGGGCGGCGTCGCGATGCCGATGGCGGAGGTCCGCGAGGCCGTCGGCGAGCGGGGCGGTCGAGGTGTGCGCACGTTCCTGGCCTCGGGCAACATCGTCCTCGACGCACCCGAGCCGGCGGCCGACACCGCACAGCTCGTGTCGGGCGCGCTCCACGATCGGTTCGGGTACACCGCATGGGTGTGGTTCGGCTCGCTCGAGCGTGTGCACGCGATCATCGACGGCTTCCCGTTCGAGACGGACGAGGCGGCGCACCACCCGTACGTGACGTTCGCGGACGACGGGCACCTGCTCGACGAGTTGGCCGCGGCGGCGAGCCCGGACGGCCCCGCCGGCGATCGCGCGGTCCGCGCGGACGGCGTGCTGTACTGGGAGGCCCCGCGCGGTGGGACCCTCGCGTCGGCGCTCTCGAAGCTGTCGGCACGGTCCAGGTACGCGACGACGACGACCCGCAATCTGCGCACGCTCCGGAAGCTCGCCTGACGCCGCGGGCGTCAGCCGTTCCGCGCCACCCGCTTGGTCGGGGCTGCGCGATGGAGCGGGGTCGTCAGGGGTGCGTGATGGAGCGTGACTCGCGCTGCTCGATGCTCGCGGTCTCGATCTGGAACGTCGAGTGGAGTACCTGCACCTCGAAGTGTCCCGCCACGCACTCCCTGATCTTCGCGAGCAGCTCGGCGGCATGGCCGTCCGTGAAGCACTCGTCCTCGACGACGACGTGCGCCGTGAGGACGGGCAGGCCCGTGCCGACCGTCGACGCGTGCAGGTCGTGCACGTCCTTGACGTGGTCGAGGCTCACGATGTGGCGCCGGACCTCGTCGAGGTCGAGCCCGCGGGGGGTGAACTCCATGAGCACACCCGAGGTGTCGCGCAGCAGCAGGACCGCGCGCGGCACGATGAGCGCGGCGATGAAGAGGCCGGCGATCGCGTCGGCGCGCTGGAATCCCGTCGTCATGATGACGATCGCGGCGACGATCACGCCGAGTGAGCCGAGCGCGTCGTTGAGCACCTCGAGGAACGCGGCACGCATGTTGAAATTCGCGCCACGGCTCGACGCGAGGACGGCGATGGACGCGATGTTCGCGACGAGGCCGATGATGCCGAACACGAGCAGTTCGCCGGAGGGCACCTCGGGCGGTTCGAGCAGTCGGCGCACGCCCTCGACGGCCGCGTAGACACCGACCGCGATGAGCAGCGCCGCCTGGCCGAGCGCCGCGAGCACCTCGATGCGCCGGAATCCCCACGTGCGCTTCGAGTTCGCGGGGCGCAGCATGAGCGTCGCGGCGACGAGCGCGACGAGGAGCCCCGCCGAGTCGGTCGCCATGTGGGCCGTGTCGGTGAGCAGCGCGAGACTGCCCGTGAGGATCGAGCCGATGGCCTGCGCGACGAGCACCGCGAACGTGATGCCGAACGCGATGAGCAGCCGCACGCGATGGTCGCCAGCTCCACCGCCGTGGTGGGCGTGGTCGTGCCCCGCGCCCATCAGCGCTCACCCCTCGTGCCGTCCTGCATAATTCGATGATATCGCCGAACGGCGATGCCGACAATGCTATCGGTCCGCTGAGGGAGCCGGCGCGGGCTCAGCCGGCCCCGAACTCAGTCGGCCCGGCCGATCGTCTCCGCACCGTGAACCGGACAGAGCGCGACCTCGGCACCCGTGAGGGAGAGCAGCTTCTCGGCCGCGGCGAACACCTCGACGAGCACCTCGGGGTGGGCGAGCGAGTAGACCGATGCGCGGCCCTCGGGCCGGACATTCACGATGCCCGCGTCCTTGAGGCACGCGAGGTGCTTCGACACCGTGCTCTGCGAGAGCCCGAGGTGCGCGACGAGATCGACGACCCGGTGCTCACCGAGCTGCAGGTGCTGCAGGATGACGAGCCTCGACGGGTCCCCGAAGCTGTGGAAGAGCGCGGCCGCGGGCTCGAGCGCGCTCGCCGGCGACACGGAGACCGCCCGGGCATCATCCATCGTCATCGCCATACGACGATGATAGACGTTCTCACCTGAGTGCGCAGCGCCCTCGTCGGTAGGTGACGCCCGGCGTCGCCCGGGTGGCCCGCACGCGCCTGTGCCGACGGCGCTCACACCCGTAGCGACGGCGCTCACACCCGTGGCGATAGATTGACGGGATGACCGGTGCGGATTCCCGCTATCACCACGGCGACCTCTCGATGACGCTCGTCGAGAGCGCGGTGCGCATGCTGGCGACCGACGGGGACGCGGACCTGTCGATCCGGGCCGTCGCGCGGGCGGCCGGCGTGTCGAGCGCCGCGCCCTATCGGCACTTCCCCGACCGCTCCGCGCTCCTCGCCGCCGTGGCCGCGGCGGGGTTCGGCGAACTCATGACGGTGCTGCGCGCCACCTGCCCCGAGCCCTCCGGTCGCACCGACATCGGCGACCTCGCCGTCGCCTACGTGCGTTTCGCGACCGAGCGACCGGGGCTGTTCCGGGTCATGTTCGCCGAGGGCGGGCAGCGCGGCAGCGCGACGCGACGCGAGGCGACGGCGGTCGTCCACGAGTACCTCGATGCGGGCGTGCGCCGGTGGCTCGGCATCGAGGATCCGGGCACGGTCACGACGGGGCTCTGGGCCCTCGTGCACGGGATGGCGTGCCTCTACACGTACGAGAACCTCGAGCCGGCCGATGCGGAGGACATGGCCCAGCGGGTGCGCGACACGGTCGACGCGGTGCTGACCGTCGACGGCCGCTGACGACGCGGCCCGTTCGTCCGGCGCCCCCGCGACGGACGGGACCCGCGCGTCGACACACGGGCCCCGTCCGCGGAGGTCGCCCCCGGGTTCAGTCGGCGAGCGCCTCCCGGAGGAAGTCCACCACGAGCGCCCGCGCCACGTTCGCGGCGTTCGTGTCGCGCAGGCTGTCGAGCAGCAGGAAGTCGTGCACCGTCCCGCCGATCCGGACGGCGGTCACGTCGACGCCGGCCTCACGGAGTCGTGCCGCGTAGTGCTCGCCCTCGTCACGCAGCACATCCGCCTCGGCCGTGATGACGAGGGTCTTCGGCAGCCGCGCGAGCTCCTCGGGCGACGCCTGCAGCGGTGCCGCGAAGGGCTCGCTGCGACGCGAGTGGTCGGGGGTGTACGCGTCCCAGAACCACTTCATGCCGTCACGGGTGAGATAGTGCCCCTCCGCGAGCCGCTCGTAGGAGGGCGTCCCGAAGTCGGCGTCCGTGACGGGGTACAGCAGGCACTCCGCTCGCAGCGGGGCCCCGCCGCGCTCGGCGTTCATGAGCGCGAAGACGGTCGACATGCAGCCACCGACCGACTCACCGGCGACCGCGACCCGGCTCGTGTCCATGTCGTACGCCGCGCCGTGCTCCTGGATCCACCGGCCGACGGCGAAGTTCTGCTCGAGCTGCGTCGGATACCGAGCCTCCGGCGCCCGGTCGTAGACGGGGAAGACGCCGATCGAGTTCGCACCGACGGCGAGTTCGCGGAAGAGGCGGTCGTGGGTGTGTTCGTCGCCGAACACCCAGCCTGCTCCGTGGAGGAACAGGAGCACGGGGAGTGGGCCGCTCGTGCCCGCCGGACGGATGACGCGGGTGCGGACGACGCCCCACTCCCCCGCGTCGACCTCCACCCACCATTCATCGACCTCGGGGCGCGCGACGTCCTCGCCGCTCTGGAGGTCGACGAGGATCCGGCGACCCTCCTCCGGCGGCACCTCGGAGATGCGCGGGTGCGGATCGGTGTCGGCGCTCAGCTGCGCCGCCTCGGGTTCGAGGACGATCGTGATCGGGTCGGTCTGATCGGTCATGCGCGTTCCCTTCACTCATCGTTCGGTTCGCTCGTGGTTCGTTTCGCCGTCCCGCCAAGCTCCTCGACGAGGCGCGCGGCGAGGCGTTCGGAGCTCTGCGGGTTCTGCCCGGTGTACAGGCGGCGATCGACGACGATGTGCGGGCGGAGCGGGAACCCGGCGGAGTAGTCGGCAGCCCCGGCGCGCAGGCGGTCCTCGAGCGGCCACTTCGCAGCGCGTGCGAACGGGTTGAGCCGCTCCTCGGCATTGGAAAGCCCCGTCATCCGCTACCCGGCGAACGGCCACGTGCCGTCGGGGTTCTCGGCGGCGAGCGCCGCGGCCGGCGCGTGGCACAAGAGCGCGAGGGGACGGCCCGAGTGCAGCCGTTCGGTGAGGAGTGCGCCGGAGACGGGGTCGACCGCGAGGTCCTCCATCGGGCCGTGACCGCCCGAGGAGAACACGAGATCGGCGTCGTCCGGGTTCTGCGCGGCGAGGTCCGCCGGGTGGTCGAGCACGGGTCGCAGGCGCTCGATCTCCCGTTCGATGCGCTTGGTCTTCCAGGGCGGCCCACCGGCCAGGCCGAGGCTCAGCGCGTCGATCACGGGAACGCGACCGCCGGGTGTTGCGACCGTCACGTCCCATCCCGCGCCACGGAACGTCTCGTACGGTACGGCGAACTCCTCGGCCCACACGCCGGTCGGGTGTGCGGTGCCGTCGGCGAGGGTCCAGACCCTCGCAGCCGAGAGCACCATCAGGACGGTGGTCATCGTGTCGTCCGCTCGCTCGTGTGTGCCGCGAGGTGCCGAATGCCCTCGCGGACCGTGGTCGTCGGGAAGTCGGGGAACGCGGCGTCGAACGCGTCGGAGCGGAAGATGTTGTCGACGGCATAGCGCGGGAGGAGCTCACCGATCTCGCGGGCCGGTCGACTGAAGAGGCGCGCGAGGCGGAACTGCCATGCGGGGACGACTCGGGCGTCCACCTCCCTGCCCCAGGCGTCGACACACTCGTCGACGATCTCGCGGTAGGTGGGGCGGGAGGCGTCGACGGGCAGGTGCCACGTCCGTCCGAACGCATCGGGGGTGTTGCCCACGAGGGCCATCGCCCGGCTCGCGTCCGGTGTCCAGATGAGCGTGCGGCGCGTGCGGTCGGAGATCGGGATGCGGGCGTCCTCGCCGCGTGCGATGCGGTCGAAGACGAGTGCGTTCGTGAAGCTCTGCGTGCGTCCCGGGCCGTAGAACTCGGGGGCTCGGCAGATGACCCCCTCGACCCGGCCGTCGGCGATCGCGTCGAGCAGCATCGTGGCGATGCGTGCGCGCGTGACCGCCTTCGACCCGACGGGCTCGAACGGGGTCGACTCGGTCTGCGGGGCCGATGTCTTCGGGTACATGTAGGTGTTGTCGAAGAACACGAGTTTCGTACCGCTCGCGGCGCACGCGTCGATGACGTTGCGCATGACGACAGGGAACTGCGCCGCCCACAGTCGCGCATCGGGCGGGAGGCCGAGCGTCAGGTACGCGATGTCGCTGCCCTCGACGGCACGTCGCGCGGCGGCCGGGTCGAGCGGATCGGCGCTCACGAGTTCGTCGGTGGGGTCGACCGCTCTCGGGTGCCTGCTCACGAGCCGGAGTTCGGCGTCGTGGCTGTCGTGCAACGCGTGCGCGAGCTCCGTCCCGATCTGTCCGTTCGCACCGAGAATCGTCTGCACCGCACCACTCCTTCTGATGTAAGCAGTGCTTACACTACCTCGGGTCGTGCTCGACGGTCGACGTTCACGGGGAACTCCCCGGTCCGGGCACCTCCTCGGCCCGCGCCCGCACCTCGATTCCCTCGGCTCGGAACCGTGCGCGTGTGCGCGGCCCGGCGCCGATGAGTTCGACGCTCGCGACCCGGCGCGCGGTCGGCAGGTCGGTCGCCGAATCCGTCACGAAGTGCGCGAGGTGGATGGGTTCGGATTCGCAAATGGCCTCGGCCTTCCGCTCGCCGATGCGATGATCACCGATCTCCACACCGTGTGGGCCGGGTACGAGGAGCGAGGCCGAGAGGCGCGACCGCGGCACCCCGGCGCGCTCGAGCAGGGCCGCGGCGAGCGTCCGTTCGCTCGCCGTCGCGATGACGACGCGACGCCCGGCCGCGTGCTCCGCACGGATGCGCGCCACGATCTCCGCTCGGATCCACGCCGGATCGCCACCGATGCGTGCACCGACGCGGCGCGCGATCCGCTCGTACTCGTCGAACGTGACCCCGCGCAGCGCCGAACGGGTGATCGCTCGGGACGCCGCGGCACGGGCGTCCGGCGGCAGCAGCGGCATGACGGCCGCCGGGGGCAGGGCACGGATCAGGCGGAGTGGCGAGCGACGGAGCCGTTCGACGACGAGGGCGGTGAACGAGTCGCGGCGGGTGATGACGCCGTCCATGTCGTAGATCACGACAGGCGGCGACAGCTCCGACATCGACGTCCTCCAGACCTCCGGCGCGCGGCGCACACGGATCGCACGGATCGCACGGATCGCACGGATCGCACGGATCGCACGGATCGCACGGATCCGAGCGTACTGTCGGGGCATGACGATCGGCCCCGATGACCTCGACGACACCACGGCACTCACCCTCGACGACGTCCGGGCGAACATCGACGAGATCGATCGGAGGCTCGTGGCGCTCGTCGCCGAGCGGCAGCGCTTCGTTCTCGCCGCCGGCGCGCTGAAGTCGGACGAGCAGGCCGTGCGAGCCCCGGCTCGCGTCGAGCAGGTGATCGCGAAGGTACGCGGGCTCGCCGAGGAGGCGGGCGCCTCCCCGGACGTCGTCGAGCGGACCTACCGTGCCCTCATCGCCGCGTTCATCGATCTCGAGCTCGAGGCCCACCGCGAGGGCTGACCAGCCGTTCGGGCCTGCGCTCCGAAGCGCCGAAATAAAGCCGGGTTGTTGCTACCGGGCCCGGGGCCCGGTAGCAACAACCCGGCTTTATTCGATGGCGCTCAGAGAAGGTTGGGCGCGACGGGGCGCCATTCGAGCCCGAACAGCTCGCGCACCGTGATGCCCGCGAGCCGCGCGGCCAGTTCGAGGTGCGCGTCCTCCTGATCGTCACCCGCGAGCACCTCCTCTGCGGGCACAGGCGTTCCGGTGTCGACCGTGATGTCGCCGTACTCCACCACACGCTCTCGAGGCGATGTTCCGAAGACCTCGAACCCGTAGACGTCCGACGTTCCGCCGAGCGTGACGAGCGCCGTGCCGTCCGGAATCCACGATGACTTCCCGAGCGAGAACAGCTCGGCCGTGGCATCGACCAGCACAGCGTGAGGGCCCGCCTGGGCGACGTACGCCCCCTCGGCGAACGGCGCGGACGTGGAGTGGAAGTCGGTCGCGGCTTCGGTGGGATCACGTACCAATCGCGACGCGTCGGTGTTCGGCAGGACGGCGAGCAGGAAGTTCATCGACATGGGGCGAGGATCTTCGTTCTAACGGGAACGACGACGAGTTCGGCGGCATGCACGTGCGGGTCGGCGAGCGCCAGGGGGCGGGGCCATGCTCGTCCGCCAGCGGGAATCGCCCATCGAACCGTGGCAAGGTTCGTCCACGGCCCGGAGCGCGACACGAACGGCGCCGGTGCCCCACGCGGAAGGGAACGGGACGGACATGGCCGACGACATCGCTGCGATCCGTCTCGCGACTGACGCGGATGCGTCCGTCCTCGCCGTCCTCCTGTACGACTTCAATGTCGAGTTCGCGACGCCGACGCCGGGCGCCGCCGAGTTCGAGGCGCGATTCCGTGCGCTGCTCGCGCGCCCGGGCCTCGTGGCGTTCCTCGCCGAGGGTCCGGACGGCGCCTCGTGCGGTTTCGCGCTGCTCAGTCTGCGCCCGACACCGTACTTCGACGGCCCGCTCGTGCAATTGGAGGAGTTGTACGTCGTGCCGCCGCTCCGTGCTCGAGGGGTCGGCGGCGCATTGCTCGCGGCCGCACTCGCGTTCGCGGAGTCCCAGGGGTCGCGGGAAATGCACATCGGCGTCGACGAGGCCGACACCGACGCTCGCCGCTTCTACGAACGGCACGGTTTCGTGAACATCGAGCCGGGGCGGGACGACCGGATGCTCCTCTACCTCCGCGAACACTGATCCTGGCAGCATCCGTGCGTACGCTCATCCCCGCACCATCTGCACGAACACTGCTCCCGCCATCATGTCGTTCCGGTGAGCACGCTCCTCACGCGCGAACGCCAGCGTCGCCGCACGGCGGTGCTAGGGTGTGCCTGACAAAGCCCGAGCCCAGGCGACGGCGGCATGGATGAGGACGGCGGCGCGGTAGACGATCGTGTGTTTGTCGTAGCGGGTGGCGAGGCCGCGCCATTGCTTGGTATGGCAGAAGCGGCGCTCGATCACGTTGCGGTTTCTATAATCGGTGACGTCGAGTCCGACGGGCCTGCCGCCGTGTGAGCCGCGCCTCCTGCGGTGCCCCTGCTGGTCGCGCGGTTCCGGGATCACGGCCTTGATGCCGCGTCCGCGCAGGTGCGAGCGGATCGCGCGTGACGAGTATGCTCTATCGCCGCGAATTGCGTCCGGCCGGGTGCGGGGCCGGCCATTATCACGCTTCACGCGTAGCTGCTCGAGCAGGGGAAGCAGCATCGGCGAGTCGCCGGCCTGCCCCGGAGTGATCAGCGTCACCAGCGGCAGCCCGTTGCCATCGACGAGCTGATGGATCTTCGTGGACAGGCCTCCTCGTGAGCGGCCGATGCCGTGATCAGGCGGCTCGACGGCCGGAATTGTGTAATTCGATCCAGCCCCCGTGAGACGGGTGGTGTTCGTCGCGTGCTGATGCGCGCGAGCGATTGTCGAATCCACCGATACCGACCAATCGACCAGGCCCTCAGCATCGGCCTGCGCGATCAGCGCGGACACGATCGTGTCCCAGACTCCCTCCGCAGCGAGGCGGTGATGCCAGGTCCACACCGTCTGCCACGGCCCGAATACCTCGGGCAAGTCTCGCCACGCGATCCCGCACCGATGCCGGTAGATGATGCCCTCGACCATCGACCTTGCATCCGAGAATCTCCGCCCTGGACTGCCCGTCGGCTTCGGCAACATCGGCTCGATCAACGACCATTGAGCATCCGAGAGCGACTGAAACCGTGACACGTGTTCAAGGCTCTCAGTCCGCAGACGCACCCTCGGTCAGCCGCGCCCTAGTAGTTCAGCGCCGACAGCGCATCCCTGGCGTCGTTCACGGATACGCCACCAGCCACCGCGAGCAATGCCGCCCGCCAGCCAGCCGCGAGCACCTGACCCACCGGCTCCTTGCGCGGCGCAAGGAGCTGGTGGAGCATTTCCACCAGCAGATCGTCTTCAGCGCCGAGAGGCGGCTGGGCGAGCAGGTGTAGGAATCCTTGCCCGGTTGCGAAATCGAACCCGACCTGCAGCGCGGCACGCACCGCGTGCTGCCTCGCGAACTCGGCAGCGCCCTCCATGCGGTCGATCAGCCTTCGTTCGACGTCGCGCCGAACGAAGGCGTACAGGCCGAGCTTGCTGCCGAAGTGATGGTAGATCGCTCCGGTGGTCACGTCGGCCGCGGCGGCGAGCTCACCGACCGTCACATCGCCAAAGGGGCGTGCGCCGAACTCTTTGACCGCCGCGAGCGCCAGACGCCCCTTCGGCGAAGTTGAGATCGGAATCCACTCGCGCATAACCACATAATGCCATTATGCTCTGAGGAAAAGCCGCTACGACGCGAAAGTGATGGACCCATGAAGCTCGAACTCCTCTTCTTGCCGACCACCGACCTTGACGCCACGCTCGCGACTTATCGCGATCTCGGATTCGAGGAGGTCTGGCGCGAAGGCGACAGCACCGCCGCCATCACTCTTCCCGGAAGCGAAGTGCAGATCATGCTCGACTCGAACGATCCGACCGCAGTCGCAGGGCCGATGCTCGTGGTGGACAACGTGCAGACGTTCCATGACGCCCGACCGGCGGCGCTCGAAGTCCTGCAAGCACCCGCAGAGATCCCCGACGGGTTCATGGCGACCTACCGCGACGCGGGCGGCACCACCATCTACGTACTCGACCAATCGACCGCGGGCTGAATCCTCTACCGCGCCGCCGTCCTCATCCACTCTGCTATCGCTTGGGCCCAGGCTTTGTCAGACACGCCCTAGGCCGTGTTGATCAAGTGGTTTCGGGTTGCGGTGGGCGAGTCTTGAACGGTGACGCGACACGAGGTCTCTGATGAGGTGTGGGCCGTGCTGGAGCCGCTGATGCCGGTCCCGACGGGAAGGTCGCGGCCGTGGGCGGATCACCGCCTTGCGGTCGAGGGGATGGCGTGGAAGTACCGCACCGGGGCGCCGTGGCGGGACGTGCCAGAGCGGTTCGGGAAGTGGAACTCGATCTACAAGCGGTTCAACCGGTGGGCCGAGGACGGCACCTGGGAGAAGTTGCTTGCCGAGGCGCAGAAGCAGGCCGACGCGGCGGGGAAGATTGACTGGGTCGTGTCCATCGACTCGACCATCGCGCGCGTGCATCAGCACGGCGCGACCCTCGCCCGCACCACAGGGGGCTCTGTCGAATCACAAGAATCCGTGGTTCGAGCCGCCTGATCACGGGATCGGACGGTCTCGCGGCGGGCTGACGACCAAGGTACATCTGGTCGCTGACGGGCGGGGCAGGCCGCTGGGCATGGTGGTCACCGGCGGGAACGTGAATGACACCACGATGATGACCGCGGTGCTCGAGGACATCCGCGTCCCTCGCGTCGGGAAGGGGAGGCCGAGGACTCGTCCGGACCGGGTGCTCGCCGACAAGGGCTACCCGTCGAAGGCGAACCGGGCCTGGCTGCGGGAGCGCGGGATCGCCGCGACCATCCCCGAACGCGACGACCAGATCGCCCACCGCCGCAAGAAGCCGGGCCGGCCGATCGACTTCGGCGACCAACAGCAGGAGCGCTACAAAGGTCGAAACGTCGTCGAGCGCTGCTTCAACCGCCTCAAGCAGTGGCGCGGCATCGCGATGCGATCAGACAAGACCGCCCGCAACTACCGTGCCGCGATCTGCCTCGCTGCCACCCTGATCTGGATCAAGACCGACTTGATCAACACAGCCTAGGCGCAACCCGCGACGCGGATCGTCGCTCCCGAAACGTGTGGGGCAGCATCCGACAGGGCGAATGCGACGACGGACGCGATCTCCTCCGGGTGCCCGACGCGGCCGGCGAGTGCCGGGCGGATGCCGGGCAGCGACGCGTTCGGTTCGAGGTGGATCACCCGAAGCCGCGTGCACGTCCGCGTCGGTCGTGCCGGGCGCGACGCCGACGACCCGAACGCGTCGCGCCGGGAGCTCGAGGCGAGCCCCGTCCTGAGCGTGTCGGTACCGGCCGTCGCCGCGGCGTCGTGCACGCACTCGCCGCGCGCCGGTCGTCGCCAGCCGGACGAAACGTTCACGAGCGCGCCCGTCGGGCAGGACGTGCGCGACACGTCTGGCGACGAGCACCGCTGACGTGAGGTCGAGGCCGATCACGTGCCGGATCGCGCTCGCCGGCGTGTCGACGGGCGGCCAGATGTGCGGAGTCGTCCCAGCATTGTCGGCGACCCCGTCGATCGGCGACGACCACGCGCTCGCGGCGGCGAACAATGCATCGATTCCCTCGTCGGTCGTTGGATCGGCGCACCGTCAGCGACTCGGCACCGAGGTCACGAACCAGCGCAGGGGCGTCGACGGCTGCACGATCGTCGCGTGGATCGCCGTCCACGAGAACGTCCGCCTGCGTGCGAGCGCGAGCGCGCAGGCCCTCCCGATCCCACGCGTCCCGTGGGTGATCAGGATCGTCCTCCGCTGTACGCGATCGATCGTGTGGTCGACGCCGTCACGAACGTCCGGGGTAGGCGGCGGGTGCGTCGTCGACGCCGGGCCGACTGCTCACCGGTCGAGCCCTCACCCGTCGGGGACACTCGGCCGGCGTGTCAGTGGGAGGCGCTCGGTCACGTCGCGTCCCAGAGCCGGCGGTAGTAGTCGATCCGTCGGACGTCCGGCTCGACGCCGTAGGCGTCCCAGAAGATGCGTTCGTCGCGCTCGGGATAGTTCCACTCGAGCGACATCGACATGACGGCGAGATCGGCCCACCGGTCGGCGATGCCGAGGCGCGCCAGGTCGACGTGCGCGAGGAACGAGCCGTGATCGTCGAGGAGCGTGTTCGGCGCGCACGGGTCGCCCTGGCACACGACGAGGCGGTCGATGTCGGGGGCCGGCCCGACCGCGTCCGCCGGGATCCCGTCCGCCTCGAGTCGCCGAGCGACGCTCCACTCGAAGGGGCAGCCCTCGACCGGCATGTCGTGCAGGCGGCGGAGGCCCTCGCCGAGGGCTCGCAGTGCGGTGTCGGGGTCGGCCACCCATCGTTCGGCCACGGCGGACGAACCGGGGAGCGCTCTTGTCACGAGGATCTCCTCGTGCTCGTCGGCGATGAGTTCGACGACAACGGGAGCCGGGTGCCGGTCGCGGATCCACCGCAGCCGCTCCGCTTCATCGGCGAGCGATTCACCGGTGGTGCGTGGGTTCCACTTCACATAGAACTGAGCAGCTGCGGGGGCGTCGCCGTCCGTGATCGCGAAGGTGAGGCCTCCGACGCTGTTGCGCCACACCGGCCGGGTGACGGGAGCGACGAGCCCGAGGCGATCCAGCGTGGTGACGACGGCGCACGGCACGGGCGTGTCCGGGGGCGGGGCCTGTGCCGGATCCGACGGTGCAGGGAGATGGTCCATCTGGCCACTCCTTCGGTCGGTTCGCGACGATCCCGCCGGGCGTCGCACTCGCCTCGCCCTTCCGGCATCCTCGCACGATCCTTGCTCGGCCGGCTCCGCGTCCCGGTCTCGTACTGCTGGTCGTGCTGTCCGTGGGTGGTGATCGAGTGTGGGAGTGAATGATCACGAGCCAGACGACACCAGCGTCGCACCGGCACCGGCACCGGACGCAGTCCCGTGGCCCGCGGTCGGCGGTGACGCGTGCCGTTACGCGGGAGGTCGAGCTCGAACCTGTCAGCAGTCCATGGTTTCCCCGTCCCGGGTCCCGATCTCGTTCCAGTGCTCGCTCCTGGGCCTGGTCGGATTGTCCGAGGGTGGTGATGGGGTGTGGGCATGAACGATCACGAGCTCGACGGCACCAACGCCCCGGCACCGGACGCGACCCCGCGTCCGACGGCCGGCGGTGACGCGCGCCGTCGCGGGCTCTCGCGGTCGCACCTATCCGGGTCCACGGCGTCACCGTCCCCGTTCCCGATTCCTACCCCATTCCTGGGCCGGGTCGGATTGTCCGTGGGTGGTGATGGAGTGTTGGGTATGAACGATCACGAGCCCGACGGCACTGTCGCCGCACCGGCCCCGGACGCGACCCCGCGTCTCGCGGCCGGTGGTGTTGCGCGCCGTCGCAGGCTCCCGTGGTCGCACCTCCGCCGGGTGCACGGTGTCACCGTTCCCGTTCTCGATTCCGGCTCTGATCCTGTGCCGGGTCGGATTGTCCGTGGGTGGTGATGGGGTGTGGGTATGAACGATCACGAGCCCGACGGCACCACCGCCGCCCCGGCCCCGGACGCGACCCCGCGTCCGACGGCCGGCGGTGACGCGCGCCCACCGGCCGGTGGTGACTCGCGCTCTCGGCCTCGTGGTCAGGCGACGGTCCCGCCGCACGATCTGTTCATGATGCGGCTGCAATCGCTGGATGGGCTCGGTTCGCACGACGAAGCGTTCGCGCTCGCGCTGGACGCGATCCGTGCCGAGGACAAGCTCATCGCGAAAGCCGAAGCCCGCCGCGCGGAACTGCTCGCATTCATCCACGAAGCAACCCTCGCCAACGCCCGAGAAGAGCACCCCGGAAGCGACGACGCTGTGGTGACGGCGATGCGTGAACGCACCGCCCAACTCGCCCTCGCGACCAGCAGGTCCGAACCGGTCGTGTCTCGTGAACTCGGCGAGAGCCTCATGCTTCGCGACGCGTTCCCCGCCACGGAAGGAATGCTCCGCGATGGGCACCTCTCGCTCGCGCACGTGCGCGTGATCCTCGCCGAAGGACGCAGGCTTCCCGACGACGAAGCCCGCAAGGCGTACGAGCGAGCGGTGGTGCATGGGGCCTCGCGGGAGACGCCCGCCAGGTTGCGGGCTCGCGCTCGGCGCGCCGCGCAGACGCTCATGCGGGAGAGCCTCGACGAGCGCCACAAGATCGCACGGGAACAGCGCGGGGTGCGGGTCGTGCACGAGGACGACGGCATGAGCCGACTCGAAGCACTCGTCCCGACCCTGCTCGGGGCGGCGATGCTCGACCGCCTCACCGAACAGGCCAAAGCCCTCGCCGGGCCGGACGAACCTCGCACGCACGATCAGATCCGCGCGGACCTGCTGTGCGAACTCGTCCTCACCAGCGACCCCGCAGAGGGGTGCGGGTCACCGCACGGCGCAGCTGGCGGGATCAACGCCAGGGTCGCGATCACGGTGCCCGTCCTGTCGCTCCTCGATGGTGGTGATGATCCCGCGTTGTTGGACGGCGTGGTGCCGGTTCCGGTGGAACAGGCGCGGGAACTCGCCTCGCGTGCACCCTCGTTCCTGCGGGTCCTGACCGATCCGATCACGGGCGTCGCTCGCGAGAGCGACACCCGCTTCCCGACCGCGGCGCAGCGCGAGTTCCTCCGGGTCCGTGACGGGCACTGCCGCTTCCCTGGCTGCACCCGCCCCGCACGGCGTTGCGATATCGACCACACCATCGCGGTCACCGACGGTGGCACGTCTTCGCTCGGGAACATGGCCCATCTGTGCCGCCGACACCACACCTTCAAGCACGCCACCCGCTGGCGAGTCGAACAGCACGAACCGGGGCGGTTGGTGTGGTTCTCACCGGGCGGCGACCGGTACAGCGACCGGCCCAGCCCCATCGGGCCACGGTTCCGTCCCCCATGGGCCTACCACGACGATGACCTCGACCACCTACCACGCGGAGGCGACCATCCACCAGGCGGTGGCGACCCACCAGGCGGTGGCGACCACTCGCCTGGCGGCGACGGCTGCCGCCCGGACGGGGACGATCGCCCGGCACAGCCTGCAGGGCTCGTTCGTGCGCTTGACACCTCCGAACACGCGATCGCGCCCACCATTCGACCGGTCACCGAACGTCCACGCACGAGCATGGAAGCCGAGTTCGAGTTCGACCCCGTGCCCGAAGACGACGCACCCACGACCGCACGACACCGAGTCGGGCCTCGCGGACACCGGCCGAGGAGAACCCGCACCGAGGCGCACGCCGGTTCCGACTCCGACGCCGGGAACGAACCGCCACCCTTCTGAACGAAGCGACACGCGAAGCGTCACACGCAGCGTCACACGCAGCGAGCCGGCGTCCTCGAACACCGGACGCAGACGCACGACTACTGCGCACAGCGCGGCGTACACGACGCAGCGCACGACAAGCAACGAGCGTAGACACGAGCACCGGTGTAGCTGCACCCAAACCGAGACGGCGGCACACCCGAACGGAGCCGCAACATCGCCGGCCGCGACACCCTTGCCGAAAAACTACTAAGCGCGCATGCTATAGGGCATGAAGATCGTCGATTCGTGCGACGCAGCCACGACCCACCTCACGCACCTCGCGTGCTCCCATCGAACGAACCCCGAGTATCAAACGGACGCCGAGGGGTGGCCTGCCGGGGACACCGCTGCGCGGGAGGTGTCGGACGCCGGTCCCGCGGCGAGCTGCGCACGGGGACGAATTCGCCCGGCATCCGGCCCGGCTGCTGCATTCACCGCCATGACGTTCGAACCGGACCGGGCATGCGCGAACACGGCTTCCCTCCCCGGCGCGAACCTCGTGTTCGGACACCGGTTCACGCCGACGGACGCCGGGGCAGCGGTTGGTGTCGCCGGGCCGCTCGACCCGAAACGCCAGCCTGACCCGATCCGCCAGCCTGACCCGATCCGTCAGCTCGCCCCGATCTGGCCGCGCGTCCTCGCCGCGAGCAGCGTCGGCGCGACCCGGTCTGGCTCGCGCGGCCCCCTGCGCCACCTGGACCGCGCATGACCCGCGGCTGGCTCGGCGTCGTCTCCGCCGCCCACGTACATCGTGGCGTCAGCCTGGGCATCGCGCAGATCAACCACGGCAAGCGCGCCCCGCTCGCGCGCATGCACGCCGGCGACACCCTCATCTACTACTCCCCGACCGAACAGCGAGGCGATCGCACCCCCTACCAGCACTTCACCGCCCTCGGCATCTTTCCCGACGACGACATCTGGCAGGCCGACGAAGGCACCTTCACGCCCTACCGGCGACGCATCGACTACCTCCCCGCGCGCCCCGTCCCGCTCGCGGAGCTCCGCACCCGACTCCACCTGACGCACACACCCGACTGGGGCCACCAGCTCCGCTTCGGGCTCCTCCCGCTCGACGCCCACGACGTCCAGATCATCACGGAGGCGATGCACGCATGATCGGGACGCTCGACACCTCGTATCCCGACCCACAGGCAAGCACCGGCCTCATGCTGTGGCGCGTCACGAACGCCTGGCAACGCGAGATCCGCGCCGCGCTCGCCCCGTTCGACCTCACCCACGTGCAGTTCGTGCTCCTCGCCGTCCTCGCCTCGCTCGGCACGGCCACGCCGGTCACCCAGCGGGACCTCGCCGAACGCGCCGCGACCGACCCCATGATGACCTCGCAGGTCCTCCGCGCCCTGGCGGCGAAGGGCCTCATCGAACGCCACACACACCCGAGCGACGGCCGCGCACGCCTCGTGACGATCACCGACGCGGGCGTCTCGCTCGTGAACCGCAGCAACGCCGCCGTCGAGCGCGCTGATCGCGACTACTTCGCGGCGCTCGGCGATGCGGTCCCGGCGTTCACGGCCTCCCTCGCCACGCTCAGCGCAGCCGCTGACAGCGCGGGCAGAAGTGCGACGAACGATTCGCGAACGGCACCCGCCGCAGCGGCGTCCCACAGCGCGGACACGGCTGTCCCTCCCGACCGTACGCGTTGAGCGAGTGCGCGAAATACCCCGCCTGCCCGTTCACGTTCACGTACTGCGCGTCGAACGACGTACCGCCCTCGACGAGCGCCTGCGCGAACACGTCCCGCACGTGCCCCAGCAGACCACGCACCGTGCGCGCCGACAGCCCATCGGCCTGCCGCGCGAAGTGCACGCGCGCACGCCACAGCGCCTCGTCCGCATAGATGTTGCCGATGCCCGACACGAGCGACTGATCCAACAGCGCCGCCTTCACGGGCGAGCGCCGCCGCCGCAACGCCGCGACGAACGCCTCGTCGTCGAATCGCGCATCGAGCGGATCACGCGCGATGTGGACCACCTGCCCCGGCACCCGCTCCGCCGGATCATCCGGCGCATCCGGCGCCGGGCGCAACACGTCCACCGCGAGCGACCCGAACACGCGCTGATCCACGAACACGACGTCGTAGCGACCGTTCGGCCCCTCCAGCGTCAACCGCACCCGCAGATGCCGCGGCGCCGCCGCCCCCGGCTCACGGAACAGCAACTGCCCGCTCATGCCCAGATGCCCCACGAGCGCCTCGTCGCGCCCCTCGATCGGCACCCACAGGAACTTCCCGCGACGCCGCGGCGCCTCGAGCCGCGCCCCCTCGAGAAGCCCCGCGAACTGCTCCGACGAGCCCTCGTGCCGCCGCAGCGATCGCTCGTCGAGCACCTCCACCGCACGCACGACCGCACCCGTCACGACCGGTTCGAGCCCGAGCCGCACGACCTCGACCTCGGGGAGTTCGGGCACGCGCTACACGCCCGCGTCGAGCGCGCCGAGGCGCGTCCACGCATCGAGCGCCGCCGCCATCTCGGCGTGCTTCTTCGACGTGCCGCTGCCCGTCGTGCGCGTCAACACGTCACCGCGACGCGTCACCGTCACCGTCGCCTCGTAGACGCGATCGTGATCCGGGCCCGTGCCCGTCACCGCGTACACCGGCGCCGTCGCCCCGAGCGCCGTCGCGCGCTCCTGCAGCGACGTCTTCGGATCCATCGCCGCACCGAAGCGATCCGCCTGATCGCGGAGCGGCTCGATGAGCCGCAGCACCAGATCCGTCGCGACGTCGGGACCCGCCGAAAGATACGTCGCCCCGATGACCGCCTCGAGCGTGTCCGCGAGGATCGAGTCCTTGTCGTGACCACCCGTCAGGTGCTCACCACGCCCCAGATGCAGGTAGGCGCCGAGCCCGATACCCCGCGCGATCTCGGCGAGCGCGACCGTCGACACGAGCGCCGCGCGACGCTTCGCGAGCTGCCCCTCGTCGAGTTTCGGATGCGCGCGATACAGCATGACCGTCGTCGCCTGTCCCAGGATCGAGTCCCCCAGGAACTCGAGCCGCTCGTTGTGGCCGATCCCGCCGTGCTCGAACGCGAACGAACGATGCGTGAGCGCGAGATCCAACAGCTCGGGATCGACGACGACCCCGAGGCGTTCCGCCAGCTGTGCCGACGGTGTCGCCTCGGGGTCCTCGATACGCACGTGCGTGTCGCCGGACGCGTTACGCGTCGGCGACCTTGCGGCCCTTGTACTCGTAGTACAGGGGCGTGCCGGCCTGGTCCTCGACGAGCTTCGCGCGGTGCGGGAGGCTGTAGACGACCTTGCCGTTCTCGACGGTCTTGACGAGCGTCGGCACCGACGCCTTCCACTGCGAGCGACGCGAACGCGTGTTCGAGCGGCTCATCTTGCGCTTGGGGAGAGCCATGGGCTCCTACCTCTCTTCATGTCGGATGTTCAGCGCGCCCGCACCTGGCGGCGCACTCCCCCGCGGCCCTACTCGGTGGGCGAGGCGGGTGCGGAATCTGAAGCGTCGAACTGCGTCAGCGCTGCCCAACGGGGGTCCGTGGGTTCCGCCCGATCGGGCAGAGGCTGCTGGAGCTTCTCACCCGTCGCCGGGTCGAGCCCGAGGCAGTCCGGCCGGCAGACCGGCTGGAACGGCAGTGCGAGGACCACCGCGTCGCGAACAGCAGGCTCGAGGTCGACATGGTCGGCCTCCACCACGTATTCGTACGCTTCGTCCCGAGCATACGCGAAGAGCTCCGCGAAATCGACTTCGAGCTCGTCGGTGATGGGTTCGAGGCAGCGGCTGCACTCCCCCGCGAGTTCGACACGCGCATCACCCGAGGCGAGGATCCCGTCGTGCAGGCTCTCCAGTCGCACGTCGACGTGCGCCGTCGATCCCTCGGGGACGGCGATCAGCCCCTCGCCGATGTGTTCGGCGACGGGCAGGTCGAGTTCGAGTTCTCGCATCGTGCCGGGCTTGCCGACGAGCGAGTGGACGTTGACGAGGAAGGGGGATCGAGCCACACGGGCAGTGTACGCGGGACGACGCCGCGAGCGGCGGGCGTCCGCCGACGGCGATCACTCGATCGTCGTGTCCATGTCGCCCTGCAGGTAGTCCTTCACCGCCACCGGGACGTACGGCGACACGTCACCACCGAGCGACGCGACCTGCCGGACGAGCGAACTCGACACGTGCCCGTTCTTCGGGTCCGGCAGCATGAACACGGTCTCCACCCGGGCGAGGTCGCGGTTCACGATCGCCATCGGCGTCTCGTACGCGACGTCGAGCTGCGAGCGGATGCCCTTCACGATGACCCCCGCACCCACGTCCGTGCAGTAGTCGACGAGCAACCCCATCGACCAGCTCGCGACGCGGATGTCACCGCGGATGCCCGCGTCGGAGATCGACTGCTCGATGAGCTCGACGCGACGCGAGATGGGCAGGAGCGCCGTCTTCCCGGGATTGTGGACGACGAGCACGTGCACCTCGTCGAACACGTTCGCCGCACGTGCGATGACGTCGAGATGTCCGAGCGTGACCGGGTCGAAGGACCCGGGGACGACAGCGATCTTGCTCATGCGCACAGCCTACGAGGCGTGAGCGGGCGCGTGCGACCGGTTCGGCCGTGCGGCCAGGATTCTGTCGAATCCGTCACGCGGCACGCCGCGCGAGCCGTTCGCATCGCACAAGCGACCCACCGACCGGCGCTGGCCGACCGATCAACCGCGACGCATCTTGCCGATGAGCGCGACGAGCGCGCCGCCGATCACCGCGACACCACCGATCGCGATCGCGACGATCGCCCAGAGCGGGAGTGCGCGGCCCTCGTCCGCCGCCCCCGCGGCCGCCGTCGGGGTCGCGGTCGGCGTGGCCGGCTCGGGCTCACCGACCGTGAACCCGATCGTTCCCGAGATGGGGTGCCCGTCGCTCGACACGACGCGCCACTCGAGCGAATAGCTCCCGGGTTCGAGCGCCGGCAGCGCGACCGTCACGACCGCACCGTCGAGGGCCGGGACCGTCGGCAGGTCGAGCACTTCACCCGACCCATCCGTGAGGACGAACGCGATCCCGACCTGCTCGATGTCGGCCGAGAACGTCAGCTGGGCCTCCGTCGGCGCCGCCTCGAGCGTCTCGCCGTCCGCGGGCGTCGAGGAGACGAGCTGATCGTGCGCCTGCGCACCCGGCGCCCACGCGATGCCGAGCAGCACGACGGCGAGGGCGAAGAGCGCTCCGAGGGCACTCACTCGGACAGCGGGCTGGACGGCGTACGTGCGCATGTGCGGGAAGGGCTCCTCGTGTCGGACGGCTTCGGCGCCCGGTCGGCCGAAACCGCACCGCGTGCGCCGCCGGTGGCGCACGGCGCGGACGCGCCCACGACCACCGGTCCGCCCGACAGCGTACCCCTGCGCGCGAACCCGCGAGGCGCGCGGTCAGGACTTGCCGAGGAACTCGCGCTGCGCGTCGTGGAGGCGACGGATCGCGGCGGCGAGCGCGGGCACCGAGCGGAGTGCCGGATCGGCGTCCACGAGCGGGCCCGCGACGGCGCGGGCGTCGTCGATGACGTCCGCGTCCTGCACGACCCGCAGCAGCTTGAGCGACGAGCGACCCCCCGATTGGGCCGTCCCGAGCACATCGCCCTCGTGCCGCAGCTCGAGGTCGCGCTGGGCGAGCTCGAAGCCGTCGAGCGTCGACGCGACCGCGTCGACGCGACCGCGTGCCGGGGTGCCCGGCTCGCTCGACGTCACGAGGAGGCACAGCCCGGCGTGCTCCCCCCGCCCCACCCGGCCCCGCAACTGGTGCAGCTGGGAGACGCCGAACCGCTCGGCGTCGAGCACGAGCATGACGCTCGCGTTCGGGACGTTGACGCCGACCTCGATGACGGTCGTCGCGACGAGCAGATCGGTGCGGCCCGCGGCGAACGCGCGCATGACGGCGTCCTTCTCGTCGCTCGGCAACCGCCCGTGCAGCTCAGCGACCGTCCGCCCGCGGAACAGCGGCGACGCACGCAGGAACGCCGCGACCTGCTCGACCGACGCGGGCCCCGGCCCGAACGGCTTCTCGGTGCGGGTGGCGTCGCCGCCGCTCTCGAACCCCTCGGCCGCGATCCCCCGCTCGTTGTCGGCCGCCTCGGCCTCGTCGGCCGACGCGGCGACACCGTCCTCGAGCTCGCCCGCCACGACTGCGGGACACACGATGAACGCCTGTCGACCGCGCGAGAGCTCCTCCGCGACGCGCTCCCAGGCGCGTTCGAGCCATCGCGGATGCTCCGAGGTCCCGACGACGAACGACTCGATCCCCGCGCGACCGCTCGGCAATTGCGCGATCGTCGAGATGTCGAGGTCCCCGAAGACGGTCATGGCGACCGTCCGGGGAATCGGCGTCGCCGTGAGCACGAGCAGGTGCGGCGGCGTACGGCCCTTCGCGCGCAATTGCTCGCGCTGCTCGACGCCGAAGCGGTGCTGCTCGTCGACGACGACGAGCCCCAGGTCGAAGAAGTCGACCCAATCGCTCAGGAGCGCGTGCGTGCCGATCACGAGGCGCGCATCGCCCGTCACGATCCGCAGGAGCGCACGGCGCCGATCGCTCGTCGACATGCCGCCCGTCACGAGCGTGGGCATGAGCTCCGCCGAGAGCTCGGGCCCGAGCATCTCGACGATGGAGCGGTGGTGCTGTGCGGCGAGCACCTCGGTCGGCGCGAGGAGCGCGGACTGACCGCCCGACTCGGCGACCTGCAGCATCGCGCGGACCGCGACGAGCGTCTTGCCCGAACCCACCTCGCCCTGCACGAGCCGGTGCATGGGCACCTCGCCCGCGATGTCGCGTGCGATGTCGTCCCCGACGAGCACCTGATCGCCCGTCCGCTCGAACGGCAGGCGGGCGTCGAGCCGATCGAGGAGGCCGCCGGGAATCGCCTCGCGCGCCGTCGACGGGGTCGCCCGCATCGCCGCGCGCTGTTGCAGGAGCGCAGCCTGCAGCACGAACGCCTCCGTGAAGCGGAGCGCGTCGCGGGCACGGTGCACATCGGCGAAGGTCTCGGGCGAGTGCAGCAGTCGCAGGGCCTCGGCATAACCCATGAGCCCGCGCTCGCGCCGCACCTCGGCCGGCACCGGATCGTCCGGGCCGTCGACCGCGTCGAGCGCCGTCGCGACGAGCGCCGCGATCTTCCAGCTCGTGAACTTCGCCGAGGCGGGGTAGATCGGCATCGGCCGCTCGGCCCATTCGCGCGCCTGCGCCCGGCGGCGCTCGTCAGAACCCGTCGAGGGCGTCGCGGCCGTCGGATCGTCAGGGTCCGCGAAGCCGCGCTCGATGATCTCGTCGAACGCCTGCGCCGTGGGGTCGTCGAGCTGGTACTCGGGGTGCGCGAGCTGGACGACGCCGCGGTACATCGACGTCTTGCCCGCGAACGTGCCGCGCTTGCCCGGCCGGAGCTCGGTCGCCCGCCACGCCTGGTTGAAGAACGTCAGCGTCACGATGCCGCGGCCGTCGGAGATGACGACCTCGAGGATCGACCCGCGACGGTTGCGCATCTTCCGTTCGCGGACGTCCCGCACGTCCGCGACGAGCGTGACGTGCTCGCCGATCGGCAGCTCGTCGATCGCGGTCAGCTCACCGCGCTTCTGGTAGCGGCGCGGGAAATGGTGCAGCAGGTCCGCGACCGTGCGCATGCCGAAGTCCTTCGCGAGCGGCTTCGAGACGCGCGAGCCCACGAGCGCCTCGAGCCCGTCGTCCATCGAGACGCGTTCGCTCACGAGCGGCGTCCAGCGGCGGCCCGTGGGCGGCGCACCCACCGTCGACGGCTCACGAGCGAGGCCGGGGCGAGCACCGCTCGGACGCGCGCGCGCCGCGACGCCTCCTCCCGGATCGCGCGTTCGACGAGCGACACGTCGTCCCAGAGCGCGGCCGGTTCGTCGTCGATCGGATGGTCGGGGCGCGCGAACCGCGCGCGCTCGACGGCGTCCCGCAGGCGTGCAACGGCATCCGCCACCGGGGCCGGGTCGTGCTCCCCCGTCCGCGGGTCGCCGTCGCGCGGCGAACCGAGCGCGACGAGCCTCGCCGCCTGTTTGCTCGGCACCGCCCCACGCGGGATCCTCGCGCCGTGATCGGCGGCCTCGTCGAGCAGCTCCCGCCACGCGACGACGGCGGGCGAATGGTCGGGGTCGTCGTCGACGGCGCCCGCGAGCACCGCGGAACGGCGTCTCGCGCGCAGCGTCGTCCGCGTGATCGCCGGAATCGCGAGCAGGGCGAGCAGCCCGACGAGGACGAGTGCCACGACGCCGAGCACCCCGAACACGGCGGCGGCCGCGATGCCGCCCGCCTCGTCGCCCTCGCCCGTCGACGCATCCGGGGCCCCCGTGTCGCCGGGCGGTGTCGGCTCGGCGATCGTCTCGGTCGGGACGGGCGGGACGTCCGACTCCGCCGGCGGCGGGGTCGTGCCGCCGGGCTCCGACGGATCCGTCTGCACGGGCGTCGGGGTCTGCTCCGGCGACGCGCCGATGGTCTGATCGGGTGCCGCGATGAGCTCGTCCGAGGCGACCGCGACGAGATTCCCGAGGCCGTCCGACGGCGTCGTCTCCAACGGGACCCAGCCGAGTCTGGGCACGTAGAGCTCCGTCCAGGCGTGCAGGTCGTCGCTCGTCACGTTGTAGAGGGTCTGCCCGGCGCTGTTGAGCGCGTACGGTTCGCCGGGTGTGAAGCCGATCTGGATGCGGGTCGGGATGCCGAGCATGCGCCCCATGAGCGCCATCGAGGACGCGAAGTGCACGCAGTACCCGGCCTTCGCCCGCAGGAACGCCACGACCGCGTCGACGTTGGTCCCGTCGAATCCCGCGACGATCGGTGCGGTCTCCGAGTACGTGAACGCACCGCCGCGGAACCACTGCTGCAGTTCGAGGGCCTGTTCGTACGGCGAGGCGCCGGGCGTGACGACCTGGTCGATCACCGCGCGCACGTCCTGGATCGCCGCGACGTCCGGCAGCGTCGTGTACTCCTCGAAGCCCGAGGGCGGCGACGGGTCGATCTGACCGAGCAGATCGGGCGTGAACGACGGGACGAGACTCGTCACCTCATAGCGCTGCTGCAGGGCCTCATCGGCTGCCTCACGAATGTCACCCGTCGCCGGGTCGCGCACGTACTCCGTCGTGAGCCCGTCGATCTGCTGCGCCCGGCCCGGCTGCGGCAGGTAGGCGCTGACCCCCGCCTCGACGAGCACGTTCGTCGTCTGCCGGGTCATCGGCATCGACGGATCGAGGCCCTGCGGGAGGGGCAGATCGGCGCCCTCGACCGCCGTGCCGCCCGCATCGAACGGGGCGGGTGCCCAATCGTTCGACGCGTCGAAGGTGTCGAGCGTCATGAGCGTGAGGTAGGGCAGCGTGCCCTCCGTTCGCGTCGTCGCGTACTGCAGCACGTCCACCGCCTGGCCGCGGCGGAGATCCTGGCCGAGGTCGATGAGCGGATTGACGCGATTCGTCGAGAGCACCGCGGCGGCGTTCGGGGCGAGGCCCGGGATTCCCGTGGGTGCCGGGAGGACGAGCGACGCGACGATCGCGAGCACCGTCCCCGCGGCGACGACCGAGAGCGATCCGAGCAGTCCGCTCGCGCCACGTCGATCGATGAGGGAGCCGGCGTCGAGCAGCTCCTCGTCGGCGATCCGCTGATGCCACACCGACGACGAGTAGAGGTACGAGCCGAACGCGATCGCGAGCAGCAGGTAGGGCCACAGCGGCACGTTCGGGACGCCGAGCGCGACTGGCACGGCGGGGAACGCGAGCACGGGCAGCACGGCCGACACACGGCCGCGGAGCGCGAACACGAAGAAGTCGCACATGATCGCGACGAGGGCGACGAGCGTGAGCACCGCGGCGGTCGTCGCGGGCGTCTCGCTGAGCGGTGGCGCGTCGCTGCCGAGCTGCGTCACGACCGCGACGGCCGTGCGTCCCCAGACGGCGAAGACGTCGCGCGGATCCTCGGGGCCGAGCACCGTCGTGATCGTCGCGAACGACACGACGACGCTCACGATCGCGGGCAGCAGGATCGATCCGGACAGCGACCGGGCGAGTGCCGCCGACCCCAGGACGAGGGAGGCGACGATCGCGGCCGGCCCGAACCAGCCGGCGGAGTCGAAGGCGGGCGCGAGGAGGAACGCGGCGACGAGCACGAGGACGACGAGGCCGGTCGTGACGAGCCAGGACCCCGTCGCACCCGGCTGGTGGCGTCGATCGCGGCCGGTGGGCCGGGGCGCGGGCGCGGGCTTGGCGCCGACCCTCGTGCGCAGTTCGGTCGTCATGCGCGCACCTCCACGCGAGCGGTCCGCCACGGGTCGGGTGCCGACGCGCGCATCGTGACGACCTGCCAGCCGTTCGCGGCGAACCCCGCACGGACGCTCGCGGACGGGGCACGGTCGGACACGAGCACCGCGATCGCCGGGTTCCCGATGAACCCGAGCGATTGCAGCGAGCGCAGGGCCTCCCCGTCGAGCCCGCGATGGACCGCGACGATCGGTGCGCGCCCGAGTCGCTCGGCACGCGTCACGAGCTCGCCCATCGATTCGGGACGGTGCCCCACCGCGGGGTGGCCGTCGGGCTCGGTCCGCATGAGTCGACGCATGACCGGCCCGAGCGGATCCGCCGATGCGACCCGGTGCCCGGTCTCGCCGTCGGTGTCCTCGTTCGTCTCGAAGAGCTCGACCTCGTACCCCAGACCGTGCAGGTGCGCCATGACGGATGCGGCGACCGAGACGGCCTGCTCGAAGGCCGCGTCCACCTTCGCCCCGGCCGTCGGCGACGCCGCGTCCATGACGTCGAAGATGGTCGCCGGTGCTCGCTCGGCCTCGTCCGCCGGGGACGCCGAGGTGTCGAGCACGACGAGCGACGACACCTCCGCGTGGTGCTCCTCCTGCCGGACGCGAAGGTCGCCCGCGCGGGCGGTCGCGCGCCAGTGCACGCGCCGGAGCGCGTCCCCGCGGCGGTAGTCGCGCGTCAGCACGTCGTCGGCGTCACCCGAGGAGGCGATCCCGGTCTCGACCTCGCCGCCGGCCCTCGTGGCGGGCAGTTCGAGCGCCGAGACGTCGTGCACGCGCGGCCAGACCTCGACCTCCTCGGGCTCGCCCACCTGCATGACGCGTCTCGTGAGGCCGAGTCCGTCCGAGTTGTCGAAGTAGAGCGGCCCGAACTCGTGGACGCCGCGCCGCATCGAGTCGATGCCGTAGGCGATGCGCCGCAGTCGCTTGCGCTCGTTCGGGTGCCAGCGCGACGCGATCGCCGGCAGGACGCCCGCGACGCTGCGCCTCGCCGCACCCGGTGTGAGGTCGACGTACGAGACCGGCTCGAGGGCGATGACCGATCGGTTCCGGATCTCCGACACGACGCGGACGCGATCGCCGACCGCGATGGTGCGCGGGAAGATCGAGCGGTCGACCACGATGCGCGGTCGGAAGGCGAGCCGCAGGAGGAACGTCCCGATCGGCATGAGGACGAGGAAGGCGCCGAGCACGAGGAGCTCGGCGCGGCCGAGCAGATACGCCGCGATGAGCAGAATCGCCCCCACGACGACGAGGCCCCACGCCCGGGACGTCGGGCGGAGGCGCTTCGAGACCGGTGTCGGCGCCATACGCTCGACGCTACGCGGCGGTCGGCGCGGGGACGCGCTGCAGGATCTGCGCGACGACGGCCTCGCCGTCGGAACCGCCGGGACGCGAACCTCGCGAGTTGAGGACGAGACGGTGGGCGAAGACGGGCGGCGCGAGCCGCGCGACGTCGTCCGGGACGACGTAGTCGCGACCCGAGACGGCCGCGTTCGCCTTGGCCGCGCCCACGAGGTGCAGGCTCGCCCGTGGGCTCACACCCACGCGCACATCGGGGTGTTCGCGCGTCGCACGTGCGAGGTCGACGACGTACTGTCCCACCGCGGGCGCCATGTAGACGGTCGCCGCGCTCTCGATCATGCGCCGCACGTCGTCCGCCGAGACGACGGGTCGCAGGCGACGCAGCGGGTCTCCCCCGTCGCGCGAGGCGACCATGCCGTACTCGGCCTCTCGGCTCGGGTAGCCCATCGACATGCGCACCATGAAGCGGTCTCGCTGGGCTTCCGGGAGCGCGTACGTGCCCTCCATCTCGGAGGGGTTCTGCGTCGCGAAGACGGTGAACGGCTCGGGGAGCCGGTGCGTCTCGCCGTCGACGGACACCTGCCCCTCGGCCATGCACTCGAGGAGCGCGGACTGCGTCTTGGGCGACGCGCGGTTGATCTCGTCGCCGATGACGACGTTCGCGAACACGGGTCCGGGCTGGAACTCGAACCGTCGGTCGACCTGGTCGTACACGGCGACGCCCGTCACGTCGGACGGCAGGAGGTCGGGCGTGAACTGGATGCGGTTCACGGTCGCGCTCATCGACGCGGCGAGCGTCTTCGCGAGCACCGTCTTGCCGACGCCGGGAACGTCCTCGACGAGCAGGTGGCCGCCCGCGAGGAGCGTGACGAGCGCGAGGTGGATCTGTTCGTCCTTGCCCTCGACGACCGATCGGACGTTCTCGCGCACGAGCCCGACCAATCGTTCGAACTCGGCCGCGTCGAGACGATCCGATCGCCGGGGGGACGCGACGGACGACGAGGTTTCGGTCATGGTGGTCCATCCTCCCACAGGTCAAAGGCACGGGTCACGGTCCGGTAACGCACGCCCGGGGCCTGCGTACCGTCCCATCTTCGCGCACCCCGCCGACACTCGCGCCATCCCCGGACGCCGAACGCTCCGATCGGCCCCGTTCGCGACGCGCCGATCCGCCCCGCGGGGCCGTTCACCGGGCCCGCCCGGGATCCGCGCGGACCGGTGCGGCGCCCCCGGATCACGCGTCCCCGCGGTTAGGCTTGCGGCGTGACACGCATCATCGCCGGCGATGCGAGGGGCGCGGCGATCGCGGTGCCCCCCTCGGGCACGCGCCCGACGAGCGACCGGGTCCGTGAGGCCCTCTTCTCGGCCCTCGAATCGCGCATCGGGCTCGACGGCGCGGACGTCCTCGACCTGTACGCGGGCTCGGGCGCGCTCGGCCTCGAGGCGGCGAGTCGCGGGGCGGCGAACACGGTCTTCGTCGAGCGGGCCCCGAGGGCCGCGAAGCTCCTGCGCGCGAACGTCGGTGCCGTGCGCGACCGCCTCGGTCCCACGCGTCTTCGTGCCACGAGATTCGACGTCGCGACCCAGAGCGTGCGCGCCTTCCTCGAGCGCGACACGGGCCGCTACGACATCGTGTTCGCGGACCCGCCCTACGACCTCGACGGGGACGAGGTCGACGTCGTTCTCGAGGGCCTCGTCGATCGCCTGCGCCCCGTCGGGACGATCGTGTTCGAGCGCAGCAGCCGCTCCCCCGAGCCGTCCGTCCCCGACGGGCTCGTCCTCGATCGCGCGAAGCGGTACGGCGAGACCGTCCTGTACTTCTACGAGCCCCGCGTCCCCGACGAGCAGCCCACCGCACCGCTCCAGGGGCTCCCCTTCGGCGTCCGCTGATCGCGGGCCCGGCGGGGTGCCGCGTCAGCCGTCGCCCCGCGTGCGCGCTCCCGGCGCCGTGTAGGGGTCCCAGCCGCCGAGCACACGCGGTTCGCCCCCGACCGTCACGCGTGCCCCGTCGGCGTCGGGCACGAATCCCGCGGCGCGTTCGGCCGGTGTCCGCCGATCCTCGACCGTGCCCGTGACCCGCCCGACGGCGTGGAAGGGTGCCGGCAGCTCCGTGCCGGGCGGGAACGACGCGAGCAGCGAGTGGTCCTCGCCACCACCGAGCACGAGGTCGAGCGCCCACGCGTCGAGTTCCCCCGCACCGAGCTCGGGTGCGGCGAGGCGGAGCGCGTCGCGGCTCGCCGCGACGTCGTCGGCGAACGCGGACGGATCGAGATCGACGGTGACGCCCGATGCGCGCGCGAGGCGCGCGGCGTCGAGGGCCAGTCCGTCCGAGACGTCGAGCATCGCGCTCGCGCCCGCCTCGCGCGCCGCGGCGCCCGCGAGCACGGGCGCGACCGGCGCGAGGTGCTGATCGACGACCGCGGCGGCGGCCGGACCGAGCGCGCGCAACCGGTCGGGCACGCTGCCGAGGGGCGGCTCGCCGTCCGGATCCGCGTCGGCACGCAGGAGGAGCGCGAGGCCCGTGGCGCTCCGGCCCGCGGCACCCGCGAGTGCCAGGACGTCGCCCGGTGCCGCGCCGCTGCGCCGCACCGGCGCGCCGTCGTCGAGATCACCGAACGCCGTGACCGAGACGAGGACGCGCTCGCCGCGCGACAGATCGCCGCCGACGACGTGGGCGCCGGGTACGAGCTCGTCGATCGCATCGCGCAGCCCGCGCGCGAAGCCCTCGACCCATGCGAGCGGTGTCGTCCCGGGAACCGCGAGGCCGATGACGAACGAGGTCGGCGTCGCACCCATCGCGGCGACGTCGGACGCGTTCGACACGATCGCCTTCGCCCCGAGCTCCTCCGGGCGCGACCAGAACCTGCGGAAGTCCGGCACCTCGACCATGAGGTCGGTCGTCACGACGAACCGGCCGTCGGGCGCCGGGACGACGGCCGCGTCGTCCCCCGCGCCGAGGACGTCGTCCGGTGGTTCCGGCAACACGGACAGCACCCGACGGAGCGTCTCCAGTTCGCCCGCCTCGCCGACCGTGCGCGCTCCGTCGTCCGCCGTCCGTTCGTGCATCCCCACACGATAGCCTCGTGACGACATGTCAACGCTGCTCCGCCGCCTCGTCGCGGCCCCGGTCCTGCTCGTCGCCGCCGTCGCCCTCAGCGGCTGTCAGGGCGCGTCCGTCCCGACGCACGCCGCGCCGCTCGCCGCGGCGCCCGAGTGCGCCGAGGTGAGCGTGCGCCTCCCCGAGACCGTCGACGGGCTCCGCCTGCGGCTCACGAACGCCCAGGCGACGGGGGCCTGGGGCGATCCCGCGAGCGTCATCCTGCGCTGCGGGGTCGAGTCGCCCGGCCCCTCCACCGAGCGGTGCGTGAGCCTCGACGGCGTCGACTGGATCGAGGACGCCTCGAAGGCACCGACGTACCTCTACACGAGCTACGGTCGCACGCCGGCCGTCGAGGTGCTCATCGACACCTCGGCGGATCCGTCGATCTCCGGCACCGCCGTGCTCATGGACCTCAAGGACGCCGTCACACGGCTGCCGGAGACGAGCGGCTGCGTGGGTGCGGACGACCTGCTCGAGGTGCCCGCCGACGCGACGCCGACGCCCACCGGCACCGACCCGGTCGGCACCGAACCAACCGGGACCGGACCCAGCACGACGCCGTGAGGCGTCCCCCGCGCCGTCAGGCGCGCGTGTCGGTGCCCTCGGCGGCGTGCGCGAGCGCGACCTCGATGAGCTCCGTGATGAGCTCGGGGTAGCTGAGGCCCGAGGCCTGCCAGCACTTCGGGAACATCGAGATGGGCGTGAAGCCCGGCATCGTGTTGACCTCGTTGATGACGAAGCCGTCGTCCGTGAGGAAGCAGTCGACGCGGGCGAGTCCGGCCGCGCCGAGCGCCTCGAACGCGCGCACACCGAGGTCCTGCAGCTCCGCGAGCCGCCGTTCGTCGAGATCGGCCGGGCACACGAGGTCGACACCGTCGGCGCCGAGGTACTTCGCGGCGAAGTCGTAGAACTCGACGCCCGTCATGACGATCTCGCCGCCGACCGACGCGCGCGCCCGTTCGCCGGGGCGCGACTCGAGCACGGCCACCTCGACCTCGCGACCGGTGATCGCGCCCTCGACGAGCACGTGGTCGTCCTCCGCGAACGCGATGCGCATCGCCTCCGCGAACTCCCCCGCGGAGTGGACCTTGCTGACCCCGACGCTCGAGCCCGCGCGGGCGGGCTTGACGAACACGGGCAGGCCGAGCGCCGTGAGCGCGTCGTCGCGCACCGCATCGGGTGCCGCGTCCCAGCGGTGGCGCGTGACCGTGACGCCGTCGCCGACCCGCAGTCCGGCATCGCGCAGCACGATCTTCGTGAAGTGCTTGTCCATCGCGACGCTCGCCGCGAGGACGCCCGAGCCGACGAACGGGAGCCCGACGAGTTCGAGCAGGCCCTGCACCGTGCCGTCCTCACCGAACGGTCCGTGCAGGATGGGGAAGACGAGGTCGACCTCGCCGAGGTCGATCGTCGCGGGTTCGCCCGTCGCGTCGGTCCCGCTCACCCGCACGGTGCGGCTGCGCACCGAGTCGGGCAGGTGCACGCGCGTGCCGTTGTCGGTGATCTCCGGCAGGTTCTCCGGGTCGAGCGCGAGCGCGGCGGGATCGTCGTCCTCGAGCACCCACGCGCCCTCGCGCGTGATGCCGACGGGGACGACGCGGTACCGCTCCCGGTCGATCGCGCCGAGCACGCCGCCCGCCGTCGCGCAGCTGATCGTGTGCTCGCTCGAGCGGCCGCCGAACACCACCATCACGGTCGTCCGACCGTCGCCCGCGCCGATCGCGGCGGGATCGGCGGCGAGTTTCGCGAACGTGGTGCCCTGTGTCATTGGTCATTCCCCCCGGGGAGTGTCGTGGTCGTCCGACGTCGCGAGGTGCGGCGCGAGTCGTGCTGGGTCGAGCGTGCCGAGCAGCACGTCCTGGATCTGCTGCGAGATCGGCATCGACACGCCGCGCTCGGCGGCGAGCGCGAGGACGGGCCCGACGGAGCGCAGTCCCTCGGCCGTCTGCTCCATGCGGTGCACGACCTCCTGGAACGCGTAGCCCTGGCCGAGCAGTCGGCCGGCGGTGAAGTTGCGCGACATGGGCGACTCGCACGTCGCGATGAGGTCGCCGAGCCCCGCGAGACCGATCATCGTCTCGGGCCGCGCGCCCATCGCGACCGCGAAGTCGGTGATCTCCGCGAGTCCGCGCGTCATGACCGAGGCCTTCGTGTTCTCGCCGTAGCCGACGCCGTCGACGATGCCGACCGCGATCGCGATGAGGTTCTTCAGCACGCCACCGAACTCGGTGCCGATGACGTCGAGGTTCACGAACGAACGCAGGTAGGCGTTGCGCGCGACCCGGGCGACGCGGACGGCGGTCGCCTCGAGCGGTGAGGCGATCACGATCGCGGTGGGCTGCTCGCGCGCGATCTCGAGCGCGATGTTCGGACCGGAGGCGACGGCGACGAGGCCCTCCTCGACCCCCGCGACCTCGTGCACGAGCTGCGACATGCGCGATCCCGTCGAGCGTTCGACGCCCTTCATGAGCGAGACGACGACCGTGCCCGGCGCGAGCATCGGGCGGAGCGTCTCGAGGAGTTCCCGCGCGGTCTGTGCGGGCACCGACAGGAAGACGATCGTGGCGCCCGCGACCGCCTCCCCCAGGTCGGACGTCGCACGCAGCGTCGGCGGCAGGTTGACGCCCGCGAGGTAGCGCGTGTTGCGGTGCGCGTCGTTGATCTCGACGGCCGACTCGGGCCGGCGCACCCACATGACGACGTCGTGGCCCGCGTCGGCGAGCACCTTCGCGAACGTCGTGCCCCAGCTCCCGCCACCGAGCACGACGAGCCGCTCCGCGCGCTCGCGCGGCACCGCGCCGACGATGCCGATCTCGGTCGTCGGCGGGTAGTACTCGCTCACGACGCGGCGGGCCCGTCGCCCGTCAGGCGACGTCCGTGTTCGGTCTGCCCGTGCTTCGCGGGATCCCACTGCTCCGCGGGCGCCGTCGCGCCGCGCACGGTCTCGAGGAGCCCCGTGATCTCGCCCATGAGCTCGGCGGTCGCCGCGTTCATGGCCGACGCGCTCGTGCGCCGCTCGAGGTACTGCGAGAGATCCATCGGCTCACCGATGCGCACCGCGATGCGCGCGCGGAACGTCGGACGGAACTTCCCGTAGCGGGGCAGCACCGCCTCGGCACCCCACTGCGCGCACGGGTACACGGGCAGGTTCTCGGCGAGCGCGACGCGGATCGCGCCGTTCTTGCCGCGCATGGGCCACAGATCGGGTTCGCGCGTGAGCGTGCCCTCGGGGTAGACGATGACGCCCGACCCCGTCTCGACGAGGTGGCGGGCCGCGTCGATCGCGCTCTGGTTGCCCTGGCGGGGATCCCGCGTCACGGGGATCTGTCCGGACCACTTCAGGAGCGCACCGATGACGGGCACGCGGAAGAGGGACTCCTTGGCCATGAACCGCGGCGCGCGACCGAGCTTCCACACGGCAATGCCGATGAGGAGCGGGTCGATCTCGCTGTTGTGGTTCGGCGCCAGGATGAACGGCCCCGTCTCGGGCAGCTTCCCCCGGATGTCGAAGCGCCACAGGATGCTCGCGGGCGGCAGGGCGATCGCCGCGAGGAGCCAGAAGATGCTCGGGCGTCGTTTCTCGGCGCTCATCGGCTCAGCCCTCGACCGTGAAATCGGCTCCCAGCTGTTCCAGCTTCTGGATGAAGTTCTCGTAGCCTCGCGAGATGATGCCGACGTTCGAGACCGTGGACGTACCCTCCGCGGCGAGCGCCGCGATGAGGTGGCTGAATCCGCCGCGCAGATCCGGCACCTCGATGTTCGCGCCGTGCAGCTTCGTGGGCCCGGAGATGATCGCCGAGTGGAGGAAGTTCTGCTGGCCGAAGCGGCAGTACTGGCCGCCGAGGCACTCGCGGTGCAGCTCGATGTCGGCGCCCATCTCGACGAGGGCGTCGGTGAACCCGAAGCGCTGCTCGTAGACCGTCTCGTGCACGATCGACGTGCCGTGCGCCTGCGTGAGCGCGACGACGAGCGGCTGCTGCCAGTCGGTCATGAAGCCGGGGTGCACGTCCGTCTCGATGACGACGGGCTTGAGCTCGCCTCCCGGGTGGAAGAAGCGGATGCCGTCGTCCTCGATCTCGAACGCGCCACCGGCCTTGCGGAACACGTTGAGGAACGTGAGCATCTCGCCCTGGCGCGCACCGCCGACGAAGATGTCGCCCTTCGTGACGAGCGCCGCCGACGCCCAGCTCGCGGCCTCGTTGCGGTCGAACAGCGCCCGGTGCGAGTAGCCCGTGAGCCGGTCGACGCCCTCGATGCGGATGACGCGATCGGCGTCGACCGAGATGATCGCGCCCATCTTCTGCAGGATGTTGATGAGATCCATGATCTCGGGCTCGATCGCCGCGTTGCGCAGCTCCGTGCGGCCCTTCGCGCGCACGGCCGTGAGCAGCACCTGCTCGGTCGCGCCGACCGAGGGGTACGGCAGCTCGACCTTCGCGCCCGTCAGGCCGTTCGGGGCGTGCATGCGGATGCCCTCGGAGAGCTTCTGGATGTCGGCGCCGAAGTTGCGCAGCACCTCGAGGTGGAAGTCGATCGGCCGGTCACCGATGCGGCAGCCGCCGAGGTCGGGGATGAACGCCTCTCCGAGCCGGTGCAGGAGCGGGCCGCAGAAGAGGATCGGGATGCGGCTCGAACCCGCGTGCGCGTTGATCTCGGCCATGTGCGCGCGCTCGACGTTCGAGGGGTCGAGGTGCAGATCGCCCGTCTCGGTGTCGCGCTCGATCTTGACGCCGTGGAGCTCGAGCAGGCCCGAGACGACTCGGACGTCCGAGATGTCGGGCACCTGGCGCAGCAGGCTCGGCTCCTCGCCCAGGAGGGCGGCGACCATCGCCTTCGTGACGAGGTTCTTGGCGCCGCGGACCTCGATGCGGCCCTTGAGCGGCCGTCCGCCGCGGAACGTGATGCGGTCTCCGTCGAGGCCGACGGAGGCGCCCGCGCGTGCGGCGTCCTGGGTGAGCGTGCTCAACTGGTTGTCCCCTCGGGTCGGTTGGTCATGTTGCGGGCGACGCGGCGTGCCGGATGGGCAACGTCGTTGGCCGCCATGCTTCGCGGCCCGCCTCGAAGGTCGCGATCGCGTCCTCGTCGCGGAGCGTGAGGGCGATGTCGTCGAGTCCTTCGAGCAGGCGCCAGCGAGTGTAGTCGTCGATCTCGAAGGGAACGGTCACGTCCCCCACGGTCACGGTGCGCTCGAGCAGGTCGACCGTCGAGCTCGCGCCCGCGATCGCCTCGGCGGCGTCCCAGAGCCGTTCGATGTCGTCCTCCGAGACGATGCCGACGAGCAGTCCCTGCTTGCCGGAGTTGCCCTTGAAGATCTCGCCGAAGCGCGGACCGATGACGGCGCGGAAGCCGAAGTCGCGCAGCGCCCACACGGCGTGCTCGCGCGACGAGCCCGTCCCGAAGTCCGGCCCGGCGAGCAGGATGCGCGGGTTCGCGTACACGGGGTCGTTCAGGATGAAGTCGGGGTCCTGCCGCCACGCGGCGAACAGGGCGTCGTCGTAGCCGGTCTTCGTGACGCGCTTGAGGTAGACCGCGGGGATGATCTGGTCCGTGTCGATGTTCGAGCGGCGCATCGGCACCGCCGTCCCCTCGATGATGCTGACCTTCTCCATCAGGCGACCGCCTCTCGCGTCGCGGTACGTGCAACCGGTTCGAGATCCGATGGGCTCGACAGCGTCCCGCGCACGGCGGTCGCGGCCGCGACGAGCGGCGACACGAGGTGCGTGCGCCCGCCCTTGCCCTGCCGCCCCTCGAAGTTGCGGTTCGAGGTCGACGCGCAGCGCTCGCCGGGTGCGAGCTGATCGGGGTTCATGCCGAGACACATCGAGCACCCCGCGAAGCGCCACTCCGCGCCGAAGTCGGTCACGATGCGGTCGATGCCCTCGGCCTCGGCCTCGAGGCGCACGCGCGCGGAGCCCGGCACGACCATGACGCGCACACCGGGGGCCTTCTCGCGCCCCTCGATGATCGACGCGAACGCCCGCAGGTCCTCGATGCGCGAGTTCGTGCACGAGCCCATGAAGACGGCGTCGACGGGGATCTCCTTGAGCGGCGTCCCCGCTTCGATGTCCATGTACTCGAGCGCGCGCTCGGCGGCGGCGCGGTCGTTCACGTCGGCGAACGAGGCCGGATCGGGCACGACGTCGTTGAGCGACACGCCCTGGCCGGGGTTCGTGCCCCACGTGACGAACGGCTCGAGATCGTCGGCGTCGAGGAACACCTCGGCGTCGAACGTCGCGCCCTCGTCGGTGTGCAGCGTCTTCCAGTACGCGACCGCGTCGTCCCAGTCCTGCCCCTCGGGCGCGTGGTCGCGGCCCTTGAGATAGGCGAACGTCTTCTCGTCGGGGGCGACCATGCCCGCGCGGCCGCCCGCCTCGATCGACATGTTGCAGATCGTCATGCGGCCGTCCATCGAGAGCTGCTCGATCGCCGAGCCGCGGTACTCGAGCACGTAGCCGGCGCCGCCGCCCGTGCCGATCTTCGCGATGATCGCGAGGATGATGTCCTTCGCCGTCACGCCGGGGCGCAGCGTGCCCTCGACGTTGATCGCCATCGTCTTGAACGGCTTGAGCGGCAGGGTCTGCGTCGCGAGCACGTGCTCGACCTCGCTCGTGCCGATGCCGAACGCCATGGCGCCGAACGCGCCGTGCGTCGAGGTGTGCGAGTCGCCGCACACGACGGTCGAACCCGGTTGCGTGAGCCCGAGCTGAGGGCCCACGACGTGCACGATCCCCTGCTCGGCGTCACCGAGCGAGTGGAGCCGGATGCCGAACTCGGCCGCGTTGCGGCGCAGCGTCTCGATCTGCGTGCGGCTCGTGTCGTCGGCGATGCGGTTGAGGATGTTGATCGTCGGGGTGTTGTGGTCCTCCGTCGCGATCGTCAGATCGGGACGACGGACCGGCCGGCCCGCCTGGCGGAGGCCGTCGAAGGCCTGCGGGCTCGTCACCTCGTGCATGATGTGCAGATCGATGTAGACGAGGTCGGGTGAGCCACCCTCGCCCTTCTTGACGAGGTGGGCGTCCCACACCTTCTCCGCGAGCGTCCGCGGTTTCGGGGGCTGCTCGCTCGTGGGGTTCGTCTCGGTCACATCCGTGGTCATGGTCGTCGGTTCTCTCCTGGTGGAACTGGTCGGGCACGCGTGTCAGCCGCAGCGGGTTGTGCCCTGGAGGCTAGGACCCGGTGCGGCGGCCAAGGAGAAGGAGACCCGCGAACATCCCTCGATTGTACCACCGGCCCGCATCCACCGAGCGCCCACGGGGAGCATCGGGGCGGGATGCCCCGGGGCCACTAGTTGCGGCGGATCGAGACCTCGTACTCGCCGAGCTGCACGACGTCGCCGGAGCGGGCCTCGACGGGCCGGCCGGGCTCGACGGTGAGTGCGCCGCTCGTGTTGCCGCCGGGGAACAGCGCGGTGCCGTTCGTCGAACCGAGGTCGTCGACCATGAGGGTGTCGTGCTCGACGTAGAAGCGCGCGTGGGTCTTCGACATCGTGCGCGTCGGGTCCGGGACGGCCGCGACCGTCGCGTTCGGGAACTGGGTCGCCTGCGGATTGCGGCCGATGACGACGGGGCCGTAGATGGGGAGTGAGACACCGTCGGCGAGCACGATGCTCCAGGTCGGCAGCGGCTCCGGACGCCCGGCGGGCGCGTCCGGACGGATGCGCGGTTGCAGGCGCGGCTCCTCGTTCCCGGCGACCGGCGCGAGCCTCGACGGGTCGAGACGGGGAATCGGCGGCAGGCTCGTGCGCAGGTCCACGTCGTCCTCCGACGTCGAACGGCCCCAGGCGGGTGCGGGGTCGGCCGCACCGGTGGGCACGCCGAACGGCTCGCCCTGCGGCTCGCGCAGTGCGTGCGCGTTCGCGCCGCCCGCCCCGGAAGGCGGCGGTGCGATGTATCCGGATCGGCCCACGGCGATCATTCTACGTGCCATCCCGGTCGGTGGGCCGCGCATCGCCCGAACGCTCCGGCGCGATGCCCTCGATGCGTGCGATCGCCTCCGGGCTCGGGCGGTCGGAGCCGTGGGAGCGGAGGATCCGATTGCGCAGGAGGGCACGGTCGGCGTTCATGCGCTCGCCCCGACGCGTCCGATCCCGTCGGTCGGGCCGCCGCGCGAGGAAGCGCGCGAGCAGTCGCCGCCCGCGGCTCGACTCGGCCGTCGCCTCGTCGGCCGCCCGCTCCGCCTCGGCCCACACGCGTGCGACCTCCTCGGGCGTCGGCTCGCTCGCGTCGAAGACCGCGCGGTCCGCGTCCACCGCGAGCGTCGCGAGGGCGGGGTGCATCGCTCCCGCCGTGCGTCGTCGCGTCTCGTGCTCCGGGACGGCGTAGCCGAGCTCGGCGAAGCGATCGACCGCCTCGTCGAACGCACCGGCGGCGCGCTCGTCGGGCGACCCCCGGTCCCGCCTCGCGCGCACGCGAAGGCCACGCAGGACCGCGGCGACGAGGAGGGACCCACCGATCGCGACGAGCGGCACGAGGAGGACCGTGATGAGCGCCGTGAGCCAGGCGGGCAGCGTGAACGGCTCGTCGCGCCGATCGTCCTCGCCCGGGTCGTCCGCCGCCGTGATGAGGTCGTCGGGCCGCGCCTCCGTCTGCGGGGGCTGGCGCACCTGGGCCTTCGGCTTCGTCTCCGGACGCTCCTGCGTGTTGACGGGAACGTCGGTCTGCTCGGGTGTCGGCGAGAACGCGACCCACCCGAATCCCTCGAACGGAACCTCGACCCACGCGGTCACGTCACCGCCCCGGACCTCGACCGCTCCCCCGTCGGCGGGCACGCTCGGGGGTTTGAACCCGACGACGACGCGCACCGGGAACCCGAGCTCGTGGGCCATGAGCGCCATCGCGCTCACGTACTGTTCCTCGTCGCCCACGAGGTAGCGCAACTCGAACATGCCCTGCATGCGGTCGAGGCCGTGCCCCGCCCGGGACGGTGCCTCCCCGGCCGTGCCGTGGCTCAGATAGCCCTGCGAGCGCAACGCCAGCTCGATCGCCTTGAGCCGCAGGTAGTCGCTCGACTCGCCCTGGATATAGGTCTGCATGCGCTCGGTCACGGCGGCCGGGGCCGCCGCGACGTCGGGCATGCGCAATCGTGCGACCGGGACGTTGTCGAGCTGCCCTTCCATCGGCTGGTCCTGGACCTCGACGTGCATCCCGTAGGCGTCGCCGTCCTCGAGGCCACCGATGACGAGGCCCGTCCCGGTCGCACCGTTGAATCGCAGTTCGTCGCGACGTCCGAGCACGGGACCGGCCGTCAGATCGATCGACGTCGGCGAGCCGACCGACGGCAGCCACAGGTCCTTGTAGGCGTCGATGCGGAACTCGACGTCGCGATCGGACGAGGCGACGAGGAAGTCGCTCGTCGAGACCTCGCGGCCGACGAGCGTGTAGGCCCCCGCATCGGGCCGATCGTCCGAGGGCGACGCGATCTCCCACTGGCGCCCGCTGTACTGGTCGAGTGTCGCGAGCTTGATCGAGTCGCCCTGCTGCAGCCCGGACGCCTCGAACAGCACGACGTCACGGAGGTCCTTCGTGTAGGTGCGGAACCCGGCGAGCGGGCTCTGGTACGGGTACGGATCGAACGGCGGCGTGACCTCCTCGCGCAGGACGAACCGGTCACGGTCGAGCGCGAGGCTCGCGGCGTCGCCGATCCCGCCTGCGACCACGCCCGCCGCGAGCGCGATGACCGCGGTACCCGCGAGGCGTCTCGTCCACACGGTCCGCGCGGCCACGCCCGTCGCGGCATTCCGGCCGCGCGTCGACCACGAGAGCCACACGAGGGCGACGAGCGCGAACAGCGTGCCCCGCGTGATCGCGAGGAACGGCCGGTCGGTCCCCATCGCCATCGTGAGGGCGAGCAGTGCCACGGGCCCGAGCAGCACGGCGGCGGCCCGCAGCACCGACCGCGGCCGCCGCGGGAGGACGTGCAGCACGATCGCCGACGACGTGAGCGTCGCGGCGGCCGTCGCGACGTACGGCAACACGGCCATGTGGTCCGGGCCCGTGATGGGCGTCGCGAGCGTGAGCGAATCGCGCCACGACGCGACGGCGCCGACCGCGAGCGCCCCGAGCGATTCGAGGGTCGGGACGACCACCGCGATCCCGTCGCCCGGCAGGACGAACGGTGTGCCGAGCAGGAAGTACGCGAGCACACCGATGAGGACGGTGTTGAGCGCATTGAGCCGCAGGAGGTAGCCGACGAGCGCGGACCCGACACCCACGACGACGCCGCCGAGGGTCGCGAGCACGAACCCGGTCCCGCCGTACGGCGGCTGGAACCCCGCCATCGCGAGCGCCGTGAGCACGACGACGACCGCGAGGTCGCGCCACTGGGCGGCGCTCGTCGCGCGCCGTCCGCGGCGGACACCACCCGACGCGTCCGAGACGTCGAGCTGCGCCCTGATGACGCGCGGCTCGGCGGCCATCAGCCGACCCCGTGCTCGTGCAGGAGGCGCGGCAGGTCGGCGAGCGCACCGATCGTGGACACGACGAGGCTCCCCGATCGCGTCCGCGTCGGGCGATCGCCGGGAGCGCAGCGGAACCCGGCGACCCGCACCTCGGGCCCGTACAGCGTCTGCACACGACGCAGTTCGCTCGCCTCGAGGCCGGCGCCACCGATGACGACGACGACGGTCGGTGCCCCCAGGCGTCTCGTCGCCTCACGGACGAAGTCGCGCAGTGACGCGTGCGTCCGATCGACCGGCTCGAAGCGGCTCGTCGCGTCGAGCATGGCGGTGACGGTCCGCGTCGACACGACACCGGCCTCGGTGACCGCCGCGACGTCGAGGTCCTCGCGCAGCACCTGCGCGACGATCGACCCGAAGACCTCGCACACGAGCTCGAACTCCGTGCCCGTGCCCGAGCGCTCACGGTCGACGGAGCATACGACGGTGAGCTGCGAGCGCCGGGTCTCCTCGAACTGCCGGACCATGAGCGTTCCCGTCCGTGCGGAGGTGCGCCAGTGGATGTAGCGCCGGTCGTCGCCCGGCTCGTAGGGGCGCAGCGTGTGGAAGGCGAGGTCGTGATCCGTGACGGTCGTGCTCGTCACCCCCTCGAGGTCGCGCAGGACACCCGCCGCCGAGGGGTGCAGTCGGACGGTCCGTGGGTGGACGAACAGTTCGATGACATCGGTCCACCGCACGACGCGCGTGAGCAGCCCGAGCTGGTCGCCGCGCACCGAGTGCACCGGTCCGGCGGGAATGACGGCGCGTCGGACCGTCGGCACCGCGAAGAGTTCCTCGTGCTGCCCGCCGGGCGGGAGGGCCGGCACGGCGAGCTCGGCGTGGCCGCGGCCGACGTCGAACTCCATGCGCGTCGACGCCGTTCGGCGCGTCCCCGTGTTGCGCACGACGAGCCGCCCGAGCGCGCGCTGTCCGACGGTCACCCTGCTCGGTTGCAGCTCGATGTCGACCTCGAACGTCGCCCGCCCGAAAACGAACGGGATCGCGAGCACGAGGGCGGCGAGCGCGGCGATCCCGGCGGCGACGAGCTCGGTCCATCGGAACACGAGTCCGATCGTGAGGAGCACGATGCCCGCGAGGAGCACGATCCAGCCGAGCGGTGAGACGATACTCGCCCCCGGCGCGAACCGGCGACGGACGGCGGCGGAGACCGAACGCCACGCCTCGACGGTCCGCCGGCCGATCGCGAACGCGCGGTCCCGCCGCATCGCGTCGACGGTCGACTCGTCGAACTCCGGTGCCTCCTCGGGCACCGCGTCGCGTCCGGTCGCCGCGGTCATCGGACGGTGTCCGCCTCGGTGGTCCGGCGCGAGGGGGGCTGCACCTGCGCGAGCGCCCGCTCCACGACATCGCGTCCCGTCGTCCCCGCGAACTCGGCGTCGGGGTCGACGATGATGCGGTGGGCGAGCGCGGGCACGGCGAGATCGCGCACGTCGTCCGGAATCGCGAACGTACGCCCCTGCGAGATGGCCCACGCCTTCACGGCGCGCGCGAGCGCGAGCGCGCCGCGCACCGAGACGCCGAGCACGACGTCACCGTCGCCCCGCGTCGCGGTCGCGAGGAACGCGATGTACTCCATGATCGACGGGTCGACGTGCACGCGCGCGGCGAGATCCTGCATGAGGACGACGTTTTCGGCCCGCAGGATCGGTTCGACGTTCTCGGCACGCTGCCGGTTCGCCGCGTCGAGCAGGAGGCGCACCGTCGAATCGTGGTCGGGGTACCCGAGACTCGACTTCATGAGGAAGCGGTCGAGCTGCGCCTCGGGCAGCTTGTACGTCCCGGCCTGCTCGACGGGATTCTGGGTCGCGATGACCATGAACGGCGCGGGCACCTCGTGTCGGACCCCGTCGACCGTCACGCGCCCCTCCTCCATGACCTCGAGGAGCGCCGACTGCGTCTTCGGCGAGGCCCGGTTGATCTCGTCCGCGAGCACGATCGAGGCGAACACGGGCCCCGGGTGGAACTCGAACTCGCCCTTCTGCTGATCGTAGATCGTGACCCCCGTCACGTCGGACGGCAGCAGGTCGGGCGTGAACTGGATGCGCGAGGTCCGTCCGTCGATCGTGCGCGCGAGCGATTTCGCGAGCACCGTCTTCCCGGTCCCCGGGAAGTCCTCGAGGAGCATGTGCCCCTGCGCGAACAGCGTCGTGAGGACGAGCCGGATGACCTCCTGCTTACCGACGATCGCGGTGTCGATGTTGTCGACGAGCCGCTCGAAGGCGTCGCCGAACCACGTCGCCTGTTCTTGGGTCACGGGCACGATGGAGCTGCTTTCTCGATGGGCATGATGCTGGTCAGAACGGGTTCTTCTCGGCGCGGACCACTTCCTTGCCCCCCTCGGTGACGACGACGACGACCTGGGTCTCCCCCACGGCGCGACAGTCGAGTTCGGTACCGGCGTTGAGTTGTGCGCCGGTGCGGCTGCTCGTCCCCGTGGCGGTCACGGACCCACCCGTGAAGCACTGCAACTGGTAGGTGCGATCGACGAGGAAGCTCTCGCCCCGCACGGCGACGTAGAACGTCCACGGTACGACGGACTTGTCGATCGCGGCGCCCGCCGAGATGACGAGGGTGGGTGCACGGTACGTGAGCGTGCCCGTCGCGGGGTTGGAGGTCGACTCGCCCCACACGTTGATGGCCGTCACGGTCATGAGGAACTCCGTCGCGACGGGTCCCGACTTCAGGCCGTCGAACGTGTACGACAACGTCCCCGGTCCCACGTTCGCGACGTCCCGCGCGGACGCGGGACTCTCGATGTTGATCCGATAGCCGGAGATGAGCCCGCCGTCCATCGCCGGTGGACGCCACGTGACGGTGAGCGATCCCTCCTGCGTGCCGCCCGCCGTGAAGCCGTTCGAGACGGTCACCGATTGCGGCGCCTGCGGTTTGTCAAGCGGCATCGCGCTCGCGCTCACCGCCGAGAACGGCCCCTCACCGATCGCGTTGATCGCGCGCACCTGCGCGATGTACGACGCTCCGAGTCGGATCCCGTCGGCGCTCGTGATGGTGCGCGAGGTCGAGTTGCCCGCGTCGATGACGATCGGCGCGCTCGTCGAGCCGACGGGCGTGAGGACGAGCTCGTACCGGCTGATCGGCTCGCCGTTCGATTGCGCGAGTCCCCAGCTCGCGAGGAGCGTCGAGGGTCCGGCCGCGGTGAGCGAGACGCTCCCGGGCGCGCTCGGCACGTCACGGATGCGCAGGGTCGCCGTTCCGTACGACTGCCTGTTCGGGTCGCCGGTCGCGTCGCCGATGGCGTAGCGCACGGTGATCTCGCCGACGAAGGTCGGGGACGGCACGACGCGCACCTGTCCGCCCTGGATCGACACCGTGGCCCCCGTCGCGCCGGCATTCGCGTCGACCGCCTCGACGAGGCGCAGCGGCTGGCCCGGGAACGGGTTGTAGTCGTTCGCGAGCACGTCGATGGAGACCCCCTGGCCCTTGAGCCCGACGGCCTGGTCGTCGACCGCGCGGGGCGGCGGTTGGTTGGAGGAGACGACCGTCACGTTGATGGTGCCCTGCTGGACGAAGTCGCGGAACGTGTACGTGACGTGCAGCGGGACGATCGTGCCGACCGTCGCGCCGAGCGACGCGGAGACCTTCAGCGTGCTGCCGTTCCCGCCCGAAAGCGACGCCGTGACGCCGTTCGCGGCACCGCTGAGCCCCGAGAACGACACCTGCGGCACGACGGCCTTGTTCGGGTGACCGGTCGCCGTCGAGAGATCGAACGTCCGCTCACCACCCTGCTCGACCGTGACCTGCGGCGTCACGAACGTGGGCGGCACGTCGTAGAGGTCCGGATCGCCGACCGTGATCTCGAGCCGGATCGTCGCGATGCCGGCGTTGACGTCGGTCGGCCCCGTCGAATCCGTCACCTTGAACGTGATCGAGGCGGTGCCCCGGAATCCGGGTTTCGGCGTGAACTGCACGCGCGAGTCCCCCGCCGCGACCGCGGAGCCGTTGCCCTGTTCGGCCCACGCCGTCTCCGGCTCGATGAGCGTGACGCGGTTCCCGCTCGGTGCCTGCACGATGTCGCCCAGGTCCCACGACTTCGCGGTGTCGACGGGCGTCACCTGCGCGGGAAGGTCCGGTTTCAGGTACGGGGACTGCCGCTTCGAGCTGTCCGTCAGGAACGCGGGCACCATGATGAATCCCGATGCGCTCATCCCCGTGTCGACGCTCGTCAGGGCGTAGGCGATCACCTGACGGGTGTCCCGCGGGGTGACGGTGATGGTCCCGTCGCTCGAGAGCTCGCCGAGCGAGGCGTTCGTGCCGACGAGCGAGACGACGAGCTCGTCCGCCCGCCCCGTCGGGTTCGTGGCCCCGGCGCGCACGTCGATCTCCGCCGACGAGGCGCCGTCGAACGCGGACCTCGGGACGACGTGGTCGGCGGCGGTCGGCGGATTGAACGGTGCGTCCGGATCGAGCGTCACCTGGATGTACGCGGTCGCCGTGCCCCCGTGACCGTTCGTGATCGAGTAGGGCACGGTGAGGGCCTCACCCTCGGGCGGGAGGGTGAGCACGATCGAGCGGCCGTCGATCTGCGGATTCAGGTCGATCGGCACCTCCGGGAAGTCCGGGACGATCTCGATCGTGTAGCCGCCCGGGTCGGAGTCGTTCGCGAGCACGGGCACCGAGATGCGCGATCCCGGTTTCGCGGTCACGAGATCGTTGACCGCGACGGGCGGCAGCGTCTCGGTCGACCGCGGCACGACGCCGATGCGGATGACGCCCTCGGCCGGCTGGCCGTACCCGTCGACGACCTCGTAGCGGATGACGTCGGTGCCCTTCGCGCCGGGGAACGCCTCGTACACGAACGAGTTCTCGTTCTCACTGCGGATCGCCCCGAGGGTGGGACTCGACTTGACACCGTTGAACGTCACCGAGTCGCCGTCCGGGTCGACGCCCGTGAGCGGCACCTTCACGAGGATGGACGCCCCCTCGAAGACGCGGGCGACCTGCTCGATCGGTTCGGGCGGCCGGTTCGAGGCCTCGTCCGGCCCCTGCACGGTGAACGTGACGCGTGCGCCCCCCTGCTCACCGAACTCGTCGCTCACGAGGTAGCCGACCGAGTACGTGCCCGGTTCGTTCGGCGCCTGGAACCGCACCTGGTCGCCCGAGACGAACGCGTAGCCGTTCCCGATCTGCAGGTCGGTGAGTTCGGGTTCGAGTCGGATCGGTGCGCCGTCCGGATGGGAATCGTTCGCGAGGACGTCGACCGATGTGTAGTCGCCGGCACGCACTCGTCGGCTGTCGTCGACGCCGACCGGCGGTTTGTGCACGGACGCGGGTTCGACCGGGACGAGCACGATCGTGCCGTCGTCCGACAGTTCGCCGTCGGTGATCGTGTAGGGGATCTCGATCGGTGCCGTGAGCGCGGCCGACGCCGTGACGCGGACGGTCGTGTTGTCGATGAGCTCGACCGCGACGTTCGCGATGCGGGCCTCGTCGGTCATCCCGACCTGCTGCACCGAGAGCACGGCGTCGCTCGTCGAGACGTCGTTGTCGAGCACGGCCGTGTCGGCGGGCTGGTTCGGGCGCACGTACGCGACGTCCCGCACGGCCGTGACCGACGGCTCGACGAGTTCGGGATCGAGCACGTCGAAGCGGATGAGACCCTTCGACTCGAGCGTCCCGTCGCTCACGGTGTACTGCACGTACGCGATCCCGGGGGACTGCGACTTGATGCTGACCGTCCCGAGGTCGCTGTTGAAGGTGACCCCGGAGGCCCCGTTCTCGGGCTCGGCGGACCGGATCGTGAGCTGCTTGCCCGACGGCGAGAGATCGTTGAGGAGGGGCGACACCGTGACGGTCGAGCCGGCGAGGCCGCGCGCGAAGTCCGGGGTGCCGACGGGCGCGAGCGAGCCGGGCGCCTCGACGGTCACGTTGAGTTCGCCGACCGCCGTGGCCGAGCCGTCCGAGACGGTGTACTGGATCGTCGCGGGGCCGAGTTCCGCGTCGAGCGACGAGATCGTGATGCGACCGTCGGGCGACGTGCTCGCTTCGAGCGACGGCGTGCCGACGGCGTTCTGGACGTACACCGGGTCCCCGTCAGGATCGAGCCAGTCGCCGAGGACGTTCACGACCACCTGTTGGCCGGCCTCGACCGAGACGTTCGACGTGTGATTCGACTCGGGCGGCCGGTTCTCCGTCGACGCCGGGAGCACGTGGATCGTCACGGTCGTCTGGGCCACGCCGCCGCGCCCGTCGTCGCCGACGTACGTGAGCGTCAGCTCGCTCGCGGCCGACTCGGCGGCGGTGAACTGCAGGGCGCGCCCCTCGTCGACGATGCTGAGCGCACCGACCTCGGGGGGCACGGTCCCCTGGATATCGGCGATCGTGATGATGTCGCCGTCGGGGTCCGAATCGTTGTCGAGCACGGGGAGATAGGCGGTCTCACCGGCCCGCACACCGAACTCGTCGGGATTCAGTTCGGGTGGATGGTTCTCGTCGCTCCGCTCCGCGATCGTGTCCTCGAACGACTGCTCCGTCGAGTCGTTCTCCCCCTCCGCGCCGTCCTCGTCCTCGGGTGGGACGGTGTCCTTCCAGTTCTCGACGAGCCGCATGTTCTCCTGCGGCAGCCACACGTTGCCGGTCTGCAGGTCGTTGAGGGCGACGACCTCACGGTTCACGCGGAACTCGAGCGGACCGCCGAGGTCCCCGGGGATCTGCTCGACCTCGGCCTCGTCGCCCTGACACGCGCGCACGAGTGTCGCGGACGCCGCCCACGCGCCGTACGCGCAGCCACCCGCGTTCGCGGGGCGCGCCGATCCCGACGCGTCCGCCGCGCCCGCGACCTCCGGGCCGAGGTGCATCGGCACCCCGCCACCCATCGGCGCGGCCTGCAGTCCCGTCGCCGTCGCCACGACGGCTCGGTCGGATTCGGCGCCCGGGAGCTGGACGTGCAGCAGGTCGTCGTCGAACTGCACGCTCGAGCCGTCGTCGAAGAGCACCCGGTCCGTCTCGCGGTCCATGACGATCGCGCGGTCACCGACCGTCGTGAGTTGGAAGTCGGCCACGACACCGTCGATCGGGCGCTGTTCGGGTGCGGCGCCCGGGTGCTCGAGCCGGGTGATCTCGGCCCCGGCCGCGCCGATCCCGACGACGACGCCCGACGTGGTGACCGCGATCTGCCCGTCCGGGGCGAGCTGGAAGTCCGGCTCGGCGGACGACGCATCGAAGTTCAGCGTCGTCGTCGCGTCGAGCGCCCACACGCGGCCCGATCCGGGGTCGAGGATCGCGAGGACGCCGCCGCCGTACGCGGTGACGGAACCCGTCGGCGTCGAGATCGACTCACGGAGATCCGTGTACGCGGGATCGACGCGGCCGAGCGTCCCCGTGAGGCCGTCCTGAAGGAACACGTCCTCGCCGTCCTGCATGAGCGTCACGTTCGACGACGAGAGACTCACCGAGCCGTCGAGCTCCGCGATCTGCGCGTTCAGACGCCCCGCGAGCGCCTCGCGCGAATTCGTGACCCAGACGTCCTTCGGTTCCATCTGCACGTCCGTGGACGGGAACCCCTCGTGCAACAGGGCGATCGCGACGGGAACGGCGATGAGCACGCACAGCACGAGCGTCGTGAGTCGTTGAGACCTCGACCCCGCGCGTGGCGCTTTGCGTCGCATGTGGAACCCTTTCGCCGCCGACCCGTGCCGGCCCCGCGAGTATCGCAGCCCGCGGCCGATCGCCCGCGCTGTCGCACGCGGACGCCCCGACGTCAAATGTACTCACTTTCGTGGGCACGTGGGTTCCGCGACGGATTCCCGTCCGGATCTGCACCGGACGCGTCCGGGATCAGCCGGCGTCGGTCTGTTCGAGCAGCACGAGGTCCTCCGCCGTCACGAGCCGCGTCGCGACCGCGTACTCGACGAGCCGCGAGCGACGGTTCGTCGCGAGTCGGCCCCTGCCGCCGCGCAGCCCCGTCACGCCGAGCTTGTCGAGCTTCTCGCACACGTTGTCGAGCTTGCGGTTGAACGTCGTGAGCGACCAACCGAGTCGCTTCGCGGTCGCGGTCGAGGACGGGATCTCGCCCCGACCGGGAACCGCGTTGCGCAGGACGTCCTCCGCGAGCGCGACGATGAGCTGCCGCTGGCTCGTCGTGAGGTGCACGTCGTCGCGCGTCGTGTTGCCGTCGGGCGACGTGCTCACCTGCGACATGTTGAAGTAGTCGGTCTGCGTGTGGATCGCGAAGTCGTACGTCGTCGAACCTGCCGAGAACATGACCTGCAGATCCTGGAACACGACGGGCAGCTTCGCGCCCGGCGCGAGCCACGACTGCACCTGCCCCGAGGGGTCGGTGATTGTCGCCGAGAGCAGCGAGCCGACGTTCGAGATCCACCACATGCCGAACTCGAACTGCAGGACGAGGAACTTCCGGTGCAGGTACGGGTTCTCGTCGATCACGAGGTCCGCCTCACGCCCGACGGAGAACTGTTCGCCGGGATCGACCTCGTACCATTCACCGCAGAACTCGATCTGCAGCGGCACGTCCACGGGCTTCGGCTGCGGCTCCGGCCGCTGGGTGTCGACGTCGATGTCGTCGCCGGGCAGCTCGTCCTCATGCTCCGGCTCGGCCGGGGTCGGCGGGTGCGACTCCTCGGCGACGACTGCGTCGATGCGGCGGGGGGTGTCGGACACGGTGTCCCCTCTTCTCTTCTTCGTGGTGGTTCGGGTCGTCGGCACGGGCCGGACCGTGCGCGCCGCGCGGGGCGCGCCGGGCCGTGTCAGCCGGAAAAGCAGTTCACGAGCGGTTCGGGACTTCCCTTCCCGTCGCGTCGGATCTCGATGGAGATGCACACCGTCGTCCCCGGAGTGTACGGGCCCACGACCGCCGATGTTTCGGACGTCGAGGTGGCCTTCCCGGACCCGTCGGTCGGCCACCAGAAGTACACGTCGCCTGCGCGCGGGTCCGGGTTCTGCCACGTGAAGGTGATCTCCCCCGTTTCCGACAGCGTCGACGTCGGCGCCGTCGGCGTCGGGGGGCCACCGCCGCCGATGAACTCGGACGTGCTCGTGGGCCCCTGGGCGCTCTCGCGTGGGAGGAGGCCGCTGCCGACGATCGCCGTGACCGTGAGGAGCGTGACCACGATGCCGACGACGATGAGGACGACGAGGTTCCGGCGTGCCGGCCGGGTCTCCGTGCTCGCCCCGGGCGAGTCCGTGACGGCTCCGGGCGGGGTGCCGGGCGGCGCGGCCGGGGGCGCCACGCGCGCCGGGGTCGCGGCGGGCACCGACGGGCCGGCGGGCGCCGCGACGGCGGAGGGCGGTGTGAACGCGCGCTCCCCCGTGCTGTCGGGCGCGACGGGCGACGGGGAGCGGACGGTCGCGATGGGGCTCGTCTGCTGTGCCGCGACACGGATGACGTTCCTCGTCGACGTCAGTTCGTCGGTTCCCGCCCGGCCGCCCTCGTGGAGGACCGTCACGGTCGGCTGCGCCTGGATGACGGACATCTGCCGGACGCTCGTCTCGTCATCGTCGCCCCCCGTCGTCGGACGCGTGGGCGCGTCGACGTGCAGACTCGGCACGTCGATCGCGGTCGGCTGGTACCCGAGTTCGAGCTCGATGCGCTGCAGGGCCCGCGCGAACTCGATCGCCGTCGCATACCGTGCCGACGGCCGGAGCGCCATCGCCCGGTGCAGCACCTCGACGAGCGCGGGCGGAACGTCCGGTCGCTGGATCGGGGTGATCTCGCCGCGCTCGATGCGCCCGATCAGGTCGATCGTGCCGTTCTTCCGCCCCCGCACCTCGAACGGCGTGTGCCCCGCGACGAGCGTGTAGAGCGTCGCGCCGAGCGAGAAGACCTCGCTGCGGACCGACGGCTGCGGGTCGTCGTCGAACATCTCGGGTGGCGACCACGGGACGGACATGCCCATGCCGGACGAGGTGGGTGCCGTCGACTCCGCGCCCTCGGCGGCGTCGGCGAGTTCGTCGTCGACCGCCGACGAGATGCCGAAGTCGGTGAGGGCGGGCCACCCGAAGTCGTTCGTGAGGATGTTCGCGGGCTTGATGTCGCGGTGCAACACGCCGACCGAGTGCGCCGTCGCGACCGCGCTCGAGATGCGCACGCCCGTCCGGAGCACCTCCTCGACGGGGATCCACTCCGTCTTGTACCGCTCGGACAGGCTCCGGCCGGGCGCGTACTCCATGACGAAGTACGGCCGACCGTCGCTCGCGACATCGGCATGGAAGATCGTCACGATGTACGGGTGCGAACTCATCTGCGCCATGACGTTCGCCTCACCGATGAACGCCTGACGCGAGGTCTCGTTGAGGTCGTCGCCGCCGAGGAGCACCTTGACCGCGACACGCCGCCGCGGAAGGTGCTGCTCGTACAGGTACACGTCCGAGAAGCCACCCGAGCCGAGCAGCCGCTCGTACGTGAAGCCCGGCAGCTCGGGCGGCGGCGCGGGAGTTCGTCGTGCGACGGCCACGGCTACCGCCTCACCGTGAAGGCGATACCGCTTCCGAGGTCGACGACGGTCCCGGGCATGACGGCCGTCGGTTCACCCGCCCGCAGGCGCTGCGGCGGACGGCCGGGCATGACGATGTCGGTGCCGTTGCGGGAGTGGAGGTCGCTCACGACGACGACCCCACCCGTGACCTCGATGCGGACGTGGTTGCGGGAGATGTCCGACGACCCGACGATGCGCACGTACTGCGGCATGGGGTCGCCGGGCCGCGACGGGCCCAGGTTCGGGGCGCGCCCGACGACCGCGGCCCCCTGGGCGTCGACCTGGCCGCCGGTCTGGAACTCGAGCACGAAACGCTCGCGGGTGGGTTCGACCGCCCCGGTGTCCGACGGTGCCGCGACCGTCTGCACGGGTGCCGCGACGGTCTCGGTCGGTTCCGTCGGCTGGAGGCGGACGGCCTCGCCCGTCGCGCCCCGCTGCGGCGTGGCCGGCGGGGGCGCGATCGGTGCCGCCCCGCCCCGGGCCATCTGCGTCGCTGCGGCGAACTCGCCCGGCCAGGGATCGACGAGCGGTGAGTGCGCGGGAGCGCCCGCGGCCGCGGGCGGCTGCGCGTGCTCCGCGCGCAGGCGCTGCACGAAGCCGCCCATGAGCGTGTCGGCGTCGTCCGACCCGGGCGAGCGGGGATCCCGCGAGGACGCCTGCCACTCCCGACGCCGCAGTTCGTGGACGTGCCCACCGACGACGGTGTCGTCGGAGAGGTGCGCGCCGTGCTCCCGCCGCGACGCGCGCACGGCCGCGAGCGAGACCGGCATCACGAACGTCGCGCCGTCCACGTCGTCGTCGGCAACGGGTTCCGTCCCGTTCGCCCCCGACGGCTCGCGCCCCGATCGATCAAGGACGATCGTGTCGTCGACGCGCGCGTCCTCGTACAGCAGGCTGTAGAGCACGTCGTCCTCGCTCGCCCTGCGCGCGACGTCGCTCGGACCGTCGTCGTGTCGGATCGCGTCGACGAGCGAGAGCAGCTGCTGTTCGTCGGCGCTGCCGGGCTCGGCGAGGACGAACTTGCTCGCCTCGTCGCCCCATGCGTCGTCGCCGATGATGACGTGTTCGTCGGTCGCGGGAGCGCCACCGCTCGACCCGACCGTCGACGTCTCCCCGTCCGCGTCGGACGGGGACGCCGGGGCGCCCTCGGCGTCCTCGGCGTCGGTGGGGTCGGTGCTGTTGTGGACGGGCTCGGCGTCCTCGGTGTCGGTGGCGTCGGTTGCGTCGTCCGACTCCGGCATCGTCTCGGGCCACGGCGGGACCTCGGCACCGTGGACGGCACCGCGTGCGTCGTCGGCATCGGCCGCGTGCGCATCGACCGGGTCGACCGCCGCCACCGCGTTCTCGTCCGCGGTGGCGTTCCCGGATGCGTCCGTGTTCTCGCTCCCGGATGCCTCCGTGGTCTCCGCCGCGTTCTCGTCCGTGGTCGCGTTCCCGGATGCGTCCGCGTTCCCGCTCCCGGATGCCTCCGTGGTCTCCACGGCGTCGCCGGGTTCGGCCCCGGGACGGTTCTCGCCCGCCGGTGCCGGGTGAGGTCCGGACGCGATGTCGTGTGCGTCCGCGTCACCCACGGCGACGCGCGCAGCGCTCTCCCGCTCGGCCGTCTCGACGTCGCTCGCCCGAGCGGCCGTCTCGGCACCGACCGCGCCGGCGTCCTCCGACTCGCCCCGGTTCGGCAGCGGGACCGTCACCTGGGGACGCCGGGCGTTCTCGCGGCCACGCAGCTCCCGGCGACTCGCGGGCGGCGCCTCGGGCCGCGCGGGCCGCTCGCTCGCGAGCTTCGATCGCACCTCGGCGCCCGCTTCGAGCAGTTCGTCGACGGCGAGCCGACGGCGCGCCATCGCGTCACGCATGGCCGGCCCGGGCAGATCGGTCGCACCGGTCGGCGGGGGGCCCGCGGGAGCCGCCGGGGCCTCCGGCGAGACCGGCAGCGCCTCGTCGACGCCGGGCAGTACACCGAGTCCGACGACCTGACCCGCGACGACGCCACCGTGCACGACGGCGAGGGCCGCGGGGCCGATCGAACTCGTCTCTATCCAGCCGAGCGCCCGGCCGGCCGACACGTCGTGCGCCTCACCGTCACGGCCGCGAACGGTGATGCGAAGCGGCCCGCGGGCGACGATCCGAACCGTGCGTCCCGTGCGGACGGCCATCGTGAAGGCCGGGAGGCGGCGTAGCGGCATCGTCCCCACGATCGCCTCGAGCACGCGCGCGGCATCGCCCGGCCCCGGCGAGAGCGGGGCGAGCGCGGCGGCGAGCAGCGCCTCACGATCGGCGGCGGCCGCGTCGACGAACACGATCACGCTGCCGTGCTGCCAGCGCGTCCAGGTGCCGTCCGCGAGCGTGACCGCCTTGGGGATCATGCCTCGGCCCTCTCCTCCGTGCCGTCCGGCGCGTCGACGGGGCTGAGGGACGACTCGACGACGGCGACCGTCACGTTGTCGCGACCGCCGCGCTCGACGGCAGTCTGCACGAGCATGTCCGCGAGCGACACCTCGGGCTCCGGGTCGGTGCCGTAGGCGATGATGAGCTCGGCGATCTGCGCGTCGTCGAGCTCCTTCGTGAGCCCGTCGGAGCAGATGAGGAAGACCTGGTGACCGCGGGCGGGCATGAGCCAGATGTCGACCTCGACACGCTCCTCCGAACCCACCGAACGCGTGATGACGTTCCGATCGGGGTGGATGAGGGCGTCCGCGGGCGTGATGAGCCCCATCGACACCATCTCCTGCACCGCCGAGTGGTCGACCGTGATCTGGATGAGGGAGCGGCCGTTCCAGCCGTACACGCGGGAGTCGCCCACGTTGAAGATCATCCAGTGCAGCTGCTCGGACCCCATGTCGGTGGCCTCGACGAGCGCGACACCCGCGAGGGTCGTCCCGGCGACGGCGCCGGGGCCGTCGGCCTCGGTCACGAGCCCCTGCACGCCGGCGTTCGCACGATCGATGACGCGCAGCACGTCCTCCGGCGTCGTGGGTTCGATCGTGGCGGCCGAGCCGAACTCCTCGCCGAACTCGCGCGCGACGGTCTGGCTCGCCCGGTCGCCGTAGGCGTGACCGCCCATGCCGTCGGCGACGAGGAAGACGGGCGGGGTCGCGAAGTAGGAGTCCTCGTTGACCTGCCGCACCGAGCCGACATCGCTCGACGCCGAGACGTGCAGCTGCACGAGCTCGTCCGCCCTGGTCAACGACGTGGAGAACTCAGCGCTCACGTACGACACCTCATGGAACTCTGCCCGGCTTCGGACCGACCGGACATCACGGTATGGCCCGACCGCCCGGAACCACCGTGCCATTCTGACACCCTTCGGCGTCTTCCCCATACCGTGCGCGCGCGTTCCGAGCGCGTCGTCGCACCAGGGAGCTCGCGTCGGCGGCGGCGCCGCGCCGGTTCGGTACCGGGAACGCGAACGAGCCCCCTCGATGAGGGGGCTCGTCCGTGGTTGCCGTGTGTTTCGATCCGTGACCCCAGCGGGATTTGAACCCGCGCTACCGCCGTGAGAGGGCGGCGTCCTAGGCCGCTAAACGATGGGGCCGAACTGGCAACTCGAAGATGTAACCACATTCGTCGGGAGCTTGTCCAATCGGGTGGCGTTCCCGGCGTGTCACCGAGGCGCCGCGAGGAGTGATCGGCGTGCCGTCCGGCACGCGCCCTTGCTAGCGTGACGCCGACACGGTCGCGTCGGATCGCGCCCGACGAGAAGGGACGACGTGAAACTCACCAAGCTCGAACACTCCTGCCTGCTGCTCGAGAAGGGCTCGTCGCGGCTCCTCGTGGATCCCGGCAATCTCACGACCCCGATCACGGAGGCGACGGGTGCGGTCGGGATCGTCGTGACCCACGAGCACCCGGACCACTGGACGCGCGAGCAGCTCGCTCGCGTCGCCGCCTCGAACCCCGGGCTGCGCGTCTTCACCACGGCGGGCGCGGCGAAGGCGATCTCGGCCGAACCGATCGAGGGGGTCGCGGGGGTCGTCGTGGCGGAGCCGGGCTCGACGCACGACGCGGCCCCCTTCACGCTCCGCTTCTACGGCGGCGTGCACGCCGAGATCCACTCGTCCATCCCTCGCATCGACAACATCGGGGTCGTCGTCGACGACGGGGTCCTGGCGTACGGCGGCGACTCGTTCGACGCACCCGCGGACGAGGACGGCGAGCCGATCCGCGTCGACGTGCTCGCGGTCGCCGAGTACGGGCCGTGGATGCGCATCGCCGACTCGATGGACCTCATCGAGCGGGTGCGCCCGAAGCGCGTCGTCGGTGTCCACGAGATGCTCCTCGCCCGAGCCGGCAAGGAGCTCGCGGCATCGCGCCTGCGCGATGCCGTCGAGTCGGTGGGCGGCCACTACCTCGACCTCCAGCCCTACGAGTCCGTCGACCTCGACTAGCTCCCCGCCCCGCCTTCCCCAGCAGCGTTCCGGCCGAAAATCGGGGTTCCGGGGCACCCGGAACCCCGAAAACCACCCGGAACGCGCCGTCGCGTTCCGTCGAGGTGGACGGGGCAGGATGGGCGCGTGGAACTTCTGACCGCGGCCGTCGTCGCACTCATCGTCATCTGCCTCGCCGCGGTCGCCGACCCCGAAGCTCAGGGTGGCGGCCCCGCTCCTCCTCGTCGGCGTGGGAATCGCCGTCGGCTTCCTGCCGTTCCTGCCCGACGTCGAGGTCGACCCCGAGTGGATCCTCGCGGGCCTCCTGCCGCCACTCCTCTATTCCGCGTCGGTCTCGATGCCGTCGATGAACTTCCGCCGCGAGTTCGGGGCGATCGGTGCCCTGTCGGTCGTCCTCGTCGTCGTGAGCGCCGTCCTGCTCGGGCTGCTGTTCTGGTGGCTCATCCCGGGGCTCGACCTGTGGTGGGGCATCGCGCTCGGCGCGATCGTCTCCCCCACCGACGCCGTCGCGACCGCGATCGTGAAGTCGACGGGCGTCTCGTCACGCATCGTGTCGATCCTCGACGGCGAGGGCCTGCTCAACGACGCGTCCGCGCTCGTCGTGCTCCGGACCGCGATCGCGGCGACCGCGGCCTCGGTGTCGGCGTGGGGCGTCGTGGGCGACTTCGCGTTCGCCGTCGGGGTCGCGGCGGCGATCGGGTACGTGGTCGGCAAACTCAATCTCGCCGTTCGTTCGCGACTCACCGACCCGACGGTCAATACCGTCCTCTCCTTCACCGTGCCGTTCGTCGCCTCGCTCCCCGCCGAGCACCTGGGCGCGTCGGGACTCGTCGCCGCCGTCGTCGCGGGCCTCGTGACGGGCCACGGCACACCGCGCGCGCTCGCGCCGGCGCATCGCATCTCGGACGCGCAGAACTGGAAGTCGGTCGAGCTCATCCTCGAGGGCGCGATCTTCCTGCTCATGGGGCTCCAGATGCACGCCCTCGTGCTCGACGTGTTCGGGCAGGACGACCTCGGCCTGCTCCACGCGATCGCGATCGCCGTTGCCGCACTCGTCGGGACGCTCGTCGTCCGCACCGGCTTCGTCGCGCCGCTCCTGTGGCAGCTCGATCGCCGCGGTAAGCGGCGTGAGCGATTGCGTCCGCGGCTCGAGCACGTCCAGGAACGCCTCGACGGGAAGGCCGCCGAGCACGAGGGTGACGATCCGCACGCCGCGCGCATCAGGCTCGACGCGGCGGACGGTGGCGACCCGCCGACCTCCCGCGGACGCAGCCGCGAGATCAGTCCGGCGCGGCTCGACCGGTTCCGCACGCGCGTCCGGCGCTCGCTCGCGGACGTCGACTACTACCTCGCGGCACCGCTCACGTGGCGCGACGGCGGGGTCGTCGTGTGGGCGGGCATGCGCGGCGCGATCACGGTCGCGGCGGCCCAGACGCTGCCGCCCGAGACGCCACACCGCTCGTTCCTCGTGCTCGTCGCGTTCCTCGTCGCGGGATTTTCCCTGCTCGTGCAGGGCGGCACGCTGCGGGCGTTCGTCCGCGTGATCCGACCGACGGGCGGCCCCGACCGGGCGTCGCGCGACCAGGAGCGCGCGGCGCTCGTCGACCTCATGCGGGACGCCGTCGAGCGCGCGGATCTCCCGACCGACCGCGACGGCCGCATGGGGGTCGACGCACGGCTCGCCGCGATCGAGGCGAAGCGGAAGGCCCTGCTCGACGCGCGCCGACGGCCTGTTCGACGCGAACGCACTCTCTGCCGCACTCGACACGCTCGATGCGGATCAGCTCAGCATCGAGATGCGTGCGGTCGATCGCGACTGAGGATCGCCGCGGCGGAACACGTCGCCGCGGCGGGACACGTCATCACCGCAGGAAACACGGCGGCCCCGGGAGCGATGCTCCCGGGGCCGTGCCATGACGCCGTCGATCGGGCGGCGGACCGGTCAGGCCGCGCCGCGCCGCTCCTCGGCGAGTCGCCGCAGATCGTCGCCGAGCCCCTGGATGCGCGCGGCGCGCTCCGGGTCCTGCGACGCGCTCGCGACGCGCTTCTGCAGCTCGCTGAGCCGGGTACGGAACATCTCATCCATTGCCATCGTCCTCGCCTGTCCGATGATGTGTTCGAGGTACTCGCCGTCCGAGGAGCGGGCGGCGAGGGCCTCGACGATTCCTTCGTCGATGCGACGTCGCAGCCCGAGGGCCGCGAGATCGTCGCGCTGGTAGTCGCTGCTGTGCGCCGGACGTCCCGAGCGGCGGGAGGCACGTGCGTGCGCCCCCTCCAGCACGGCTGCCTCCGCGGCCTTCTGGCTCGCGATGGTCGCCATCTCGGTCCGTGCGACGTCGAGGAGCAGCTCCCGATCGAACGGCTCGTCATGGCGAATGGCGCGCATGATGAGTTCGTTCGTGATCCGCATGCGGATGGCTGCGGTGACGAGGAGGAGACCCTCCTCGACCAGGGACTCGGGATCGCGAGTCAGCGCGTACGGGATCACCGTCTCGCGGTTGCGCCGCCGTTTCCTGATCATCACTCCCCCGTTCCTCGGTTCCACGATCCGAAGGTACGAAGCGCGGATTTCACCGTTGTAACGCGACGGCGCCGTACGTTTCGGGGGTGTAACAGCTTGCTGGAACGGGTCGCACCGGAAGGATCACGCCACGCCTGCTGCGACGGCATCGGCGGCGCGTGCGGCCCACATGTCGCGGGAACGCGGCGAGCGCGGGACGGGCGACGCGTCCGGCCGTCCGTCCCGCGCTCGTGCCGGCGGGGTCGCCGCGATCAGTCGTGGACGACGGGCTCGGTACGTCCCGAGGCGAGCGAACGTGTGGCTGCCTCGGCGATCGCCTGCGCGGCCAGGCCGTCCCGGAGCGTCGCACCGACGGGCGATCCCGTCTCGAGCGCCTCGACGAACGAGCGCAGCGCGGCGGCGTAGGTCGGCTGGACGCGTTCGAACCAGCCGGCGTGGAGGCCGTCGGCCTCGGCCCGCGTCCCGGCGAAGCGCGTGACGCCGCCGGAGCGCATGCGGGCCGATTCGACGAGGCCTGCGGACCCGGCCGCCTCGATGCGCTCGTCGTAGCCGTAGCCCGTGCATCGCAGGCAGTCGATCTGGACGATCGCGCCGCTCGCGAGCCGGAGGGTCGTGGAGGACGTGTCGACGTCGCCGACCTCGGCGACGCGCGGGTCGGCGAGGGCGGAGCCCATCGCGTGCACCTCGACGACCTCCTCGTCCGCGATCCAGCGTGCGAGGTCGAAGAAGTGCACGGCCTGGTCGCGCATCTGGCCGCCGGACACCCGCAGGTAGTCGATCGGGGGCAGCTCCGGGCCGCGCGAGGTGAGCTGGAGGAGCTGCAGCTCCCCGATGCCGCCGTCGGCGACGATGCGGCGGAGGGCGGCGTGGTCGCGGTCGAAGCGGCGGTTGAAGTCGACCATGGCGGGGATGTCTGCGGCCTCGACCTCGCGCACGACCTCGCGCGCACGATCCAGATCGAGGTCGATGGGCTTCTCGACGAGCGCCGCGATACCGGCGGCCGCCGCCCGGCGCAGGTTGCTCGCGTGCGTGTCGGTCGAGGAGGCGATGAGGACGGCGTCGATCTCGTCACGGTCGAACACCGCGTCGAGGTCGGTCGTGCCGCGGGCACCGTGGGCCGCGGCGACGGCGTCCGCGCGGGCCGGATCCAGATCGGCGACGAGTCGGAGGTCGACGCCGGGGTCGGCGGCGAGGTTGCGGGCATGGACGGCACCGATGAATCCGGCACCGATGAGGGCGAAGCGCTGCACGGGAATGATCCTGTTCGAGTGGCCGGGTGGTCGGCGGGGTCAGGCGACGAGGAGGTCGAGCAGGCCGCGCATCGTGGTCGCGACCTCGAGGAACTCGTGCTCGTTCGCACGATCGGAGAACATCTCGGAGACCCACCAGCCGTCGTAGCCGGTGGTCTTGATGACGTCGACCCACTCCTGGAGCGGGATCGCGCCGCCGCCGATCACGACGTTGCGGTGCACGTCCTGCTGCGGCACGTCGTTCGCGCGGTCGAGGTCGAAGCCGTCGGAGAGGTGGACGGCCTTGATGAGTTCGCGCGGGAGCGCGGCGACCTCGTCGAGCGTGTCGCCGACGGTCCAGAAGTGCCACGTGTCGAGGGCGATGCCGACGTTGGGGCGGCCGGCTCGCTCGACGATCTCGAGCGCCTGCGCGCAGCGGTTGACGTTCGACCAGGCGAGGGGTTCGAGGTAGAGGTCGAGTCCGCGATCGGCCGCGATCGCGGCGGCCTCGCGCACGTTGCCGGCGAGGACGTCGATCGCCTCGTCCTCGCTGCGTCCGACCGTGCCCCGGTACCGGGGGTCGTCGGCCGTGAGGCGGCCCGCGCGGAAGTCCTTCACGACGTTCCAGTCGACGGGCCCCGTGCAGAGCTGCACGATGGGTGCACCGAGGACGACGGCGAGGTCGGCCATGCGCTCGACCTCGGCGAGGAACTCGTCGCGCGCGTCGCCCTCGCGCTCGATGTCGAGCACGGCACCGAGTCCCGTGACCTCGATGCCCTCGAGCTCGGGCAGGAGCGACTCGGCCGTGAAGCCTGCGTCGAGATAGCGGTAGAGCTTGGGGCTCTGCAGCTCGATGCCGCCGTACCCGGCGGCCTTCGCGACGGCGATGTCGTTGCGGACGTTGCCGTGGAACGTGGTCGTGACGTTCATGGAGAGCTTCGGCACGTGGTGTCTTCCGATCGATCGGCGTGCAGGGCTCGATCGGGCATGTGGGTGGCTCCGTCGACTCCCGGCGACCCGCGGCGCGAGTCATGTCCGGACATTAGCACATGCTTTCGACGGCACGCCGACGGTTCGGACGCGTGACGGAGACGACGCCGGGCCGCCGGTCGGCCGACGCGTGCCGTCGACCGGCGGCTGCGGACCGGCGGGTGCGGCGGACCGGCGGCCCGGCGCGATCAGTCGACCGGGACGAGCGTCACACCCTGCGGGCGTTCGGCGCGATGTGCACCGTGCGGACGACGCGCGACCGTCGCGGTCGACGGCGCGGAGGCCGGCGCCGGCGCGGGCGCGAGCGCCGGCGCGGGCGCGAGCGCCGGCGCGGGCGCGGGCGCGGGCACCACGATGCCCTCGCTCGGCCGCGGCGGTGACGACGGCCGCCGATCGGCGCGACCACGCGTGAACACGTCGCTCGCATCGAAGTCCGCGTAGCGCCGACGGGCCTCGATGTGGAAGTCGAGTCGCTGCCGGAGGTCGACACCCACCGCGGCGTACTTCGCCTGGATGCGTGCCCGATAGCTCTTGACGGTGTTGAGGGACAGCCCGAGCTCGAACGCGATCTGTTTGATGAGGACGCCGGCCGCGTAGAGGCGCAGCACGTGCTCCTCGCGTTCGCTGAGGTCGGGTGCGGCGGCACGCGCGGCCGGCATGTGCTCCGCGACGGGGAATTCGCCCGATGCGGCGCGCACGAGCCGCTCGATCGCCCCGAACAACTCGTCCCGTCCGGCCCCGAAGCGCACGAGCGGCGTGTTCGCGCGTCGGGCCGTGTCCGCCACCTCGCGCGTCCCGAAAAGATCGGCGACGAGCAGCGGCACGCCGAACCTGCGCAGCCGCAGGAGCCTGGGATCCAGCGCGTCCGACGGCACATCGACCGGGCACCACACGATGCCGTCGGTGCCGGGATCGGACGTGGACAGGTCGCACGCGTCGAGGGACACGAAGTCCGCGTCGACGGTGATGGGCAGCGCGTGAAGCAGATCGAGCAGCCAGGGGCGCAGGAGCGGGGGCACCCCGACCACCGCGATCCGAGTGGGGGTCGGCATCGGCGAGGTCCTTCGGTCAGGCGCGTCGGGGGTCGAACGCGCACCCCCTCAGTGCACACCGACGGCCGCGGCGACGCACCGCACCGCGGTCCGGATCGTCCGGCCCGGAAAATCCGGAGGCGCGAACACGCGGTTCGGGGCCGCCGAGGTGGGATGCGACGCCGGGGAACGACGTCCCGTCAGATGCAGAGCGCCGGACCGAGTTCGACGGGTGTGCCGTTCACGGTCGCGGCGGCGAGGCCGCAGACGCGGGCCTCCACGTCCGGCTCGATCATGAGCGGCGTGTAGAGCGACTGCACGTCGAACGAGTCCCGCTGTTGATTGCGCGCACTCTGCATGTCGATCGCGGGATAGATCGTCATCGACAGCTGATCGCCGGCCGCATTGCCGTCGTACCGCGTGATCCGCCCCCACGCCGCCATGCAGCGGTTCGAGTACATCATCTGCACGAGGAACGCCCCGTTCTCGCGCTGCTCGCTCGCGGCGACGATGGCGTCCTCGCGGCACACGGTCGTCATCGGATCGACCCCGTCCGCGAACGGCGCGTACTGGGCCTCCTCGGGCGTGGGCTGCACCGCCCAGACGACGCTCGTCGCCGCGGCCGAGACGATCGCGGTGCCGAGCGCGATCCACAGCACCGCCGCGAGCGAGAACCGGCGCCGCCACGGCGATGTCGCCACCGGTTCCGACGGCTCGCCCGGCTCGCCGGGGTCGCCGAGGTCGCCGGAACCGTCGCGCTCGCTCTCGACCATGTGCCTGGGATCGAGCTCGTTCCGGCGTCGGATCCACGGCGCCGGATCCTCCCCGAGCACCTCGAGGATGCGCACGACCGTGTTCTCGGTGGGAAGGCGACGTCCGGCGAACGCATCGGAGAGGACCGACTTCGACACGTGGGTCGTGTTGGAGAGCGCGGCGAGCGTCTGATTGCCGTTCCGGCGCCGCAGACCACGGAGGTCCTCACCGAACTGTTCGATGCTGTCGGTCGCGGGCGAGGAGGATGCGCTGTCCAAGCTCGTCATGGGTCTTCCTGTCTCGGGTGCACGGGGTGCGTTCTGGGGGTGAGGGGACGGGGTCGTGCCGTCGTCGCCGGCACCCGCCCCGTCGAGGTCGTCGCGTGCGCCGCCCGGGCGCGTGTCGTCGAGGGTCATGGATTCGCGCCCTCGTATCTGATGAGGGGGAGGGCACCGATGAGCCAGCCGTCACGCGTCGAGACGGTCTCGAGTGCGAGGAAGCTGCCGTCGAGCGCACCCGTCGCCGAAACGGCGGGGAGGCATTTCGTCGTCGGTCCGGTCGATGCACCGAGTGCGGTCCGGGAGACGCATTCGCGTCCGACGACGAACGATTCCGTCGGGGTGCTGAAGCGGATCCCGGCGGGCACGAGGAGCGTCCGCCCGTCACGTTCCTCGGCGGTGAACGTGCCCAACGGATCGACCGTGAGATCGGGGTCGGCCGTGCGCTGCCACACCCCCGCGAGCGCGCGACCGTAGACCGACCAGAGTCGCCGTTCCGGGAGCACGGAGATCGAGGCGAGGGCACTCGGGTCGCCCTGGTGGACGAAGGCGCGGAGCCCGGCGAGGTAGCGCGTCCCGGCCTCGGTGGACGACGATGCACCGTCGGCGGCGGCGATGACGCCGTCCCGGGGCACCTCGTGCGGCGCGTACCAGCCGTCGGTGAGGAACCGTTCGGCGGCGCTGAGGAGCGGACTCACGTACCACCGTCCGTGTTCCTCGACGGCGATGACGGCGAGGTTCGTCGCCGCGAGATCGATCGTGACGGGCGTGCGCAGCGGACGGTCGTACCGAGCCGCCTCCGCGCACACCTTCTCGGCGCCGTCGGGGCACGCGAACACCGATGCGTGGGCGTAGGCGAACGCGCCGCGGAACGCGTTGATCGTGTCGGTCACCGCGACGGGATCCCCGTTGAAGGTGACCCGACCGCCGCCGATCCCGACACGGACGACACCGTCCGCGACCGTCGTCGGCTCGAGGACGAGTCCTTCGGAGCGGACCGCGACCCCCTCGTGCGGCGGGGGCGTGCGGAGGAAGTCGCTCAGTGAGCGGTACTTCTCGGACCGCAACCGTCCCCCGATGCCGTCGATGAACTCGGACGCGATGTCGACCTCGCTCGGCGCGAGGGCGTCCACGGCCCCCACCGCATCGAACGCGATGAGCCGGTCGAGCAGGGTCGCGACCGCCGACTCGGCGTCGTCCGAGCCGCTCCGATTCGTGAGTGCCCAGCTGCCCCCCACGATCCCGCCGAGAACGAGGGCGCCGATCGTGGCGAGGGCGGCGACGGTCCGACCCCGGGAACGCCGGAGGCCGGGGCGAGAATGCGCGTCGGCCATCGTGATCCACTTTCGGAGTCGGCGGAACATGCCGGGCAGGAAGCCGACGTGGGGCCGTCGATCGCCGCCGCGGCAACGAGAATCGGGGAGAGCACTTCGATCATGGCAGTTCGGCGCACGTGACGGTACCTCCGTTTCGTCCCGGCACGGTTTTCGTGTGCGAGGACGACCGAGCCGATCTCGCTCACGACGGACGGTCCCACCCGGGGTCCACCGCGCGAGCGACGGGCACCCGTCCGGCGAGGAGGTTCACGCGTCGCGATCTGCTCTCGTCGGGTGCCCGATGGCACCCGTTCGGCACCCGTTCGCCGAGCCACAGCGGCGACGTCGACTGTCCTCAGGCACCTCAAGCAGACACGCTCGTGAGACCTCAGGCCAGATAGGGGAGGTAGGACAATGATCCTTGGGAGATCGTGCCGAGCAACAGGCAGGCGATCGCGAGCCCCGCGAGGGCGAGCCCCCGTCCTCGCTCCCCCGTCTTCTGGATCTGCGCGAGCGCGAGCAGCCCGAGAACGGCACCGACCGGCGCGCAGACGATGCCGAAGACGAGGGCGAGGACGGCCATCGTGTTGGTGTGCGTGGCTGCCGACGGCGGCGTCGCGTTCGCCCACGTCGACTCCTCCCCCGCGACCTGTCGCCGGCGCTGCTCGTACTCGGCCCCGTGAAGGAGGTAGGTGCGCAACGGCACCGTCGGGCGGAGCCAGATCGCGAGCGAGACCAGGAAGCCTGCGATCAAGCAGAGTGCCTCGATGTGTCCCCACAACACGACCGACCACTCGAGCGATGCGAATGCGAGCGGAAAGGACAAGAGCGGACTGCCGACGGCGGGAACCAGCAGCCCGAACCAGGCGCTGGGCGGTGCGTTCGACGACACGAGCCAGACAGCAAGGATGGTCATCGCTCCGGGGAGGAGCAAGCCGAGGCTCCCGTCCACGACGACCGTGTTGACGACCGACATCGCGATGCTGAACAGCATGATCGCGAACGCGACCGCCCGTCTCGTCGGTGTCGTCGCCGTGATGATGCCCGCGAACATGACGAAGGCGACGTGCAGGGCGCCGAGGATCGCGGGAACGGTGTCGAGGATGTCGATTGCGTCGGCCCCCGCGGACGCATGCGTGACGATCCAGGGCACCAGTGCGATCATGAGGGTGTCCGCCCACGCGAGCAGGACCGAGCTGAGCACGACGACGGCCCAGATCACGGATCGTGGCGGGAGCGTGCGGCCGACGGCGTCCGGCGCCGCTCCGTATGGTGTTCTGGGCGTGGGCTTCCCGGGGTCCGCGCCGATCGCCGAGCCACCCGCCATGTGCCCGTCCCCGACGGTGGTGCCCTCCGGCTGCAGCCCTGGCGTGAGGCGGGGTCGTTCACCCGTTGCTGGGCTGGCCGCGTGCACCGAGGCGGTGTCCGGCGCCGCTCCATTCGGCGCCTCGGTGGCCCGATCCACGGGGTTCGGTGTCGCGCCGTTCGCCCATGCGACGAGTTCCGGCGTCGCGTTCGGATGACGTGCGATCGCCGCTGCGAACTCCGGGTACCGGCGCGCGATCGCGACGAGGCGCTCCGTCCCCGTCGACCCGTCCTGCAGTCAGGACCATGCCTCGTCGCGATCGGCGTGTTGGTTCATGTGGTCGTGTGCCCCCTGCTCTTGGAGAGCGACCGCTGTCGGCGCCGTCCGTTTCGCCTGGACGGTCGGAGGGGTCACGTCGGTCCGGTGCTGCCCGGATCACGTGCGCGCGGCAACGCTCCGTCCCACCGTTCCACGTTCCCGTTGCCCGGCGCACTCCTCCCGGGGGTGCATTCCCGACTCATCCTCACGATGCACGCGGTAGGCCGGCGGACCGTGCCGGCCGTCACGGGACGTGTCACGATGCCCGGGCGCGCGTCCGAGCGTGGATCAGTGCGGCGAGGCGTTCGAGACCGTGAGGCCGCTCGCGGTCCATGTGAGATCCGCGGTCCACGGGATCGGCTCGTCCGCGGCGGTGATCGACGCCAGCCAGGCGACCTCGACACCGGCGTCGGTCACGGTGAACGACTGGAAGTTCGCTCGACCGGTCGACGAGATCTCTCCGATACTCGTTCCGTCGAGGAGGGTCACGCCGCCGCTCTCATCGACTTCGTAGAAGACGACGTTGTCAGGCCACATCGCGGTTCCGCCCATGTAGCACCCGACGGCAACGGCGACGTCCTCGATGCCGTCACCCGTCACATCGACGAACGCCGCATAGTGGTCCCTCGAGTCCGCGCTGGGCTCGATCCACTTGAGCCACGCGCCCCCGTCCGTCTGCCCGGTGTAGGTCTCGAACGGTGAGTCTCCGACGAGGCCGTCGTGGAAGCTCGACGGAGCGTGTTCGCAGAGCTTCGGCGTCTTCGCGCTCATGAGCGATTCGTAGACGAGCTCCCGCGACGGTTGCTTGGCGTTGCCACCGCCGGATTCCGCGGTGCCGTCGACGTCGCCCTGTTCGACGAGTCCGTCGAAGTAGGAGGTGTCGAGCCCGGGGGCTCCGCTCGACGTCGAAGCGGGGTCGGCGGCGGCCGGCCCACCCGACGTCCCGCCCGAGAGTGCCGACCAGAGCGCGCCGGTCCCGACCGCGGCGACGAGGAACACGACGACCCCGAGCGCGGCGAGCACGAGCACACGTCGACCCCCGCGTGCCGTTCCGTCGCCGGTCTCCGGCGCGGGCGCCGCGGCGGGTCCGGCGATCAGGCCGTCACCGAGCGGCGGCGACGCACCGAGCGCGGTGTCGGTGACGCTCGCGCTCGTTCCTGCGCGTGCGGGCCCGTCCGCGAGTTTCGAGAGCGAGACCGTCGACCCGATCGGTTCGTCGGGTTCCCCGTCCGTGGACGCCGATGACTCGATCGACGGTGCCGCTTCGGTACCGCCTGCGGGCCCGGGCTCGAATGAGGGACCCTTCGACAGGATCACCGTCGAATCGGCCCCGGCATCGGCACCGGCATCGGCGGGCCCCGAGTTCACCGCCGCCGGGCCCGACTCGAACGCGGGCCCCTTCGACAGCAGCGGCGTCGCATCGGCGCCGGTATCGGCGGGCTCGGCCCCACCGAACGCGATGTCCGTCGTCGGCCCCGTGCTCGTCGCGACCACCGGCCCCGGCTCGAATGCAGGCCCCTTCGACAGCAGCACCGTCGAATCGGCATCGGCATCGACATCGGGCTCCGCATCGACTGCCGCGGACTCGAACCCACCGAACACGATGTCCGACCCCGACCCCGAGGTGACGACCGTCTCCGCTCCTGCTCCCGCTCCCGCTGCCGTCTCCGAACCCGACGCCGACCCCTTCGAGAGGAGCACCGTCGAGTCGGCGTCCGAGTCGGAGTCCGAGTCAGCGTCAGCGTCCGAATCGACATCGACATCGACATCGACATCGATGTTCCTGGGTTCGGCATCGATGCCCGCGACGTCCGAGGTCGACGGCACCGATGGTGAGGCCTCGAACGATGGCACCTCCGAACGCAGCAACACCGCGTCGTCCGGGTGCTCGTCCGCGGCAACGTCGGCGTCCTCGTCGCCCACGGACCGGTCACCCGACACCGGTTCCAGGTCGTGAACCGCCTCGTGAACGGTCGCGGGCTCTGCGTCGTGGATCGCCTCACTGCGATCGTTCTCGTCGTCGGTTCCGTCCGACCCGTGCGGGTCGGGTGCCTCACGGGCAACCGCGACATTCGAGGTGCCCTCACCGTGCCCCGGCGTCACGGTCCGCTCGTCGCGGGGCTCGTCACCGACGTCGTCGGTCTGCTCGTTCGGTGCATCGCGATCGTCCACGAACTGCTCCTTGGCGCGTGAGGGGATGCCGAAGCCGGGTGCTCTGGATCCTATTGACCGGAGCGTGCGGCTCGCGCGCCGATGCGGGGGCAGGCCTTCGAATTCCTGGCTGATCAGGCTGTCCGAATGTTCCGGGCTGCTCCGGAAGCGGCTCGGAACACGCGTCCCGCCCGCTCCGTGCACGCCCCCTCCACACGGAATCACGCTGTCGGTCGTCGGTCGAGCTCGGATGTCCGTGGGTGGTGATGAAGTAGGACCATGAACACGCACGACAATGCCGACGACACCGCGTCGCGTTCTCCGCATGCGGAGAGCGACGTGGTGACGTTGCGTGCGCTGTTCGCCTGGTCCCCCGAGGCATGGGGAGACGAGCCCGACGCTGCCGTCGCTGCCGTCGGTGCGGCGCGACGCCCCGCCGAGGTCCGGCCCGGAACGCATCGGCGTGCCCACGAGCTCGCCTCGCCCGAGGCGCTCGCCGCCCGCGGCGAGTACCCCCTCGCACGTGATCGCGTCATCGCGCTGGAGGCCGAAGGCACGGCCGCCGAGGGTGCGCTGTTCGCGCGGCGGCTCCGTCGCCACGCCTTCGCGTCCGACACGGCGATCGGTGAGGTCGTGCACGACCCGGCCGTGCGCCCGTTCGAGATGTCGCGCTGCATCGACCACGCCCTGCGCGAGGTCGCGAGCGAGCTCGCCGCGACGATGCGTCGTTCGCCGCGCACGGTGTCCGCCTTCCTCGAGCGCGCACACCGCTTCGTGACTCGTTTCGCCGCGACGGTCGACGCCCTCGAAGGCGGCACGATCCAGCGAGGGCATGCCGAAGCCATCCTCCGCATCGGCGACCGCATCGAGCCCGCAGCGCATCGAGCCGCGTACGAGGCCGCCGCCATCGCCGGTGCCGCCGAGCGCACCCCGGCCCAACTCGCGACGTTCGCGAGTCGCATCGCCGAGCGGCTCATGCCGGAGCCACTCGAATCACGTCACGAACGCGCCGCGCGCGAACGCGACGTCTGGATCGAAGACCGCGACGACGGCATGGCCTTCCTCGGCGCGTACGGCCCGGCGGTCGAGACGCACGCCGTGTTCGCTCGCATCACGGCCGACGCGAACGCGCTGCGACTCGCCGAACGACTCGATGAGGCCGCCGCCGCCGAGGCCACGCCGCACGGCTCTTCGGAGCACGTCGGCGCTCGGCACGCCGTCGCCGTCCTCGAGACAGCCGGGCGCGGGGACGGTACCGCCGCGGGTGGCCACCTCCCGCCGCGCTCCACACGCGAGCTGCGGTGGGACGCCCTGGCTGCACACGTACTCACGAGCGACATCGAGGGCGTCGATGCACGCGACGGCACACTCGCCGCCGTGCCGGCGAACGTTGACGTCCTCGTCGACGGAGCGGCACTGCTCGCGTCGCCCTTCGTCGGTGCCTCGCGCGCCGACGACGACGCCGGCGCGGCCGTCGGTTCGCGCCGGCCCCGGTGCCGCACGAGATCGCGTTGCTCGCCGGTCGTGTTCCCGTCCCCGTGTCCGCGGCACGCGCGCTCCTCGCGCACGCGACCTCGTTCCATCGCGTCCTCACCGACCCGGTCGACGAGTTGCCCGTCCGCGTCAACCGGCGATTCGCGACCCGCGCGATGCGCGATCTGCTTCGCGTGCGCGATGCGCACTGCCGCTTCCCCGGGTGCACGCGCCCCGCGAGCCGGTGCGAGCTCGACCACACGATCGCCGTGCAGGACGGCGGCCCGACCGCACTCGCGAATCTGGGGCACCTCTGTCTTGGCCACCACATCCTGAAACACCGGTCCCGGTGGCGAGTGCGACAACGCGAGCGCGGCGTCTTCGAGTGGGTCTCACCCACCGGACGCACCGTCGTCACGCGGCCCGAGCCGCTGCGCCTCCACGCCCCCGCACCACCGGGGCGAGTCCCCACCTTCGTACCGACGAGCACCGACGTCGATTCGAGTGGGCGCATCGGTGCGAGCACGTCCGACGACCCGGCCCCGTTCTGACCGGGCGTCCGAGCGGACGAGCTGTCAGCCTGCGACCGGCTCCGCGGCCTTCGCCGCCTCGACGACGTACCCGATGTAGTTCTCGAACTCGTCGGGCGTCGGCCGCTTGTTCGGGCCGAACCTGACGGAGACGACGACGTTGTCGCGGATCACCGTCACCCAGGGGATTCCGGGTTCGCCCCCGGGCCCGGCCTCCACATAGCCACCCAGGGTGCCGACGCCGCCATCCGTCGTGTCGTGCGTGACCGCCGCGTCGGTCCCCGACGTGGCGACACATTCGTCGGCGAGAACACCGACCAATTCGTACGCCTTCCTTGCCTGCTCCACGTCGGCGTACTGCATGACGGCATGGACCCCGTCGACCCTGGCCACAGGCGCGCCAGGGGCTGCGGCAGAGACCTGCCAGGCCTTGTACGCCACGGGCTCGACGGTCGCCGAGATCGTTCCCCGGACGAAATCTGCGCAGGCAGCATCTTGGAGGTTCGAGCAGTCCCCGGCCATGCACCAACCCAAGTCCGTGGTGGGTTCGAGTGATCCTTGCACGTCGGAGTCGATGCTCTCCGCCACCTGCTCCTCGGTGATCACGAACTGGTCGAGATCGCCCGCGTGGAAGAGCCCGTCGCCCGCGGCCGGCGACTCACCGGGGGCACTCGCCTGCGCTCCGGGCGCCGCGTCCGTCGGAGCGCCGACCGCGAACCACCACCCCGTTCCCGCACCGACCCCGAGGACGAGCGCCCCGACGAGCACGACAAGCGTCACGAGCTTCGACACGGTCAGATCCTGCCCTCGGTCCGGCTCAGGACGGGCCCACAGGGGAACCAATCGCGAGGCCGTACCTGGATCGTGTCGTCCGCATCGAGCACGGAAACCGATCCGATTCCGGACTGTTGATCCACGGTGAACTGGATCGTCTGTCCGGACTGGTCGGACACGACCCAGCGTTCGCCCCACTCGTAGTCGCGGAACACACTCACGTGACCGTAGACGGCGGCGACGTCGTCGATGGTCGACGAGGTCGTGAGTCCGTTCCCGAGTCCGATCGTCGAGCCGACGTTCTTGAGAAGGAAGGTCGTGACCCCGTGCACGGCACCGTCGATGATGAACACCTCGAGCGGGACGCGATCCGGCGGATCCGCATAGGGGCTGCTCGTCATCGGACAGGTCGACGTGTGACCGAGCCCATCGCCCTGTGCAAGCGAGTCCGCGAACGTTCCGAGCGGGGCGGTGAATCCCTCACCCTGCCAGTACTTCGCATCCGGGTACGCGTCGAGGAACGCCTGCGCCGTCATGCCGATGGTCACGTCGCCGATGCCCTCGAAGGAGGCGTCCACCCCGAGGCCACTCGACCCACCGGAGCCGGTGCCAGAATCGGTCGACGGCGCCGTGCCCGGCCCACAACCGCAGACCACGATCTTGACGATGATCCCGTTCGCGTCGTAGTACACGCGGTAGCCGTAGTGGCTGCCCGCCGTCACGGGATACGTGTTGAAGGCGCCGAACGTCCCGTTCCCCGTCCGGTACGGCTGCCCGTAGAGGCTCGTGGCGACGTCGACGTTCATCCCGGGCTTCAGCCCCTCGGCCGTCGGCCATTCGGCCTTCGGGTAGATGTCGTAGAGGCGCCCGTCGACGAATCGCATCGTCGCGTAGTCGCACTCCGCGTACACGATCTGCACCGTCGGATCGGTCGTCACGAGGCCGGGCTCGGCCGCGAGCGCCTCGTCGATGCTCATGCCGATCCGGAGCCCGTTCACACCGCCAGGAGCGACGGTGTCCTCGAGCAGGGTCGGATCCGTGGCCCACTGCAATTGCGAAGCGAGCTGCTCGGCGTTCGACGCCGTCACGTAGCGACCGCCCCCGACGCTCGCGATGCAGTTCAGTTCCTCCTGCGCCGCCTCGTCCGCGTCGACCGCGAACCCGATCGCGTGGATCGTGAGCTTCGGGTACTGCTGCTTGACCGCTTCCGCGCGCTCGCAGCTCGGCGGCGGCGCGCACACGTCGACCCCGTCGGATACGAGCACGATGCTCGCCTCCTGATCGCCGATCGCCTTGGCCGCCGTCTCGACCGCGAGGCCGAGCGGCGTGAAGCCGGATTCGCGGATCCCGTCGATCGACGCCGTCATCGCGGGCTTGTCGACCGGACCGAGTGGGAACAACGTCGACACGTCGGTGCAGCCGGCGGACCGTTCCGCGTCGCTGTTGCCCGTCTTCGTCCCGAACACCATGAGGCCGAGCGTCTGCTCGTCCGCGAGCGACTCGACGAACGTCTTCGCGGCGCGGCGCGCCTGATCCATGCGCGTCCCACCACCCGGCGCATCGCGCACCATCGACCCCGACGCGTCGAGGATCAGCATCGTCGCCGGCCCCGTCGTCCGCGTCGAGGCGTTCGACGCGACCGGGTCGGCGGCCGTCACGAGAGACGCCACGAGCGTCACGAGGGCGACGAGCGACCACACGGCGCGCGTCACATGTCCGGACCGTCGGGCTCGTTCGCGAGTCGGCGACATCGTCGGATCCTCTCGTCCGGCGGGGCGAGCCCGGACTCCCGGGGCGGGACCGAGCGGATGTCACGAACGGTAGCGCACCGCCGGAGCCGCTCCGGCTCGCCCGGGCGCCACCCCGGCCACCATTCCCCCGTCGTTCCGCGGGGCCCTCGGAACTCGTGTGGCCCGGCCGGGTGACACGCCCACGGCGCGGCCCCCGTCGACCTGCCCCTCGTCGCCCGGGCCGTCGGAGTGAGAATCCGCCGTGGCCCTCAGACCTTCGACGATCCGATCCGCGGCCACCGACGCCGTTTGCGCGGCTGGCGCGCCTCGGCGTCCTCCTCGGCCGCTTTCGCCTCGGCCTCGTCGGCGAGCTTCTGGACCTCCGCCTCGAGGTCCGCGATGCGGTCCGGACGGTCCTCGTCCTCGCTCGGCTCGGGCGTCGGGCTCGCGAAGCTCACGAACCACGGCCGGAACATCTCCTCCATCGCCGAGGCGCGTGCCTGATCGACGATGCTCGCGAGATAGTTCTCGTCCTGCAGCGACGCGAGCAGCACGTCGCGGATGCCGAGGTCCGTGCGCTGACGCATCTCGAGCCCGTCGGCGTCCGCCCGCCGGTAGTCGCTGCCGTGCGTCGGGTGCCCGTGTCGACGCGCCGCCCGCGCCCGCATCTTGCCGAGCTCCTTGATCGAGGCCGTCTTCTCCCGCACGATCGTGCGGATCTCCTCGCGCGCGAGCTCGAGCAGTTCGTCGCGATCGAACGACTCACCGCGCTGCAGCGTGCGGAGGATCAGCTCGTTCTTGACCCGCATGCGGATCGCCGTGGCGACGATGAGGAGCCCCTCCTCGACGAGACGCTCCGCGTCCTTGAAGCGCTGCTTCGACACGGGTTCACGCCGCTCGCGTCGCCACCACACCACCGCGATTCCTCCTGCTTCCTCGCTCGCCCTGTTCGTCGCTCGCCGTTCACCACTCCGAAAGACACGCCCCGGAAACGGCGACGCCCGCGCATCGCGCGGGCGCTCGTGCAGAACACTGACGGGGACTCGTCCCGCCTTCGCGCGCGCGCCACTCCACCGCTCGAAGGCTATCGCATGCGCCCTCCGCCCGTGCCGTCTGCGCAGCCGTGAGCTCAGTCCTGCGCGTCGTCCTCGGCGAGCAGCTCGAGCGACACCGGCAGCTCGGACTCGAGCTGCGTCGTCTCGACCTGCCGCAGCTTCCGCTCGACCGCGCGCGTGCGCCGCCCCGCCTCCGTCACCGTGTTCTGGGCCGTCGTGAGTTGCTTCTCGAGCTTCTCCCACACGCGCCCGTACTTCTGGAACTCGAGCTTCGCGGCGCTCAGCACCTGCCAGACCTCGGAGCTGCGCTGCTCGATCGCGACCGTCCGGAACCCCATCTGCAGGCTGTTGAGCAGCGACATGAGCGTCGTCGGCCCCGTCACGAGCACCCGGTGTTCCGTCTGCATGCGGCTCGCGAGGCCCGGCCGCCGCACGACCTCGGCGAACAGGCCCTCCGTCGGGAGGTACATGATCGCGAAGTCGGTGCTGCGCGGCGGCGCGATGTACTTGCCCGCGATGGTCTTCGCCTGCTGCACGACGGCACGTTCGAGCGCGCGGCTCGCCTGCTCGACGTCGACGCGCTCCCCGGCCTCCTGCGCCTGCAGGAGGCGCTCGTAGTCCTCCTGCGGGAACTTCGCGTCGATCGGGAGGTACACGGCGTCGCCCGCCTCCTCGCGCCCCGGGAGCTTGACCGCGAACTCGACGCTCTCGCCCGTGCCCGGCCGGATGACGACGTTGCGTTCGTACTGCTCGGGCGTCAGCAGGTCCTCCAGTTGCCGCGAGAGCTGCACCTCGCCCCACGTGCCGCGGCTCTTCACGTTCGTGAGCACGCGCTTGAGCCCACCGACGTCGCTCGCGAGCGATTGCATCTCGCCGAGGCCCTTCTGCACCTGCTCGAGCCGTTCGCTCACGAGCGCGAACGACTCGCCGAGCCGCTTCTCCAGCGTGCCCTGCAGCTTCTCGTCGACCGTCTCGCGCATCTTCTCGAGCCCCGCCTCGTTGCCCGTGCGCAGCCGGTCGAGCTCCTCGCGCAGCGTCACGCGCACCTGCTCGAGCTTGCGCTCGTTCTCGACGCGCAGCACCTCGAACCGTTCCCCCACGGTCGCTTTGAGCTGCTCCTGCGCGAGGAGCGCCCCCTGCGTACTCGCGTGCTGCTGCTCGACGAGCTCGCTCAGCGTCCGCACGATGCCGTCGCGGAGCGCCGCGAGCTGCACCCCGCGCGCCTCGCGCTCGCCACGCAGCTCCTCGGCCTGCACGGCGGCCGTGCGCTCGAGCCGCTGCCCGAGCTCGCCCCGCTGCAGCGCGAACTCCTGCCGCATGTCGCCGTTCGCCTGCCGGATGGCGGCGATCGTCTCGCCGTTCTCAGCCGCTCCCGCGCCTGTTCCGGCCCATGGTCTGCGCAGGACGAGCAGCACGATCGCCCCGATCGTGAGCAGGAGATCGACGACGAGCAGCACGACGATGAGCGTTTCCATTGGGTCCGCGGGTCCGTTCCGTCACGGCGCGGCCGAGGGTGCCGCGCTCGTCGTGAGGCTACGGCGACCCCCGGACATCGACGGGTGACGCGCTCAGTGCTCGTCGAGCGCGAGCATCGGAGCGCGCCTGCGGAACCCGCGCGTCACGACGAGCAGCAGGATGAACCCGAGCGCCGCCCAGCTCAGCCCGATCACGAACGTGAGCCCCGACAGCGAGGTCCACAGCCACAGCGTGAGTCCGAAGCCGATGACGGGGAGCACGAGGTTGTTGAGCACCGCGATGCCGCTGCGTTCCTTCCGGTCGATGAAGTAGTGCTTGAGCACCGCGATGTTCACGAAGCTGAACGCGATGAGCGCACCGAAGCTCACCATCGAGGCGACGACGTCGAGCGGCGCGATGAGCGCGGTGAGCGACACGACCGAGACGATGAGCGTCGCGCGCGCGGGCGACTTGAACCGTTCGTGGAGGTGCCCGAACACGGGCCGGGGCAGCACGCCGTCGCGCCCCATCGAGTAGAGGATGCGCGAGACCGACGCCTGCGACGTGATCGCCGAGCCGAGTGCGCCGGCGCAGTAGGCCGCCGTGAAGAAGGTCGCGAGGAACTGTCCGCCGGCCGACATCATGACCTCGACCGACGCGGAATCCGGGTCGGCGAACGACGTCGACGGGTGCACCGCCTGGGCGAGCCACGAGAGCACGACGAACATGACGCCCGCACCGAACGTCACGATCATGATCGCGCGCGGCACGTTCTTCGTCGGTTCTTTCGCCTCCTCCGCCAGCGTCGACACGGCGTCGAAGCCGAGGAAGGAGAGGCACAGGATCGCCGCGCCCGCGAAGAGCGGCCCGGGCCCCTCGACCGATCCGTCACCGACGAACGGCGCGACGGGGTCGACCGTGCCGCCCGAGATCGACCCGAACACGAGCGCCGCGAACACGACGACGAAGACCGCCTGGACCGCGAGCAGGATCGAGTTCGTGCGGTTGACCGAGACGATGCCGACGATGTTCAGCACGGTCACGACGACGATGCTCGCGAGGACGAACACCCACTGCGGCACCGCGGGCAGCGCCGCGTGCAGGTATATCCCGATCACGAGGTAGTTGATCATCGGCAGGAACAGGTAGTCGAGCATGAGCGACCAGCCCGCGATGAAGCCGACCTCGGGCCCGAGCGTGCGCTGCGTGTAGACGTAGGCCGAGCCCGCCGATGGGTAGGCCGCCGCCATGCGCGCGTACGAGCGCGCCGTGAACAGCATGACGACGAGCGTCACGAGGTAGGCGCCCGCGACGCGGCCGCCCGTCAACTGGGTGACGATGCCGTACGTCGTGAAGACGGTGAGCGGCACCATGTAGACGAGGCCGAACAGGACGAGCGACGGGACGCCGAGCACACGCCGCAGCTGCGGGGCGCTCTCAGTTCCGGTCTCGGGTTTCTCGGTTGACATACGAGCGCGCCTTTCGTCGATCAGTGGGGCGACGAGAACCGGCGTCGGCCGCCGATCCACGTCGATCGGACCTCGTTGTCCGGGAGGTCGTGGGGGTCGTGCTCGCGCGGATCCCGCGCGAGCACGACGAGATCGGCCGAGGCGCCGGGGACGAGCTCGCCCCAGGCCGCCTCGGCGCGGTCCGCGAACGCCTGCACGCTCACGGCGCGCGTGTACGCGTCGAGTGCGTCCTCGGGGGCCACGATCTCGTGGGGTGTCCAGCCACCGGCGGGTTCGCCGTCCGTCGTCGTGCGCGACATCGCGATCGCGAGGCCGTCACGTGGGTCGCCCGACGAGACGGGCCAGTCCGAGCCGAACGACACGGTCGCGCCCGAACCGAGCAGCGTGCGCAGCGGGTACTGCCGGTCGGAGCGTGCCTCGCCGAGGCGGGGCACCGTGAGCACCGTCATGAGCGCGTCGAGCTGCGCCCACAGCGGTTGCGCGCACGCGATGACGCCGAGCTGCGCGAAGCGCGGCAGGTCGGCGGGGTCGATGAGCTGCACGTGCGCGATGACCGGACGCCGGTCGCGCACACCATTCCGCTCGATCGCGGCCTCGATCGCGTCGAGCGCCTGTCGGACGGCCGCGTCGCCGATCGCGTGCACGTGGATCTGGAATCCGGCGGCGTCGGCCGCGACGACCGCGTCGCGCAGCGCCGCTCCCGGCCACACGCGCATGCCGTGATCGTGCAGCCCGGAGCAGTAGGGCTCGAGCAGCGCGCCCGTCTCGTTCTCGACGACGCCGTCGGCGAAGAACTTCACGGTGTTCGCCGTGAGGTGCGGATGCGCGGCCGCCTCGACGCGGGCCCGGTCGCGCACGAAGCCGTCGAGTTGGGCGGCGAAGCGGCGCGGATCGGCGTACTGCGCGAGGTTGATGCGCAGCGGGAGGCGATCGGCCGCGGCCGCCGCGAGGTACGTGTCGACGTCGCCGGGCTCGACCCATGCGTCCTGCACCCACGTGACGCCGCGCGGGAGGTAGTAGTCGCCGACCGCATCGAGTGCCGTGAGGCGCTCCGCCTCGGAGCGCACGGGCGCGACGGCGAGCACGAGGTCGACCGCGCCCCACTCGCGGAGCGTGCCGAGCGGTTCGCCGTCCTCGCGCCGCGGGATCTCCCCGAGCTCCGGCTCGGGCGTCGCGGCGGTGATCCCCGCGGCCCGCAGCGCGGCCGAGTTCACCCACACCGTGTGGTAGTCCCACGCCCGCAGCACGATGGGACGATCCGGCACGGCCTCGTCCAGCCAGCGGGCGTCGAACAGGCCCTCTGGCGCGAGCGAGCCGTCGTAGCTCGCGCCGAGGATCCAGGGCAGCTCGGGGTGCGCGTCGGCGTAGCGACGCACCTCGGCGACGATCGCCTCGACCGACGCGCAGCCGCGCACGGCTGGCCCCGCCTGCTCGAGTCCGCCGAACAGCGGGTGCGCGTGCCCGTCGCCGAACGAGGGCAGGAGGAATCCGCCCGCGAGGTCGACCCGTTCGACGGGCCCCTCGTCGCTGCCGTCGAGCGCCGCGGCACGCTCCCGCGCCTCGGCATCGAAGGCCGCGACGAGCCCGTTCTCGACGAGCAGCGCATCCGCTCGCCGCCCGCGCCCCGGCCAGATCGTGCCGGAGTGGAACAGGGTCGCCGTCACGGGAACCGCCTTCCTCGCCTCGGGGGCGGTCGCCGTGTCGTTCGGGACGCGTCGTCGTTCCCGCACGGTAGGCCGAGCGTAGACCCCGACGGCGAGCACACGAAAGAGCTAGGGCCGTGTCTCCAGGAGCGAGAGGCGACTCCGAGCCCGGACGACGTCCGGCGGCACCCGCTCGCGATCCACGAACGCGTGGCGCGCGACGCTCGAGAGCACCGTGAGCGGGACGTCGCGGTCGACGAGCACGTCGAGGAGCGACACGAAACGCTGCTGCGCCTGGCGGCTGAGCCCCGAGAGCGGCGGCAGCCCGTGCAGCACCCCGCGATCGAACCGCTCGATCCAGCGCAGGTAGTCCTGCGGTGTCGTGCGTGCCTCGAGGAGCGCCCCGGCCGAGAACCACACCTCGCGATCGCGCACGGCACTCGCCGTGAAACGATAGCTCCCGCTCGTCACGTCGACCGCCTCGTCCGGTGTCGGTGGCTCGAGTCCGGCCGCGCGGATCGCGTCGTCGTCGAGCGCGACGATCCAGCGCCCCGAGGCGAAGCCGGCCGAACGCTGCGCGGCGTCGGGCAGCTCGCGGGCACGGTAATCGACGCCGCCGTCGAGCGTCGTGACGATCATCGACTCGCGGATCACGGCGATGCCGGGTTCCATCAGGTGGTGGTAGACGGGCGACGGCAGCAGACCCTCGGGCGCGTAGTTCGATGTGACGAGCGTCGGGATGCGCCGCTCCGCGAGCCCGCGCAGGAGCCGCGTGAGCAGCGCGGCGCCCGCCGGATCGTGTACGTGCAGCTCGTCGAAGAAGAACCATTCGGCGCCGTCGAGGAGCGAGGTGACCGTGCCGTCGATCGCATCCCGCGCGCTCACGCGCGGCCCGAGCCGCTGCCGCAGCTCCTCGAAGAAGTCGTGGAAGTGCACGCGACGCACGCGCTCCGCGGGCACGGGAAGCGCCTCGGTCGCGGTACGCGCGAGCCAGCTCTTGCCGCGCCCCGCGGGGCCGGACACGTACAGGCCGGTCCGTCCGCCGGTATCGCCCGCCGCGAGCGCCGCGATCCGATCGAGCAGCTCGACCTGTCCGGCGTCGAGTACGAATCCCTCGTCCGCCGCCCGGGCAGTGACCGCCCGACGAGATCGGCGGTCGCGCGCGTCCTCGCGTTCAGCGCTCGGGCTCCTCACCGAACGCGAACGCACGGCCCGACACGCCCGTCGGCGTGATGCGCACGTAGTTGTACTTGAGCGTCGGGATCCACGGCCGCAGCGGCAGCTCGTCGGCGGCGGCGATCTCGCGCGAGTTCTCGATGCGGAACGCGTTGCCGCGCACGACGACGCTCCAGGCGGAGCCGTCGTCGTGGTCGTCGGCCTCGAACAGCACGTCCGAGTTGACGGTGAGTTCATAGAGCTTGCTGCCCTCGGCGGTGCGGAACACGATCGTGCGGTCGTCGACGACGAAGTTCACGGGGAAGATGTCGATGACCTCACCGACGTGCGTCACGAGGCGGCCGAGCGTCGTCCCGGCGAGGCGTTCCCAGCTCTCGTCGGCGCCGAGTTTGACCACGGGATCGTCATGATGGCTGCTCATGCTCCGATCCTCCTCCCCCGCGCGCCGCCGCGCCAGCCCCCGCGCCGCGTGCGCGCTCAGCGCGGCGACCACCCGAGCGCGGGCCCGATGCGCGTCGCGAGCTGGTGCAGGATCTGCTTCCAATCGGCGAGCTCGAGCTCGAACGGCAGCTCGAACAGGTAGTCGTCGCCGGCCCGGAACGCGGCGTCGTCCGTGATGCGCTCGACGATCTCGTCGAGCGAGCCGAGCACGTCGACCGCGATGATCGTGTTCTTCCCGTGCACGGTCTCGGTGCGCGGCGTGCGCGCCTCGGCGTAGGCGCGGTACCGCGCGACCTGTTCGGGCGTCGCCCCGTCGGTGGGCACGATGACGCGCGCGACCGCGACGCGCGCGGCCTCGCCCGCCGGGCTCGCGGCGCGGAACGCGTCGATCTGCGCGCGCTGCGCGAGGTCGAAGCGGCGCACCCCGTTCTCGGTCGTCGAGATGTTGCTCACGAGCCAGTTCAGGCCCGCTTCGCCCGCCCACTGTGCCGAGCGGAGCGATCCGCCGCCGTACCAGAGCCTGTCGGCGAGGCCCGCCGCGTGCGGCTCGACACGCTCGGAGTCGAAGTCGCCGCCGAGGCCCGCGTACGCGCCGACCTCGCGCACGCGCTCGCCACGGAGCAGGGCGCGGAATCGCTCGATGCGCCCGTAGCCGTAGTCCTCGTCGCGCCAGCCGTCGTCGAACACGACGTCGTTCTCGGCCTCGGCGTAGCGGGGCGGGTGCACGCTCAGGCCGAGCTGCAGTCGGCCGCCCGTCAGGACGTCGGCCGTCGCCGTCTCCTCCGCGAAGCGGTAGGGGTTCTCGAACTCGAGCGGCACGACGGCCGTGCCGAGTTCGAGCCGCGTCGTCACCTGCGAGAGCGCGCCGAAGAGCACGGCGGGCGACGGCAGCCCGTACTGCATGTGCCGCGTGCGCACCCACCCCGAGTCGAGGCCGAGCTCCTCGGCGTAGCGGAACAGCTCGAGCGCGTCGGCGAACCCGGCACGGGGGTCGTCGCGATCGAACGGGACGAGGTGGATGAAGCCGAGGCGTTGCAGGGGCCGGATCGAGTCGGGCACGGGGGTCCTTTCGGGAGTGGGGCACGTCGATCCTGCCGGATCGGCCGCTCGGGGACGTGTGCGCGTCGTCCTGTGACGCACTGCACCGGTCGAGGGAGTACCGTCCGAAGCAATCGTCCGCGAAGGAGTCGAAGGAGTCGTATGCCCGTCGTCAAGATCAACGCCATCGAGGTGCCCGAGGGTGCCGGTCCCGAGCTCGAGGCGCGGTTCGCCGCGCGCAAGCACGCGGTCGACTCGTCGCCCGGTTTCGAGGGCTTCCAGTTGCTGCGCCCGACCGCGGGCGAGTCGCGCTACTTCGTCGTCACGACGTGGGCGAGCGAGGAGGACTTCGTGAACTGGCGCGACGGTCGCGCGAAGGAGGCGCACGCGGGCCACGGCCAGAAGCCCGTCGCGACGGGCGCCGAGCTCCTCGAGTTCGAGGTCGTCGAGCTCTGACCCCACACGCGCGGGCCGTCCCACACTGACGCGCCCCCACCCCACCGAGTTCCGGGTGGTTTTCGGGGTTCCGGGTCGACCGGAACCCCGAAAACCGCCCGGGATTCACTCGTCGGCGCGCGGCGTCAGGTGAAGGCCGGCACGAAGACCTCGACGCGGCGGTTCTCCTGACGGCCTGCCGGGTTGTCCGAGCCGTCCTCGTTCGCGTTCGGGGCGACGGGGCGCGTGTCGCCGTAGCCGACGGCGTCGAGCGTCGACGTCGTCCCGTTCGCCTGCAGCGCCGCGACGACCGCCGCCGCACGACGCTCCGAGAGGTCGAGGTTGTAGGCCGGGTCACCGATCGAGTCGGTGTGTCCGCCGATCTCGGCCGCGGGCACGGCGTTCTCGGTGAGCGCGCGGGACAGGCTCCGGAGCACCTCGGCCGCGTCGGACCGCACCTCGGCGCGGTCGAAGTCGAACAGCACCTCGCTCTCGAGCGAGATGATGATGCCGCACGACTCGATCGGTGCGACGGCGCCCATCGTGGGGAACGCGCCGACGCTCGGGGCCGGTTCGATCTTCTCGAACCCGTTGTACGGCACGCCGTCGATGAGCCCGGTGCCGTCACCGTAGTTGATGATCTGCAGCGTGCCGTCGCTGTAGTTGCCCGAGCCGTCACCGTGATTGACGATCGACACACCACCCTTCGTGTAGTTGCCGGAGCCGTCGCCGAACAGGACGAGCGACTCGTCGCCCGCCGTCCGGTTGCCCGCGCCGCCACCGAGGACGTTCACGCTCACGCCCGGCCCGTTGTAGGAGCCCGTGCCGTCGCCGTAGGTGACGATCTGCGTGTCGGCGGTCGCGACGGTCCCCGAGCCGTCGCCGTAGTTCACGACCTGCATGTCGGGCGTGCTCACGACGCCCGAGCCGTCGCCGTAGTTGACGACCTGGCCGTCGGGGCCCGTGACGGCACCCGAGCCGTCGCCGTAGAGGATCGTGCTGCCGTTGCTCGACTGCACCGCGCCGCTCTCGTCGCACGAGGCCGGTTCGACCGTGAGTCCCGGGTACTCGCCGATGTCCTGCGCGATGTCGACCGCGAAGCCCGCCTGCGCGGAGGTGAGAAGGCGCAGATCGGGCAGCACGAGGAGCGGGACTGGCGGGAACTCGCCGACGTCGTAGCCCGGCACGACCGGGAACTGCGGCGTCGGTTCGCTCGTCTCCGTCGCGGCTGGCGCGGCATCGGCCGGCGCGGAGTCACCGGGGAAGAGGCTGCATCCCGAGAGCGCCAGCAGGGCGAGGCTCGCGGTGATCGCCGCGCCGGCTCGGCCGGGCGTGACGGGGGTGGGACGGTGACGGGTGCGGACGGACATCGGACTCCTCTGCTCGGTGCCGTGCGGCGTGCGTGCCGGCTCGGAGCGAGCGTAGCGATCCCTGAGAACGCATCGACATGGGGGTATCCGGGTGGTTTCCGGGGTTCCGGGGCACCCGGAATCCCCGATTCCGCCCGGAACGCGGGCGTCGACGGTGCGTGTGGTGGGGACGCGGCGGCAGGATTCGAACCTGCGGATAACGGGCTATGAGACCGTCCCCTTCGACCACTTGGGTACGCCGCGTGATGCCCCGAGGGTGACGCACGACCTTGGGAATCCGTGGGAGCGTGACGGTGTGTGACAGGCACGACCCGGACAGGGCGTGGCCTGACGGGCACGACCCGGACGCAGCGGCCCGGGCGAAGCGGCACGGACCGCCCGTCAGACGGCTCGGCCGGCCTCGGGCACGTGGCCCTCGTAGAGGCCCGTCGACAGGTAGCGTTCGCCGCCGTCGGGGAACACGGTCACGATCGTGCGGCCCTCGTACTCGGGACGCCGCGCGAGCTCGCCCGCCGCGAGGAGCGCGGCGCCGGAGGAGATGCCGACGAGCAGGCCGTGGCTGCGCGCGAGGCCGCGGGCGGCGGCGTACGCGTCGGCGCCCGGCACGGCGAGGATCTCGTCGACGACGTCGAGGTCGAGGACGGGCGGGATGCCGTTGCCGCCGACGATGCCCTGGATGAGGTGCGGGTGGAACTCGCCCCCGCTCAGCACGGGTGCCTCGGCGGGCTCGACCGCGACGACGTGCAGTCCGGGCTTCTGCTCCTTCAGGTAGCTCCCGGCGCCCGTCACCGTGCCGCCCGTGCCCGCGGTCGCGACGAACGCGTCGACGTCGCCGTCGGTGTCCCGCCAGATCTCGGGGCCGGTCGTGTCGTGGTGGGTGGCGGGGTTCGCGGGGTTGCCGCCCTGGCCGGAGAGGAACGCGCTCGGGTCGGCCTCGACGATCGCGTTCGCGCGCTGGTTCGCGCCCGCCATCGCGTCGACGCCCGGGGTGAGCTGGATCTCGGCTCCGAGCGCCTCGAGCAGGCCGCGGCGTTCGAGCGACACGTCGTCGGGCAGGCAGATGATGACGCGGTAGCCGAGCGCGACGCCGATCCAGGCGAGCGCGATGCCCGTGTTGCCGCTCGAGGCCTCGACGATCGTGCCGCCGGGGCGCAGGCGCCCGTCGGCCTCGGCGGCGCGCACGATCGCGAGCGCCGTGCGGTCCTTCACGCTCGACGCGGGGTTGAAGTACTCGAGCTTCGCGAGCACCCGGCCGCGGGCGTCGGGGATCGCGCTCGTGACGTCGAGGAGCGGGGTGTCGCCGACGAGTTCGGCGAGGGTGGCGGCGATGCGGGGCACGGTGGATCCTCTCGGTGGGGCGTCAGTCGGCTCGGCCCGGCAGGGTGTCGAGCGCGTCGGCGAGGCGGTCGACGGTCTCGACGGCGATCGGTTCGGGCGTCGCGATGTTGAGGCGAAGGTATCCCGTGAACGCGTCGCCGCAGTAGCGGCCGTCGGTCGCGGCGAGGTTCGCGTGGCGTCGCAGGAACGGCCCGAGCCGGCGGTCGCCGACGATGTCGCGCAGGTCGAGCCATGCGAGGTAGGTCGCCTGGGGACGGTCGATGCGCGCGGCGGGGATGCGTTCGGTGACGCGCTCGACGAGCACGTCGCGCAGGTGCGCGAGGCGGGCGACGAGGTCGTCGAGCCACGCGCCGCCCTCGCGGTAGGCGGCCGTCGAGGCGGTCATGCCGAGCAGTGACGTCTCGTGTTCGGTCCACAGCCCGACGCCGTGCCACGCGTCGAGGTCGTCCGGGTTCGTGAAGATCGTCTGGGCCGCCTTGAGGCCCGGGATGTTCCATGCCTTCGACGCGCTCGTCGCGGTCACCGTGTGGCGTGCCGTGGTCTCGGAGAGCGAGGCGAAGGGCACGTGCACGGCGCCGTCGTAGCGGATCGGCGCGTGTACCTCGTCGGCCCAGACGCGCGCGTCGTGCCGTTCGACGAGGGCCGCGAGCGCGCGCAGTTCGTCGCGCGTGTGGACGGTGCCGGTCGGGTTCGCGGGGTTCGTGAGGACGACGAGGCCGGCCCCGTCGTCGAGGGCGCGTCCGATGCCGTCGAGATCGAGTTGCCACCTGCCGTCGTCGCCGCGGTGGCCGGGCACCTGGACGACGCGGCGGCCGAGGTCGGCGGGCAGTCGGAGGAACGGCATGTAGTTCGGGGTCGGCACGACGACCGCCGAGCCGGGACGGGTGAGGTGCGCGATCGCGAAGCGCAGGCTCGCGAGGACGTCGGGGACGATCCCGACGCTCGCCTCGTCGACGTGCCAGTCGTATCGATCGGCGAACCAGTCGCGCGCGGCGCGCGCGAGCTCCTGCCGGTGGTGCCGGGCGGGGTAGCCGAAATCGCCGCGCTCGGCGTGCTCGCGCACGACGCGAGTGACGGCGGGCGCCGTGCCGAAGTCGGCCTCGGCGATGAACGAGCCGATGGCGCCCGGGTACGTGGTCCACTTCGACAGCCCGGTGGCCCGCAGGCGTGCGATCTCCCGTTCCACGACCGCGGGGTCGGGTCGTCGGGCACGATCGGGCATGCGCCCACTCTGCCCGATGCGCTCGGGGCGTGGGGTTTCATGAGCTTCCATGACGGTGCCCGGTCGCGGCGCTCGTGCGCACGTTCCGTCCGCCGGGCGAGCGCGCGATCAGGCCCGGGGCCTCGTCGGCGCGTCCAGCAGCGGCGTGAGCACGCGATCCCAGAGCGCCTCGCGATCGCGGCGGAAGAAGCCCATGTGCCCGATCGCGCGTTCGCCGATCGCGGCGGGGTCGATGCGGTGCCGTTGCTGGGGTGCGTTCGCGTAGAAGCGCGCGAGGTGTGCCGTCGCGGTCTCGGGGATCGTCTCGTCGTCGGTGAACGTCACGATGTCGAGCGGCGTCGTGACCGCCGCGTAGGTGGCGGCGTGCTCGGGCAGGACGCCGACGAGGTAGTCGGGGTGCCGGCCCCAGCGGATCCACTGGCGGATGACGCCGGGCGGCAGGTCGTCGAAGAGCCGGTAGCGACGTCCCGGGAAGTAGCCGTGCAGGCGCGTGAGGGTGAGCGCGATCGCGTACCAGAACAGCAGCGCCCGGACGCGGTGGATGCCGGTCGTCGGGTGCCACGAGCCCGTGCCGCTGCCGATGAGGATCGCCCGGTCGAGGGTCTCGTGCGGCGCGAACGCGATGAGCTGCCCGCCGAGGCTGTGCCCGATCCACGTGATCGGCGTCTCGGGCGATTCGGCGCGCAGGTGTGCGAGCACGCGCCCCGCGTCGGAGGCCCAGTCGAGCTGATCGGCGCGGACGTCCCGGATCGGGCCGTCCGCCGAGGCGCCGTAGCCCTGGTAGTCGAACGTGACGCACGTGCGGCCCGTGGACGCGATCCACTGCGCGAGCGGTGCGTAGTAGCTCGCGCGGGTCGCGATCGCCGCGGCGACGAGGACGATGCCGCGCGACGCTCCGGCCGGATCGAAGCGGGTCGCGACGATGCGCTCGCCGTTCGCCGCCTCGATCGTGAACCGTCGCGCGTCGACGTCGTCCGTGCGCGTCACAGGTCCTTGAGGTCCTTCCGCAGCACCTTGCCGACGTTCGACTTGGGCAGCTCGTCGCGGAACACGATCTCGCGCGGCCGCTTGTAGCCCGTGAGCTGCGTCTTGAGGTGGGCGCGCACCTCGTCCTCCGTGAGGGACGCGTCACGGCGCACGACGAAGAGCTTCGGCACCTCGCCCGAGTGCTCGTTCGGGATGCCGATGCAGCCGGCCTCGAGCACGCCGGGGTGGAGCATCGCGGCGTCCTCGATCTCGCTCGGGTACACGTTGAATCCCGAGACGACGATCATCTCCTTCTTGCGGTCGACGATCGTGAGGTAGCCGTCCTCGTCGATCGTCGCGATGTCGCCCGTGCGCAGCCAGCCGCCGTCGGCGAAGATCTCGGCCGTCGCGTCGGGCCGGTTCCAGTACTCGCGCATGACCTGCGGGCCGCGCACGACGAGCTCGCCGGCCTCGCCCGTGGGCAGCCGGTTGCCGTCCTCGTCGCGGATCTCGACCTCGGTCGAGGGCAGCGGGATGCCGATCGTGCCGAGGCGGGGCGGGAGGTGCGGCGGGTTGACCGACACGACGGGGCTCGTCTCGGTGAGTCCGTAGCCCTCGAGGATCGGGATGCCGGTGACCTCCTTCCAGCGGTCGGCGACGGCGGTGCGCACGGCCATGCCGCCCGCGAGCGCGATCTCGAGGCGCGAGAAGTCGAGCCCGCGGAATCCCTCGTTCTCGAGCAGGCCGCCCGCGAGGGTCGAGACGAGGATGATGCCGTTCGGGCGGGTCTTGCGCAGCGTGGCGACGAAGTCGTCGAGGTCGCGCGGGTTCGTGATGAGCACGGTCTCGGCGCCGAACATGAACAGCCCGAAGCAGTTCACGGTGAGCGAGAACACGTGGTACATCGGGAGGGCAGCGATCACGACGGGGTTCGGCTCGTGGAACGCGGTGCCGATGAGGCCGACGATCTGTTCCTGGTTCGCGAGCAGGTTGCGGTGCGTGAGCACGGCCGCCTTCGGGCCGCCGGTCGTGCCGCCCGTGTACTGCAGGAACGCGATGTCGTCGGCGTGCGGGGTCGGCAGCTGCGGGTGGCCGGTGGGCTCGGCGACCATGTGGCGGTACGGGATCGCGTTCGGCAGCGAGAACGGCGGCTCCATGCGCTTGATGCGCCGGGCGACGAAGTTCACGAGTGTGCGCCGCGGGCCGGGCAGCAGATCGCCGGGGCGGGTGAGGATGACGTGCTCGATGGAGGAGCCGGGCAGCACGCGCTCGAGCTTGTCGGCGAACATGCCGAGCACGACGAACGCCCTGGGCTTCGCGTCCTCGACGACGCGGCGGATCTCCGCCTCCGTGTAGAGCGGGTTGATGTTGACGACCGCGAGGCCGGCCTTGAGCGCCCCGAAGATCGCGACGGGGTACTGCAGGAGGTTCGGCATCTGCAGGGCGATGCGGTCGCCCGGTTCGAGTCCGAGCGCGACGAGGTTCTTCGCGAAGCGGTCGCTCAGGCGCTCGATGTCGGTGAAGCTCAGCGTGCCGCCGAGGTTGGAGAACGCGGGGCGGTCGCCGTGGAGGCGGGCGGCCCGGCGGACCATGTCGCCGATCGATTCGTCGGTCGGGTCGCCGAGATCTGCGGCAATCCCCTCGGCGTAGAAACGCAGCCAGGGTCGGTCGTGTGTGCTGGGTGGTGTTTCGCTCATGCGTCCTCGAATGTGCGCCCGGCGTCGTTTGCCACGGGTCCTGGAGCAGTGTGCCCGGGCGGGCGGGCGATCGTGTGGATGTTGTTCGGACCGACCAGGAACGCTGCGCCCGTCGTCCGAGGATTTTGTCGACCTGGTGTCACGCGTACTGTTCGGCGAGGCGACGTGCCGCATCGACGTAGCCGCCACGGAACAGGTGCACGTGCATGATGACGATGCCGAGTTCGTGGAGCGCGACGCGCTCGCGCCACCCGTCGGCGAACGGGGACGCCTCGTCGTAGGCGGCGTAGATGTCGTCGAGGTGCGGGTAGCCGAACACGCTGAGCGTGCCGAGGTCGGTCTCGGCGTGGCCGCCGTGGGCCATCGGATCGATGAGTGCCGCCCCGGTGGGGCCGCCGTCCGCGAGCACGTTGCCGGTCCAGAGGTCGCCGTGGCAGCGGGCGACCGCGTGCCGCGCGTCGGCGACGAGCCGGGGTTGCGGGGCGTCGAGTTCGCCGCGTTCGAGTCGAGCCGCGAGTCGTTCGTAGAGCTGCGCATCGGCGGTGTCGATCACGGCGTCGTCGACGAGTCGGCGGGAGAACGCGAGGATGCGCTCGTTCGCGTAGAACGTGCCCCAATCGGCCGCGGCCGTGGCGCGGTCGGTGACGAGCGGCGTGCGCGAGCGCCCCACCCACGCGGGCCCCGACCATCCCTCGGGCGGGCTCCCCCACCACGGCGCCCCGGCCGCGTGGGTGTGGGCGAGTGCGGCGCCGAACGCGCGTGCCGCGGCGACGGGGAACGGTCCCTCGTCGATGCGCTCGATCTCGAGGTGGTGCGCGTCGACCGTGACGACCGCGGCGACGCGGGCACCCCCGGCGGGCTGCGCGGCGGCGAGCCAGCGGAGCCCGGCCGCCTCACCACGCGGGTTGTCGCTCGGGGAGGTCGCGGTCTTCGTGACGGTGGCCGTCATCGCGCCCCGTCGGCGTCGGTGCGCCGGAGGCCGGCACCGTCCCGCTCGCTGTCCGGATCGCCCCCGAACAGCTCGTCGCGGTAGTTGGTGACGCGGACGGTGCGCAGGGTCGCCATGTCCTCGTCGGAGATCTCGAAGTCGACGTCGGCGTTCTCGCGCATGTGGTCCGGGTCGGTGCTCTTCGGGAGGGCGACGGTGCCGAGCTGCAGGGTGTAGCGGATGCACAGCCTCGGCACGCTCACGCCGTACCGTTCGGCCATGTCGACGAGGTCGGGGTCGCGCAGGATCGCGCCGTGCCCGATGGGTGAGTAGGACTCGACGAGGATGTTGCGCCGCTCGCACTCGGCGATGAGCTCGGTGGGCGTGTTGCCGACGTGCACGAGGATCTGGTTGACCTGCGGGGTGACCGTCGCGCCCTCCTGCACGTTGTCGAGGTCGCGCTGCTCGAAGTTCGAGACGCCGATCGAGCGGAGCAGGCCGTCCGCGTACGCCTCCTCGAGCGCGCGCCACGCGGCGCGGTTGCCGTCGGCGTATTCGCCGCCGCGGAAGTCGTCCCAGGGTTGCGGGCTGTGGATGAGCATGAGGTCGATGCGGTCGAGCCCGAGCGCGTCGAGCGAGCCGCGGATCGCGGCGACCGCGCTGTCGTGGTCCTTGATGCTCGCGTCGAGCTTGGTGGTGACGAACAGTTCGTCGCGCGGCACGCCGCTCGCGCGGATGCCCTCGCCGACGCCGCGCTCGTTGCCGTAGGCCTGTGCCGTGTCGATGGAGCGGTAGCCGATCGCGATGGCGTCCTGGACGGCCTGCGAGGCGGCGGCGTCGTCGATCATCCACGTGCCGAAGCCGAGCCTGGGGATGGTGACGCCGTTCGAGAGGGTCGCGGTCTCGTCGAGGATCATGCGCGTGTCCGTTCTGTGTCGGTGTGTCGCGTCGTGGTGTCGTGGTGTCGTGATCGGGCCGCGGTCGTGGCGGCCGTGGGTCGGTCGCGGGGCTCAGGGCACCGTGTGGCCGGCGGCGCGCACGAGGCCGTACCACTCGGCTCGGGTGAGCGGCAGGTCCGTTCCCGCAGCCGCCTCGACGACGCGTTCGGGCGTCGTGGTGCCGAGCACGACCTGGATGCCTGCGGGGTGGCGGGTGATCCAGGCGGTCGCGATCCCGGTCGGCGTGACGTCGTACTTCGCCGCGAGGCGGTCGAGTTCGGCGTTGAGTTCGGGATAGTCGGGCGAGCCGAGGAAGACGCCGTCGAACAGGCCCTTCTGGAACGGCGACCACGCCTGCAGCGTGATGCCGTTCGCGCGGGCGTGGTCGACGATGCCGCCGCCGTCGCGCGTGATCGCGTCGTCGCTGCTCGCGATGTTCGCCGCGAGGCCCTGTTCGATGATGTTCGCGTGGGTGATCGAGAGTTGGATCTGGTTCGCGACGATGGGCTGCTCCACGGCCGTGCGCAGCAGGTCGATCTGGCGGGGTGTGTGGTTCGAGACGCCGAAGGCGCGCACCTTGCCGCTCGATTCGAGGTGGTCGAAGGCGCGGGCGACCTCCTCGGGCTCGACGAGCGCATCGGGCCGGTGCAGGAGGAGCACGTCGAGGTAGTCGGTGTCGAGGGCGACGAGCGATTCCTCGGTGGAGGCGACGATGTGCTCGAACGAGTGGTCGTAGTGCCACGGCTCGGGCACGATGCCGGTCTTCGTCTGGAGGACGATCTCGGCTCGCTCGGCGGGCGAGAGGCCGAGTGCCGAGGAGAAGCGCCGCTCGCAGAAGTGTCGCCCGCCGCCGGGCACGTCGAAGCCGTAGAGGTCGGCGTGGTCGAACAGGTCGATGCCCGCATCGCGCGCCGTCTCGTAGAGGGTGCGGATGTGCTCGTCCGTTGCGGTCGCGATGCGCATCATGCCCGCGGCGATGTTCGAGGTGCGGAGCCCGGCCGGGCCGAGTGGGACGGTGCGCATGTTCCTCCTGCGTGACGCGTGGCGGCGCGGCGGCGGGCTCGTCCCGTCGCCGCCCGCACGACGTTAGGGCGTCCGGGCGTGCGCGAGGTGTGAGGCGGCTCGGTTGAGCGCATCGGGGCGGTGGGCCCGCCACGGAGTCGCGGGGCCGCGGGGCCACGGGGCCACGGGCGCGTCCCGCCGATAGCCTGGACGGGCATCGTGCACAGCGGCGTGGCTGATGTCGCGTTTCGCCGATGGCCCGCCCTCGGCACCGGTTCGACGGAGGACCCCACGATGACGACCCCCAACGACGGCAGAATCCGTCCCGCTGACGGCACCGGTTGGCACGTCGCCCGCCGGTACGCCGAACGCCCCGCGACACCGTGGGCGAACGGCCTCGGCGCGACGACCGAACTCCTCGGCGCCGACGAATCCACGGCCCTCTCCCCCGCGGGCTGTCCCGCGTGGCGCGTGAGCGTCGCGACGCTCGACCGGCCGGCGGCGTTCTCGGCGCTCCCGGGCATGCGTCGCGTCTTCGTTCCGATCGGCGGACGGGTCGTGCTCACGGTCGACGACATCCCCCACGAGATCGCCGACGGTGAGCCGTTCGCGTTCGACGGCGGCGCGGATGTGACGCTCACCGCACTCGAGCGGCCGTGCCGTGCCGTCAACCTGATGGCGGCGGGTGCGGGAGTTTCGTTGACGGTCGGGCCGCCACCCCCTGCTGACGTTGCGGAGGTGCTCGCCCTGGTTGCGCTTACCGACGGGGATGGCGTCTCACAGTTCGATCTGCTGTTGCCCGGTGGGGAATGCACCACGAGCGTGCTGCCGCAGCGAGCGGCAAGGATCGCCGTGTCGAGCTGACACCGCTTCGTTGATGCGGGCTACGGCAACGACGAGTAGCGATCATCGCATTCGGCACACTTCGGGAGGACTTCGTGATCACGCGTCGGAACGAAGAAGATTCCGCAGAGCGAGCGGATGCCTTTGCCCTCAACACTCGCATGCGCGATATTGCGTCGATGGGAGTAGTGGGTGAGCGCATTCGGAACCGAGACGTCCAGTTCGTCGGCCTCGACAAACGAACGGAGCGCGTGAATTCGAGCCCGGATCCAATCGATGCCGGACGCCGGTGCCAAGATTCCGCCACCGACATCCCAGCCCGTCTCCCGAGGATCGATCGAGATGATGATCCGTCTCGTGGCCGTCCAACCGAGGCTCGATCCGAGGTGTGCGGAAGCGAGATGCACCTCGAGGAGAAGCTCTTCTCTCCGACCCGCGTCTTCCGAGGTGGTCTCGACCGTGATCGTTGCGTCGCCGATCGCGGCTTCGTCCGCTTTCGGATGCGGAATCGTGAACATGCGTTCGCCACCGTCGATGATCGCTTCGAGCTCGCGACATACCGCCGTTTGGAGAGCGAGTTCCCACTCGGCCATGAGCGCGGCGGCGCGTTCACGTCGAAGCTGGCGTTGATCGGTCTCCGTCGGCAGCCAGTCCGACGTCGCTCCGGATGCATCCGCGCGCTTGATGCGCTGGTAGAAGTCGTCGTGATCTCGGTGCCCACCCTTTGCGACTCCGGCAGCGACGAGCCACGGCTGTCCCGTGGCCTCGTCGATCCAGACGGCTCCGCGCCATCGGCTCTGCTTGACCTCCAGCAGTTGCACCGTGTGACTGCTGCGGATCGCCCCTTCGTGGAGATCATTCGCGGGATCCGGACCAAAGCTGTCCGCTGTCTTCCGAACGATCGGATGATCGAATTCACACAGGGGCGACCACGCGTCCCAGCCGGCGCCGGCGGTCGGCACGCCGAGGTCTTCGCTGATCGTTCTGAGCGTGGGGCGCCCGCGGCGTGGGGAAGTCACGATGCCATTGTGCGCGAATGGCAGCGGATTCTCGACACGCGCGCGACGCGCGCCCACGAGAAGAATCAGAGCAGGTCGGCGAGTTCGTCGAGTGCGTCGTTCTCGATGCGCTGACGATGCGCGAACTTCTCGGCGAGTTCACGTCGTTCCTGCTGTCGCTGCGTCTCGAATTTGGCGATTTCGACACCGGGGATTCGGCGATCACGACCGACGCGGTCGTGGCCGATCACGCCTCTGTCGAGCAGCTTGTAGATGTGGGTTCGGCTCATGCCGAGTCGCTCCGCTGCCTCGCTCGGGGTATAGATGTCCGTCAGCGCGAATGCGGAGATCTGCGCGCCGGCGCGCACGGACACGGTGAGCGCGTGCACGAGATCGAGCATCTCGGGTGAGATCTCTGCCGCGGCATCCTCGAGCTGATCGAACTGCTCGATGGGGACGCGGGAGGTATCGATGGACGACATGGTGGCGGCTCCTCCGACGATGGCACACCGCAAGGCAGATGCAGCAGATGACTCAAATGTCACAGATGACACTACGGGTGCCGTGTCCTCAAGTCAACTCGGCCCCTGGCCACGCGCCGACCACCTCGGTGACACGGTGCCGAGACGAGGCACTTCGTTCGCGCTCGCTCCCGCCCCCACGGTTCGGCTGTGCGTGCCCTTCGTCCGTCGCCCATGCATACGACGCACTATCCCGTTCTCGAGCTCCGGCGCCCGATCGGAGGGCTGGACGTGCTGTCCCGCCCGAACGTCGATTGTCGGCCTGCAACGCGGCGTGGCCGGGAGCGGAGGCGATCAGCGGCCCCAGGAACGGCGGGCACCCGGAACCGGACCGAGACGTGCGCTCACCCGACATCGGCAATGTCGGTACCGTGGCCCACAATGGAGCCATGCCCGCCGTTGCTCGAACCCTGCGACTCACGCAGCTCAAGGAGGCCGACGCGGCCTGGCGCCTTCTGGACGCCGATTCCGCGCCCGTCGTCGCCGGGCTGCTCGGACACCATCTCGGTGGCGACGAGCGTCGCGTCGACGCGGAGGAGTTCTACGAACGGCTCGACGCCGATCTCGAGCGACTGCGCGATCAGGGGCTGACGCTGCCGCTCAGCGCCAAAGGCTATTGCGCGCAGTGGCGCGCGGCAGGCTTCCTTACCAGGCGAGCCTCCGTCGAGTCCCGCGGGGAGACGCTCGAGCTTTCCCCCGACGCGATCGTGGCGATCCGTTTCATCGAGGGTCGCGCCGCGCCACGATCGAGTGCGACGGAGTCGCGACTCGCGAGTCTCGCGGCACAGGTGCGCCGGCTCGCCATCGACACTGATCCCGATACGGCCACCCGCATCGCCCTGCTGGAAGAGGAGATCGAGCGCATCGAGCGTCGCATCCGGGCACTGCAAGCCGGTGACGAGGCTCCCCTCGACGAGAGCCGAGTGCTCGAACGCGTGCGGGACCTGCTCGCGCAAGCGGCCGATGTGCCCGACGATTTCGCGCGGGTGCGCGCCGACTTCGAGGCCCTCAACACCGCGCTCCGGCAGAAGATCGTCGAGTCCGACGCCGCGCAGGCGACCGTCGTCGACGAGGTGTTCCGGGGTGTCGACCACATCGCCGAGTCGGAGGCGGGGCGGAGTTTCGGGGCGCTGTCGCAGCTCGTGCTCGATCCAGCGCTCGGTGCCGCGTTCGAGGCCGATGTCCGTCGAGTGCTCGACCGCGGCTTCGCTCGGCGACTGAGCCCTGCCGAGCGTCGACTGCTCCGCTCGTTCCTGACGACGCTGAAGGCTCGCAGCGCCGAGATCCACGACGTCATCACCGTCTTCGCCCGTGCCCTTCGTCGCTACGTTCAGTCCCACGACTACCAGCAGGATCGCGTGCTGCGCTCGCTGCTTCGGGATGCGCAGCACGCGGGTGTCCAGGCGTCGCCGCACATCCGTCCATGGCATCCGATCGGACTGTCCCTCGATCTGTCGGCCGTGGAGCTCTCGACGGTGGGCGCGCTCGAACTCGATGATCCGGCCGAGTTCGCGGCGACCGACGAGGTGACTGCGGCCGTGGTCACCGTCGCAGACCTCGACGAGCTGCGCGCCCTCGCGCGCGAGACCGAGATCGACTTCGACGAGCTCACCCGCAATGTGAACGACGTCCTCTCGCAGCTCCCGAGCTGCACGGTCGCCGAGGTGCTGGCGCATCATCCGGCCACGCAGGGGGTCGCGAGCGTCATCGGCCTGCTCACACTCGCCGCCGCCCAGGGCACCGTCGACGACGAGCTCGAATCGGTGGCGTGGACGAGTACCGCGGGCGTCCCGCGGGCAGCCGTGATCCCCGCCCATCGCTTCACCGGGGAGGTGACATGACGACCGTGCAGGACGGCGATGCGGGTGACGCACGCGAGCCGCTGTGGCCCGGCGATGCGGGCACGCTCCCCGACCCCACTCGCAGGGTGCTGTTGCGGCTCGTGCGCGGCCCGTACCTCTCGGGGGCCCGCGAGCCGCAACTCTGGGCGGCGCTGCTCACTGACGAGTCGCCGATCCGCGAGCGCCTCGCCGAGCTCTTCCTCGATCTCGTGGTCGATCCGACGAACGAGTTCGCGTTCGTGCGCAACGCTCCGTCCGAGCAGGCACCCAACGCCGTGCGCTCTGAGCGGCTGACCTTTCTCGACACGGCGATGCTGCTCGTGCTGCGGCACACCCTGTTGAGCGAGGAGGGGCGCGGTCGCGTGATCGTCGGGCAGGCCGACGTGTTCGAGCAGCTCGCCGTGTACCGCACGCCCGATCGGGACGAGAAGGACTTCGCAGCGCGTCTGAACTCGTCGTGGCACAAGATGCACAACAAACTCCGCGTCCTGCACAGGGCCGGTGAGGATCGGGCCGAGATATCGCCCGTGCTGCGGCTCATCGTCGATGCCGATCAGGTGCGCGCGATCACCGCCGAGTTCGAGCGCATCGCCCGCGAGGGGTCATCGGCAGGAACGTACGATGTGGAGCCGGCCGAGTCGGTGGAACCGGCCGAGGAGGACGAGGCGTGACGGTGCTGGAGCTGTTCGAGGACACGAGCGGCGGGCCCGCGCACGCCGGGCAGTGGCGCCTCGCGCGCATTGAGCTCGTCAACTGGGGAACCTTCTCGGGGCACACGACGATCGAGGTCGCGCGCGAGGGGCACCTGTTCACGGGAACGTCCGGTTCGGGGAAGTCCTCGATCCTCGACGCGATCGCCGCCGTTCTCACGCCGGATCGCTGGCTGCGCCTCAACGCCGCCGCACAGGAGGGAATGGCACGGCAGGGCGACCGCACGCTCATGTCGTATGTGCGCGGGGCGTGGAGCAAGACCGCCGACGCGAACGCCGACAGGGCCGTCACCGCCTTCCTGCGTGGCAGGGCGAGCTGGAGCGGGGTCCTGTTGCGCTACGAGAACCTCAGCGACGATCCGCTCTCACTCGTGCGCGTCTTCCATGCCCCCGGCACGCGCACCGATGCGGCGGCCCTCAAGGATGCGCGCGTGCTCGTGCGCGGCGAGTTCGGGCTCATGCAGCTCAAGGGCCACGTCGCGAGCGGCATCGATGCGCGGCGGATGACGGCGGCGCTGCCGGATGCGCTCGTCACCACGGGTGGCAAGCACGGCCGGTTCCACGAGCGGGTCGTGCGGCTGTTCGGGTTCCGCGGCGACACGAGCCTCCAGTTGCTGCACCGGACGCAGTCCGCGAAGAACCTCGGCACCCTCGACGCTCTGTTCCGCGGCTTCATGCTGGATCACCCCGGCACCTTCGCGCGGGCCGAGAACGCGGTCGAGCAGTTCACCGAGCTGGATCTCGCGCACTCCCACGTCGTCGATCTCCGGCGCCAGGCCGATGCGCTTCGCGAGGTCGACGCCGCGATCACGGCGTTCGATGCGGCGAGCGCCGAGGCGGCCGTGGCGGCCGCCCGGCACGATGCGGTCGACGCCTACACGGCCGCCCTGACCCTGCGGATCGCCCGGGGTGAGCTCGCCCCGGCTCGTGCGGCATTCGCGCGCGCCGAGGCGGCCCTGCGTGATGCGGACCGCGAGCACGAGCTCGCGAACTCCGCGCGCGACAGCGCACGTGCCCGGCTGCACCAGGAGGGCGGCGCGCGCGTCGACTTGCTCGCTGCGCAGATCGCGACCGCGCGGGCGGAACAGCGCGGCGTCGCGAACGAACGAGCTCGCCTGGCCGTCGAGTTGGTGCGGCTCGGGGCGCCCGTCCCGACGGATGCGGCAGAGTTCGCGGATCTGCTCGCGACCGCGCGGGCCGAGGCCGCGCGTGAGCTCACGCCCGTGCCGCACGCGCTCTATGACGCGCGCAGCACGGCCCGCACGGAGCGTGAGGAGACCACCCGGCTCATCGCAGCGGTTCGCGAGAGCCGGACGAACCTCCCTCCGCGCCTGCTCGCGGTGCGTGCGATGCTCGCCCGGCGTCTCGGGCTGCCCGAGACCGCGCTCCCGTTCGCGGCCGAGTTGCTGTCGGTCGTGCCCGAGCACGCCGCGTGGCGTGGCGCGATCGAACGGGTGCTCGCACCGCTCGCGACGACCCTGCTGGTGCGCGACGAGCAGTTGGCGACGGTGCGCCGGGAGGCCGACAGCCAGTATCTGGGGGTGCGTTTCGTGATCGAGGCGGTGCCGCACACGGCCGAGGCCGCCCGACGGCCGCGCGATGCGCGTTCGCTCGTGCATCGCGTCGTTCCGACGGAGGGCCCCTTCGCCGGGTTTCTGCGGATGCGCCTCGCGGCCGAGTACGACTACGCGTGCGTCGACGACCCGGACGAGCTCGCGAGCGTCGACCGTGGCGTGACGGTCACCGGCCTCGTGAAGCGCTCCACGCGACGCTACGAGAAGGACGACCGTTCGGAGGTCGGCGATGTGACGCGCTGGATGCTCGGCGGTGACCTCGACGACCGCATGACGGCGCTCCTGGAGCGGCTCGGCGAGCAGAAGGCCGCGCTCGCCGCCGCGACCGATGCGGTCGAGCGTGCCGAGGCGGAGCGCGCGGACGCCGCCGAACGACGCGGCATCTGTGCCCGGGTGGCCGGGTTCTCGTGGGATCACGTCGACACGAGCGCAGCCGCGGCCGCGGTCGACGCGCGCGAGGCCGAGCTCGCGCGTCTCACGGCGGCCTCCTCGACGCTCCGCGACGCGCAGGACGCGCTCGAACGCGCGACGGACCGCGCGACCACCAGCGACGAGGCGCGCGGCGCGGCACACGGTGAGCGCACGCTCGCCGCGGACCGGGTGCAGCGGATCGAGCAGCGGATCGCCGAGCTGAGCGCGGTTGCCGTCGAGCCCATCGACGATGCGACGAGCACGGAGTTGGAGCGGCGGTTCCGGGCGGAGCAGCGGTCGCTGACCTCGGCCAACGTCGATGCGGTCGCCCGCAGGGTGCAGGCCGAGCTCTCGCGTGAGCGGGATGCAGCGGGCAGGCGCGTGCAGCGGGCGGCCGAGGCGTTCGCGGGCGGTGCGGCCTCCTTCGCGGCGGCATGGCCCGCGGCCTGCGCGGATCTCACCCTCGAGATCGGCGATCGCTACGGCTATCGCGAACGGCTCGAGGGCATCGTGGCGCGGGGACTGCCCGAGAAGGAGGGCGAGTTCCTCGCACTCCTCCGCGATCGCTCTCGCGATCTCATCGCCCACCTGCTGGGCGATCTCCGCGACGCGCCCGCGCTCGTCCGGGAGCGGATCCTGCCGGTCAACGCGTCCCTCGGTCGCTCACCGTTCGAGGCGGACGACCTGTTCCTCGAGATCGAGGTGAAGACGATGCGGACGAGCGAGGTCGAGCAGTTCCTCGCGGATCTGCGCCGCATCGTGGAAGGGAACTGGGCCGACGAGTCGTTGCCCGCGGCCGAAGAGCGCTTCGGCGTCCTCCAGCGCGTGATCAGCCGGCTCGGATCGAAGGACCGGACGGACCAGGACTGGCGGCGTCGCGTGCTTGACACGCGGCTGCACGTCACCTTCCTCGCCCGGGAGCGCTCGGCGACGGGACGCGTCGGGCGCGTCTACGACTCCTCGGAGGGGCTCTCCGGCGGGCAGCGCCAGAAGCTCGTCGTGTTCTGCCTGGCCGCGGCCCTGCGCTATCAGCTCACCGAGGAGGAGGACGAGGTGCCCCGTTTCGGCACCGTTGTGCTCGATGAGGCATTCGCGAACGCGGACAGTGCGTTCACCCGGAACGCGATGGATGTCTTCAAGACGTTCGGGTTCCACATGGTGTTGGCCACCCCGCTGAAACTCCTGCAAACGCTGGAACCGTACGTCGGCGCGATCACCTCGGTGTCGAATCCGAACAGAAGCGCCTCACGGATCGCCACCGTCGGCTTCGGCGCGCTTCCCGATGCGACGTCGGCACCCGGTGGGGCCGCGACATGAGCGCCCCCGTGAGCGTGGATCGTCTTCGCGAGCGTGCGCGGCGATTGCTGCTGCGGGATGGGAACTCGTGGGCGGCGACGGGGGACGAGGCGGCGCTGCTCGAGCTTCCGCTGCATCCGCCGAGTGAGCGAGCGGCGCTGGCTGACCCGACTGCGGCGCGCGCGTGGACCGATTCGTGGCTCCGTGCCGCGAGTGAGCTGCCGATCGAGGTGTCGTGGATTTCGCGCAACTGGGCGCGGCTCGGCGCGCAAGAGCTCCCCGAGCGGGTGGTCGTGCGCGGGCCTGGGCGCATCGCCGCGGTGGCCGGTACCGCCCAAGCTCACGATTGGCTCGCATTGCGGGACCGCTTGCTCGCGCTGCGCGAGCTCATCGGGCCCGGCGACGATGTCGTGCTCGCGCTGCGATCGCACGCCCGGACGATCGCTGCGCTGTCCTCCACCGATGTGGAGCGGCTGCACGGCGTGTTGCGCTGGTTGCGGGACAATCCGGCATCGGGTCGCGCAGTGCGGGAGCTGCCGATTCGCGGCGTGCACACGAAGTGGATCGAGGCGCGCCGCGGCCTCGTCGAGGCTCTGCACCGGCTGATGTCGAACGAGCCGGGACTCGGCCTGCGCGAGCCGACGCCGCTCGTGCGAATGCGCGTCCTCGATGAGCGCCTCGCGCCGGGGGGCCTGACGGACCTCTCGGTGCCGGTCGACGATCTCGCGGCGCTCCCGCTGCGCCCCGAGCGCGTGTTCGTCTTCGAGAACCTGGCGTCCGTGTTGGCGATGCCGCCCGTCCCCGGGGCGGTCGTGCTCGATGGCGGTGGTCACCGGGTGCACCTCATCGCGCGGCTGCCGTGGGCCCAGGAGGTCACCTACTGGGGCGACCTCGATTCGCACGGATTCGCGATCCTGCACCGGCTGCGTGCACTCGGCGTGCGGTCGACGTCGGCGCTGATGGACACCGAGACGCTGCTGGCGCACCGCGACCTATGGGTGGCCGAGGACTCCCCGAGCATCGCCGCGTTGCCGCTGCTCACGGGTGAGGAGGAGGCGACCCTTCGTCGGCTGGGCTCCGAGGGGAACGTCCGGCTCGAGCAGGAGCGCATCCCGTGGCCGTACGCGCTCGCCCGCCTCGGGATCGCGTGAGTGGTGGCCCGTCCTCGTCGTGGGCCGGCTCGCTGCTGATGGTCATGGCGTCCGTCGGATTCGGGAGAGTAACTCTCCGCATTGCCGATTCATGAGCCCGAGCGTTCCGCCGATGGTCGATGTCACCGAGCACCGCCGCTGCCGGCGCTACCCGCGATCCTCACGCCGCGATCAGATCCTGCTCCGTCACGAACGAGTGTTCGCCGGTCTCGTCCTTCCAGTAGACGAGTGTGGGTGAAGTCGCTGCATCGGCGGGTGCGTCGAGTGCCGTTCGAGTGGCTCGCGCGGCGTCGATGAGCGAGTGGAACTCGCTCATGACCTCACGCTCACTCTCCATCGTCGAGGTGTAGGCGCTCTTGCGGTTCTCGAGTTCCTTGCCGAGTGCCGCACCACCACCGCCCGGGAGGTTTCGGGCGACCCAGTTCATGTCCTTGAGCTTCTCCTCGAGCTCGAGGATGCGGGTCTTGAGTATGCGCGAGCGGTCCTGCAGTTGTTGCCAGAACACGATGCCGTCATCGATGACCGCCTTCAGCCGTTCGAGCGAGGAGGCGACCGACTTCGGGTTCTCCTGCATGTCCACGCACACTCGGAGGTACGAGATGCGCAGTTCCACGAACGATGCGAGCATCGCACTGTGCGCGTCGTAGTTCGCGTGCTGCACTTCGAGGGGGTCGTCAACGCTCATCGTCGTGCCGCGTGCGTCGACGAGCTGGCGGAATCGCGAGGCGAGCGCGCGCACGTCACGCTCGGCGAGCGCAAGCCGCATCAGCATGTCGTGTGAGAAGGACCCCTCGATGCCGTATTGCGCGTAGACCTCGTCGACGATTCTCGACGCTGCGAGGAGCTCGCCCGCGTGGGTGGCTTCGATTCGCGCGATCGCCTTGTCCAGGGTGCCCTTGATCGTGTCGAGTTTGCGATCCACCCGCTTGAACTGCTGCATCATCACCGCGGTGTTGAGCGCCTGGATGGCGAGGATCGGCGCGACGACGGGAAGCGAACTCGCGACGGCGATGAACGGCGCCTGAGCGATGATCCCACCGGTGCCCATCACGGCACTACCGTAACCATTGCCGATTGCCATGAGCGTGGCCGGATTCGCGGTCGCCATGAACAGGGTGGACGAGAATGCGGCGCTCAGTGCTGTGGCACCCGTTGCCGCACCGGTCACGGCCAACGCAGCGGCACCGTGGGGTGATACCGCTTTCGCGTCCGCCACGTACGTGCCGGTCGAAAGATAGCTTTCCCGAAGACCGGAGACGATCAGGTCACGCAGATTTCCCTGGAACTCGAACACGGCGAGCTCTGCACCGTCTTCACCCAGGCGCCGGACGGCGACCTCGTGGGGCTGCTGCTCGTCCGCGATGTCCATGTTTCTCCTCCGTGTCGACGGGCGATCGGGGCGTCCACGCCACGCTGATTCAGCAGGCGACGAGCCACATCAATCGGGCTCCGGGCGGCTCGAACCCGCGGCCCAAGCTTATCGCCGACCGAGCCGTCCAATCCGCTGCAGCACGGGAATCCTGCCCCGGTTGAGTGCCGATCACGTCGCCACGACGAGCGGCATCCATATGGCGTGAGAACTGTTTTCGGCTGGCGGGCCGCGACGATGTGTCGCGGATCAGGTCGACCCGCCACACCGAGGCGGCACGCGCGGTCCCACTGAGGCGGCCGGGACGACGCTCAGCTGATGCCGAGCAGTTCGCTCGGCGTTCCCGTCCACGTGACGACGAGTTCGTCGCGGGCGCGGCTCGCCGCGACGTAGAGGAGCGAGCGTTCACGCAGCCTCGCCTCCTCGAGGTCTTCCGGCGTGACATCGCGAAGGGCCCACGACGGCGGGAACTCGCTTGCCGAGAGGTTCGGGAGGACGACGCGCGAGAACTCGAGGCCCTTCGACTGGTGCATCGTGAGGATGACCGGCTGCCCGGTGCGGTCCGTGCCGGGCTGGGCGATGTGCGTGCCGATACCGCGATCCTCCAGTGCACGGCGGAGCTTCTGCCCGACCACGCGGGAGCGCACGAGCAGCGCGATCGTCTCGGGAACGACTGCGCCACCGTCGCGCTCTGGATCGAGCCAACCGCGCAGCGCGCTCGCGATCGAGTCGTATTCCCCGGCAGTCGTCGCCGAAGCGAGCGTCCTCGGTACGGGCCCACGACGTGCGGAGCGATAGCCCACCTCATCGAGCTCCTGTTGCTCGGCCGTGTCGTCGTCGAGGTACGTGCCGCCGTCAAGCACGCCGAGCGCGAAGCGGAGGTTCTGCTGCGTCGTCCGGTAGTTGAGGCGTAGTCGGCGGGCGCGCCCCTGCACCCTGATGCCGAACTGTTTGAGCGAGACGCGCTGGCCGTAGATGCGCTGATGCGCGTCCTCGGCGATGAACAGGTCGTTCGCTCCGTCGGGTGCGAGCGCCCGCAGGAGCTGCCACTGCAGCGCGTGGAAGTCCTGTGCCTCGTCGACGAGCACGTGGTCGGCGAGGCGCCGACCACCCTGCCCGTCGAGGGTGATCGCGGCGAGCGCCGCGATCTCGGCGTAGCTGAGCCGCCCATCGTGGCGAGCGGTCTGGCGGTAGCGGTCGATGACCTCCCACACCGCGGCGCGCTTGCGACGATCGAGCGCGACGCCGCGCCCCGGTCTGCGCGTCGCGAAGTAGTCCTCGCGCGACGAGATGTGATTGGGCAGCACGACCTGCAGGTACTCCGATTCGAAGAACGATTCGTTCCGCAGCGAGGCCGGGAGCGCGTCACCGACATCGGCGATCGCCGTGTCCCAGCCGCTGCCGTTGCCCTTCACAGCGTTCCGCGCGGTCAACGTCGAACCGAACAGCGTCTCGCCCGCACGATCGAACGCGGCGCGATGCTGCACTCGCGCCGCGGCCGCGAGCTGATCGATGCCGCGCACGAGAATGCCGGGTTCACCGGGCGCGGCAGCGAGTGGCAACGACGGATCGAGGCGTTCGAGGTTGCGTTGCAGATCAGCCGCGAGGGCCTTCGTGAAGGTCGTGAGGATGATCCTCGCCTCCGGGTCGGCCTTTGCGAGGCGGCGCGCGCGATGGAGCAGCACGACCGTCTTGCCCGTGCCCGCACCGCCGGTGAGGCGGAACGCGCCGCTGTAGTCGGCATCGACATAGCGGCGCTGCTCGGGATGGAGGAACACCCGCCACGCCCCGAAGTCGCCGCCCTCGAGCACGCGCCGCAGCTCGTCGTTGTCCTCGATGAGCGTGAACTGGCTCTTCGCGCCCGCTTGCTCGAAGGACTTGACGAGCGTAACGTCGTCGTCGCCCGTGGGGCGTGCACCCGAGCTGCGTACGCCGATCGAGTCGAGGATCTCGCCGATGCCAATGCCGTCGGCGAGGCCGAGCACGGCACTGATCTGCCATTCGTTGCCGAAGCGCTCGGTGAGGTCGAGCAGCTGTGCCTCGGTGGGAATCGCCATGAGGGCGGTGGCCGTGTGCTCGTCGAATCCGAGTCGATCGGTGAGGTCGTTTCGCGTGTAGCCCTTCACCGCCAGGAAGGGGCCCGCCGGGGCTGTGTCTGCGTACGCCTTCGGCTCGTCGGACGGCGTAGGCTCGGACGTCGGCTGCGTCGAAACGGGCGGCTCGCCGGTGGTCGACGGCAGGACCGTCTCAGGCTCAACCGTCCCGGTGGGCGAGGTCGGCAACGGCTCGTCCGACGCCGCCCCCGCGTCCGACGCGGGCGCCTCGCCTTCGCCGAGACCGGCCCCGGCCGCCGAGCCGGGCTGCGTCTCTTGCCCTGGCTCGGTCGTTTCGGGCGCCGTCCAGTTGGAGGAGGGCGGTGCTGCGGCGGCGGGCATCGTCCGCTCGATGATCTCCGGCAGCCCGTTGACCGGATTCACGCGGAGCACGCGCGTGCGGGCGCGCTCGATCGCCTCGTCGTGCGGGTACGTGCCGTCGTACACGTAGATGCGCTCGCCGTTCGGATTGTCGATGCGGAACAGCACCGCGCGCCAGAACTGATCGACTCGCCCCGTGCGGGCACGCGGGTCGTTGGCCTTCCGCATGGGCTCGATGTTCAGCCCCGACGTCGTGTCGTCAGCCGTGAGCTTCTGCAGGAATGCCATCGACTTCTGCAGTACCTTGCCGTCGGTCTTCTGGCCCTTGAGCTTGGTCATGATGATCTGTGGCATCGCTCAGTCCTTCTGCTCCAGTGCGGTCATGATCGGCTCGGTGTCCGTCGGCACGATCCTCCACCCGGCCTCGGACAAGAGCGCGCGATCGTCGTCTGTGAAGTGCAGGTCGACGACGATGCGCGCGTCGGGCCAGGCGATCGGAAGGGGAATGCCGTCCTGCTCGATGCCGAGTTCCGGGACCGTCCCGCCCCGGGCGGCGATCGGTTCGAGGATCGCGCGCTCCTCGTCGGTCGCGAATTCGAGGGCCTCGATCCACTCGGGCGTCATCGCGATGATGTCGACGGGGCCGAGTGTCGATGCCGTGAGCTGCGGTCCGGTCGCCGCGATCCCGGGACGCAGCTCCACGACACGGTCCACCGCGCCGAGCATTACGCGTTCGACGGTCGTGATGGCCACCCGGTGCGCGTCGGCGAAGCCGAGCAGGTTCGACAGCCGCAGCCAGAGCGCCCAGGCCGCGGGCGCGTCGGGCGCTTCGACGGCGGCGTCCCGGTCGTCCAGCACGAGGGCGCTTCGTGTGGACCGGGTCGCCACGTCCGCTGTCGTAACCATGACGAGCGGTCCGCGCCGGAGTCTCATCGTGGGCGAATTCGCCGGCCCGTCCTCGTCGAGGCCATCGAGGATGCCGCTCGCCCGAAGCGCAAGGGCATCGAGCTCGGCAGCAGGAGTCGTTCGCCTGCTCGTCGGCCGCAGCAGCAGCGGCAGCAGATTCGCGAGCTTGCGCCACCGCTCCTCGATCGCTCCGCCAGTCTGCATCCACCGGAACAGCAGCGTGATCGGGTTCTCGGAGACGGCATCGAGGTCGTCCCTGGTGAGCCCCTGAGCTGCTGCGAGGTCTTCGATGGCGCCGCGCGCGAACCAGCTCGACACGTCGACCGGCTCACCGCCGCGTTCATCGGCGCGACGGACGTCGTCCCACGTGATCGCGAACACGTGGGTGCTGTCGAGGCGCAGCGTGTTCCGTTTCGTCGCGTCGTCGGCGAGCCGGTTGTGGGCGTGGGTCGCGTGGTAGCGACGTCCGTCGGTGAAGATCGCGATGGGTGCGACGCCGCCGCCGACCGCTTCGAGCAGGAAGTCGGGTTGCACGCCACCGAGTCGCTGCTGTGGGGTGAGCTGCCAGGCGCGTCCGCCCGCGGGGAAGGTGACTCGCAGCGTGTTGCCCCACGTGCCGGGGAGCTCCTTGACCGTGGCGCCGGCGGTCGCCGCGCGTTCGATGAACACCTTGCGGAACCACTGCTCGAGGTTCGACTCCGGGTCCTCGACGCCGGGGTCGATCTCGGTGGTCTTCCACTCCTCGGGTTCGCCGGTCTCGGCGTCGGTGAGGAGCCCCGAGAGCACGCGCTGGGCGCTCTCGCGGGAGACGAGCTCGGCCCGGTTGCCCGGTGCGTACGGGAGGAGGCAGCGGTGGCACGCGAGCCTGCCCTCGTCGGCGCACGGGCAATCGCGCACGACGGCGAAGGCCCGATCGAGCACCTCGCGGATGCGCTCGCGGGCGGCGAGGTCGGCGAGGTAGCCCGTGCCGCCCGGCACGATGTCGTGGATCAGCAGCGAGGTCGCGGTCTGGCCGTCCGTTCCGGTGAGCGGCTCCTCGATCACCTCGATGCGCAGGTGATCGGGGTCGCCACCGATGACTTCGCGCAGGCCGAGCTGGATGGCGGCCGCGAGGCTCGGGAGCGCGAGGCGGTCGCCGATCGTCACGGCCTGCGGCAGTCGCATCACGACGCCCTGCGACACGAGGGTGCGCGTGAGCGCGAGCGAGACGACGTGCTCCTCACGGACCTTGCGGTTCGGGCACCAGGCGCGGTGTTCGTGTTCGGTGTTCTCGTCGCCGCGCAGGTCGAGCTTGCCGCATGCGTCGCAGACCCGGAACAGGGGCGTGTTCGCGTGGCCGGCACCGGCGATCGTGCGTTCGCCGCCGCCGTACGCCGCCTGTCGGCCGAGGTTGATCCAGCGGATCGTGAGGTCGCGGTAGTACTTGATGCCGAAGTGTCCGTCCTCGACGAACCACTGCGAGAGCAGGCGCGACGGGTCGAGGTCGGCCGCGAGCTGCACGGTGAAGCGCTCCCGTCGACGTTCTTCGTTGCGGTCGCCGATGCTCGACTCGTCGCGGCGCACCTCGGCCGAGACGCGTTCGAGTTCGAGGCTGGGCACGATCTGGTTGGTGTCGGCGATCGCGGGGCTGCCGCAGCGCGGGCAGGCGGCGCCCGTCTCGGCCTCGGGCGCGTCGAGGTCGCGGGCGTAGCCGCACGACGGGCAGTAGGCCCAGGAGCGGACGGCGCTTCCGGCGCGGCCGAGTTCGACGGCGTCGATCTCGATCTCGACGCCCTGGGCGTAGAACACGTTGCCGGGTGCGAGTTCGGTGATGGCGATCGAGGCGCCGCGTTCGTAGCTCGCCTCGCGGGTTTCGTACTCCTGCGTGTCGGGGTCGATCCAGCTCAGACCGACGTCGAGCCGCACGCGGTCGTCGAGCAGCGTGTAGTTGGGGAGGATGCCCGCGCGTTCGAGTGCGCCGACCCAGTGGTCGGTGCGCAGCGTGTCCTGTTGCTTCGCGACGATCGCGTAGCTCGCTTTTGCGCTGCGGAACGCGCGGTGGTCGTCGGTCGTCGCGGCGGGGTGTTCGGCCTTCGTCTGGAGCTCGTCGAGGGTGCCCGCGATGGCCGTCTTGCGCTGGCCGAGTTCGTCCACCTCGCGTTGCCAGCGCCCGGCGGCGGTGAGCAGCGTGCCGGCGAGGCCGCTCGTTCGCGGCTCCGCGCCCGGGTTCGCCCAGGCGCGCAGGGTGTCGACGGCCCATTCGCGCAGCCCGTCGAAGGTGTCGAGGAAGGCGGTGAGGCGTGCGTGGGCGTTCGTCTCGGCGTCGGTGATGATCTGGTCGAGGAACGAGCCCGGGGCGTCGTTCGCGAGGACGTCGGCGGCGCGCGCGATGTCGGCGAGTTCACCGCGGGAGGCGAGTCGGTCGATGAGGAATGCGGTGTACTGGCGGCGGAGGATCTCTTCGGCGCTCAGGTAGGTGGCGGGTGGGCGCACCTCGCCGCCGATGACCGAGAGCGGGTCGCCGAGCTTGGGGAGTTGCTCGCCTCGGCCGACGACGAACGCCATGACGAGTGCGTTGCCGGTGAGGCGTCCCGCGCGGCCGACGCGTTGCAGGTAGGAGGCGACGCTGTTCGGGAGTCCCGCGAGGAAGACGGTCGAGAGGTCGCCGATGTCGATGCCCATCTCGAGGGTGGGCGTCGCGACGAGCACGTTGGGGGCGTCTGGGTCGGCGGCGGACTGCTTGAAGCCGTCCTCGACCTCGCGGCGCACGGCGTCGTCGAGCAGGCTCGTGTGTTCGTGGGCGACGACGCGGCGCATCTCGCCCTCGTCGTAGAGACGCCGGTAGTAGTTGTCGACGTCGGTCCCGGGTACGAGCGTGCCGGTGCACCGGATCGCGGTGCACGGGGCGCCGTCGAGCTGCGCGCGCACCCTGCGTGTTCCCCGCACCTCGCCCTGGCAGGTCTCGCAGTGCAGCAGCACGGTGTGGTCGTCGACGTGCGGTGCGGCTTCGAGGAGGATGCGCGCGGGTTCGAGCTGGTACGCGGTCCCGCCCGTGTCGCCGGTCGCGACGGTGCTGACGATGTCGGCCTCGGCGAGGGCGTCGAAGAGCAGTTTGGTGAGCGTCGGGCCCTCCATCGGGGAGACGCCGAGTGTGCGGGAGGCCCAGCGGGCGTACCAGCCCTGTGCTGCCCCGGCCGGGTCGAGACCGGAGTCGTGACCGCCCGCGACGCGCGTTGATCCGAAGCGCGGGTAGGCGGGAGCTTCGCGGTCCGGCGGGAAGGCGGGCATGCCTTCGCCTCGCGGCCTGCCGCCCCAGACGGGCCAGCGGGCGCCGTTCTGTTGCAGGTACTTGCGGAACCACGGGTGGGCGATCGCGCCGCGTTCGCGCATGCGTTCGAGCACGCCGCGCACCCAGTGCACGAGGGCACCGTCGGCGGCGGTGGCTTCGACGCCGGTGAGGATCGGCGTCGCCGTTTCGTACTCGCGGATCGCGGTGCGGGCGAGTGCGTGGAGGTGGCTCGTGGGGCCGGCATCGACCTCGCAGACGAGGCTGCCGGTGCGCACGAGCGTGCGCCCGACGCTCGCCTGCAGGCCGAATTCCATCGCGGCGTCGAACGCGAGGCGCCTGCGCACGCGGCGTTTCACGGCGGGGTCGGTGGCGCCGGGGCCGTGCCAGAACGGTTTGAACTGTTCGCGCTCGACGAGGTCCGGGGAGAGGATGCGGTAGCGGCGTTCGGGGGTGTCGGCTCGCACGAGCATCGTTTCGACGAGGTCCGCGAGGGTCGTGGTTTCGTCGCCGACGGCCTCGCGCATCGCGTTGCGCAGGTTGAACACGTGGGATCGGCTCTGCACGAATGCGGCGCGGTGGGCGGCGTCCTGCACGCTGTCGGTGAAGACGAGGGCCTTCTTCTCGCCCGCGTCGAGGGCGGCGTCGCCGAAGATCGTCGTGACGGTGACCGAGAGGAGCGTCGCGATGGCTGAGCCGAGGAATCGGATGCCGTCGATCTGCCCGCAGCTCGGGCACGTGTCGCGGTTGCTGCGTTCGTCGTTGGGGTCGGGGCCGAGCGTGAGGACGGGGAGGATGTCGGTGCTCGCTTGGAGCTCGTCGGCGTCGGGTGCCTCGGGCAGCAGGCAGCGTTGCACGGCGTCGAACCAGGCGAGTCCCTCGACGGGCGGGTCGCCGGGGCTCGCGGTGAGCGCCTGGTCGGCCTCGTTGGGGGCGTAGAGCAGGGCCCGGAAGCGGCCTTCGCGGCGCAGGTGGCTGCCGCGGATGTCGCTGTCGTCGGTGTTGAGGTGTGTGCCGGTGGGGGCGAGCAGCACGCCCCAGCCGGTGCGCCCGCAGTGGCGGCAGTAGATGGCGGGGAACGCGACGCGGCCGGCGTCCGAGAAGGGGTCGTCGTTGTCGTCGATGTCGGTCGCGCCGTCGTCCGACCAGCGGTACGCGGTGCTCGGCCCAGCGACGCGATCGAGGCGCGTGAGGGCGCGCACCCACTGGTGCACCTCGACGGTCGCGGCGGCGCGGCCCGCGATGGCGCGCACGTGGCTGAGGGCGGCGACGACGAGCGTGAGCACGAGGTGGCGGTCGGCGTCGCGTTCCCGCTCGCCGCGGCCGGGCGTGAGTTCGAGGACGACGTGGCGGGCGAGGGCGGCAGTGGCGCGGGGGTCGCTCGCCCCACCGATGAGCACGCGGATCCAGGGGTGTGCGCGGGTGAGGTCGAGGAGCTGTTCGGGCGTGAACTCGGCGAGGGCTGGAATACCGCCGTCGTGGTCGCGGTAGATGGTGCCGAGCACGGTCATCGTGAGTTGTCGCGCGTCGGCGGCGCCGAGGTATCGCGCTGCGTCGGGGCCGCGGGCGATGTCGATGAGCTCTTCGGCGCACGCATTGGCGTCGGTGCGTGGCGTGAGCCCGAGCGCGGCGACGCGTTCGGCGGCACCGTCCGCCCATTCGTCGAGCTCGAGCCGGGTTTCGGTGACGACCGAGTCGCGGTCGAAGCCGCCGCCGAAGACGGTGTTCGCGAACTCGACCATCGCGGCGGGGTCGTCGCCGCCGCCGAGGGTCGCGGAGGTCGCGACGGGGGTCATGAGCCCGAGCGTCGCTGCCCGGGCGTGGTCGTCGATGCGTGGGTCTTCGTCGGGCCAGTGGCGTTTGAGGGCGAGGCCGAGGCGGCGCAGCAGCATCGCGACGTCGGTGCCCTGCGCACCGTCGTAGCTGTGGAACTCGTCGAGCACGAGGTAGCGCAGGCTCGTGGCGCTCTGCCGCCAGAGCGCCTGGTCGGCGGGGCGCAGCAGCAATTGGTCGAGCATCTTGTAGTTGGTGAGCAGGATGTCGGGTGCCTGGCTGCGCATCGTCTCGCGGTCGGTGATGAGGCCCGCATCGGTGACCTGGCCGCGTTTGGGACCGCCCTGCCCCGTGTAGATCGCCGCTCGGATTCCCGCGAGTTCGGGGGTGCCGCGGATGAGTCGCGTGACGCGGTCGGCCTGGTCGTTGGCGAGCGCGTTCATCGGGTAGAGGATGAGCGCCTTGATGCCCGTTTCCCCCGCGGCCTTCGCGCGGACGACGTGGTCGAGGATCGGGAAGAGGAACGACTCTGTCTTGCCCGAGCCGGTGCCGGTGGTGACGAGCGTCGGCAGGGGCCGTGGCTTGTCGGGGCCGAGCTCGGCGCTCGACAGCCGTTCGAACGCGGCGGCCTGGTGGCCGTGCGGCGTGAAGTCGCGCAGCCACGCGAAGCCGCTCCCGGTGCCGTTCGCGGCGGGCCGGAACGGCAGCCGAAGGCGCAGGTACGGGCCCTTGAAGATGCCCTGTTCGGGGTGCTTGAGGAACTCATCGAGTGCCCGCCGCTCGGCTCGGTCGGCGAGCGCGAAGGTGGTGGTGAGGTACTCGATGAGTCCGTCGCGGATCTCGTCGGCCTGGATGGTCGGCAGCAGTTCGCTCACGAGCGCTCCTTCAGGATGCGCTCGAAGTGGGCGTACGCCTCGCGCATATCGGCCTCGCGGTCGCGAGTGCGCCCGCCCTGCCCGGGCCCGACCAGGCGCCCCTCGTCGTCGTAGAAGTCACGCTTTCGGTCGTAGCCGCGCAGCACCGGGAACTGGGTGCGATAGATCGCGCAGAGTTCGTCGATGGTGACGCCGAGCTCCAGCGCCACGAGCACATCGATCTCGAGTTGTGCCTGCCGACGCAACAACGCCCGCCGCAACGGAACGTGCCTGTGCCAGTGCGTCATATCGGTCGGCATGAGTGGCTCACGAGACTGAATCTCAGAATTAGCCCACGAGTCACCCTGCACAAACCCTAGACCACTCTCCCAAAGTGGTGCATATGCTTCTGACATGCACTGCAAGCGTGCCGTCCGAAGCAGGAGTTCCGACGTCAGGCAATGCTCCGGCACAACAGGCAGCCGCGAAGCGACCCCCGCCCGAATGGTAGATTTCGGCGCCACCCGCACAGCGAAATCGAGAAGCAGACTGGAAAAGAACCCGGCAATCATGACGAGCGTCGCGGATTCTGCTCGCGGCGCACCGAGCGAGTACAACCCGTCAACATGTGCTGCGCCGGGCGGAATGAGCGCAGCGATGAGTGTGCGCTCACCGGTGTTGGCGGCCATGTTCCGCCAGGCGAGCCGGTAGTGCGCACGAGCTGGGTCGTGGTCCTCGCCCCAGTGGGTATAGTTCGCGTCGTAGACCTTCCGGTCGCCGACCGGTTTGTAGGAGGTGATCGGAATGGCATCGGCATCGAGTCGTTCGAGGTCTACCGAACTCCAGTCGGTATTGTGCAGCATCGAAGGATTCGGGGACTTGTAGAACGGATTGCCGACGAAGATGTGCGACCCCTGAAGAATGACGTCATCCCATGTGTCCGGCCGGCCCCATTCGACATCGAACCGGCCACGGGTGCGGTCGTTTTTCTCATGCCATCCGGCGGAGAACGCCAGACCGAGACTCGAAAGCCGCTGTCGTCTCCCCAACTTCGCAAGCACATCGGAGGCGGCCCGGTTGACGGTATAGACCATGCGGGTCGCCCGCACCGGCACGTCGTCGGATTCCAACACCGCGTGCCACGATGCGAGCACGTCGTCCGTCACTCGAACGATCCGTTCGGCGTGTGGCCGAGTGTCCCAGTTGCCCGAATCGTCCTTGATACCGGGCGCCGGGCCCGAGCCGTCGTGACGAATCGACCGCTCGACCGTGTCGGGATGGTAGAGGCTCACCGCGCTCAAGAAGGACACGTCCTTGGCGGCAGCACCGTACACGTTGACGCCGTACCGCTTCTGGTCCTGAATCTCGAACAGCTTCAGCTCGTTGATGAACTGCCAGTGACGACGCAGATGCTCATAGCTCGCCCGGCGGAGGGCTCCGGCCTTCTCGTCCGTGAAGTGCGACTCGAGATGAATGAGCGCAGAGATCCCACGGCCGGACGCGGCCCACCACACGCGCTCCATGAAGCAGCGGTACAGGTCGGGTTGCAGGCCCGCCAGGTGGGGATAGTTCGTCGCATCGCCCACGAAGGCGGCGATGCCTGCGACGTCCGTCGTGCCGTCCAGCACGAGTTCGGTGATGCCGGGGAGTGCGAGCGTCTGCTCGCGCTTCGCGCGCAGCTGCGCCTGGGTCGGCTTCACGGCGAGCTGGAACCACGGATTGCCCTCCGCGAGCAAGGCCTCGACATCGGAGCGGGGTCGCACCCACGGCGGGTTCCCGAGCTGCAGCTCGAAGCCGCCCCCCGCGAAAACCGTCGCGAAGTCGAGTTCCCAGTGGAAGAAACCCTGCTGCTCGGCGATGCGCTCGCACACGCCCAGCCAGGGGTGCTCGTCGAGCACCTCGGCGATCGGCTTCGCCTGCGCGAAGTCGAGTTCGAGCCGTTCCTCGACGCCGAGTGCGTTCCAGTCACGCGCCAGGCCGAGCGGCGTCTGGCCCTGCGCAGCGGCCGTCGGCTTCACCTCGGCGTGCACGCCGAGGATCGCCGTGAGTCCCGCGACCCACTCGTCCAGGCCGGGTGGCGTCGCCCCTCGCGTCAGGGTGTCGGTGAGCGGCCAGAACCACAGCGCGCACCAGGCGTCCATCACGCGCCGAAGACGACGGTAGGCACCGTCCGCGTCGGCGAGGCTGCGCTCGATCTGCTCGCGCGACACCGCGCCCGTCCGCCCCGGGTCCGATGCGCCCCACACCCTGATCGGGCGACGCACCTCGCGCTCGGCGATCTCGAGCCGCCGCAGCGCATACCGCCACAGCACCTCGACCCGCCGCGCGAGCGCGACGAGCTGCTTCGTCTGCGCCTTCGACGGCTTCACGAGCACCCGCTTGCGCCACGCCTTCAATGTCTGAAGCGCCTCGGGGGCGAGCGTCTTCGCCTCCTTCGCATCGACCGCGCTCCCCCACCCGTCGGCTGGCAGCAGGAAGTGGTGGATCTTCCCCGCCGTCGAGGCCGACGGGCGCCCGGCGGCGAGGTCCTCCGCGAGTTCGGCGACGGGCACGTCGTGCGGCACGGCCGACAACCACGCCCGCCGGTCCAATTGCGACTCCGCATACACGGCCCGGCGAGCACCGATGAGCGAGTTACCGCGCCGCAGATGCAGCCCGAACCACGGCGCCTGCAGCTCGTCCGACATCGTGTCGAGCCACAGCGAGACCTCCGCGAGCTCCACGGCGGTCGCATTGAGGTCGACGCCGTACACCTGGTGCAGCGCTATCGACGCCTTCACCCGCTGCAACTCACGCGGGTAGCGATCCGGGTCGATCCGGCGACCGAGCTCGCGCTGTTTGCGGGTCAGGTACTCCGCCGCAAGCTGCCGCACCGCCTCGATCGCGAACGCCCCCGAGCCGAGCGCCGGCTCACACACGCTCATGCGCAGGATGTCGTCCGCTGGCGTCGTCTCGCCGTCCTGATCGAGCAGCTCCGCGAGCGCCTGCCCCACCGTGAAGCGCGTCAGCACCTCGGGCGTGTAGTACGACGCCGACTGCTGCCGCTCACGCCCCGCGAGGCGGAACACGAAGGTACCGCGCCGATGCACGACCGCTCGCGTCTCGCCCGTCACCGCATCGATCGCCTGCACGAAGTCCTGCGGCTCGATGTCGCTCGACCGCTCCACCGGCACGACCCACGAGCCCTTGTGCGCGTCACCGTTCTTCGCGACCTCGAACAGGTCCTGCTCCGCGAAGAAGCCCGTGTACGACATGAGGCCCTCGTACACGGCGCCGAGCTGGTTGATGCCGAGATCGGCATAGCTGATGAAGCCCCGATCGCGTCCCTTCTGCGCCTTGCTCAGCAGGAGGTGCTGCAACACCTGCTGGAGCGCACGATCCGACAGGCCCACCTCGTCGATGAGCGCCGTCGCCGCGGGCAGGAACAGGTCGGCACGGAGGCTGTTGAACACGAGCCCCTCGGTCACGTGCTCGGCGATCGCGCCGCCGTCCCACGCGGCATCCGCATCGCTCCCGTCGCTCCCCGAATCGCCGTCGGCAGCGTCGGCGGCACGAGCGACACCGTGGCCCTGATCGACGAGCCGGAAGAGCACCGCGAGCGAGTCGTAGAGGTGCCGCCCTTCCTCGCTGCGTTCCGTGCTGAGCGGCACGAGCGTCAGCTCGCGCAAGCGATCGAGGCTGTAGCCCTCCTCGTACTCGCTCGCCCCGACGGGAAGCACATCGAGCTCGGGCGAGGCCTCCGCGTAGAGCAGGAAGAGAATGCGGTACAGGAAGCGGAGCGACTGCTTCGCGAGCGGTTGCGCTGACTCAGCCGGCAACGGGGCGAGCCCGAGCCGCGCGCGCTGCGCCACGACGTCGTTCGCGATGAGTTCGATCGAGAGCCGCACGCCCTCGCGCAGATCCTGCGAGACGCCGACCGTGTGCGTGACCGACTCCTCGAGCACGGACTGCCACCAGCTCGACCCCTCGTCGCCGCGCTCGAATCCCTCGGCCCCGAGGCACGCGAGCGCGCGATCGATCTCGCCGCCGCGCTTCGTGTCGTTGCGTTCCACGACGAGCTGCAGATCGATCGCGAGATACCGCCCCTCGGGCCACCGCTCGCGCTCGGCGAGCAGCAGCCACGCGCCCGCGAAGACGATCGCGAACTGCGGCCCGTCATCGGCCACGAAGAGCGTCGACAGTGCCCTCGCCGCCGAGTGCACGACATCGCCGCGACGGGTGTGCTCGCCGTCCGGCAGATACGGTTCGAGCAGGGTGTCGGCGTCCTTGGCGAGCAGCTCGTCGAGGGAGTCGACGGGCCGCGCATCGACGAGCGCGAGGACCGGCTCGCCCTGCTCGCCGACGCGATGCACGAACCGCACCGGGCCGTGCGCTTCGAGCCGCACCCCGTTCGCCTCGTAGCCGAGCACCTGTCGGAGCGGCGCATACAGCTCCCGCTCGATGGCCGCCGGCTCGCGCAGCTCGTCCTCACCGAGCGAGGCGAACACGCGCTCGAGCGCCACGCGCTCGGCCGAGAACCGCGAGCGCGTCGACTCGTGCCCCTCGTCCGTGAGCGCCGTCCACGCCGCCACGCGTGCGAGCACACGCGACTGGAACGACTGGGACTTCGCGTCGGTCGTGACGTAGTGCTCGCTCAGCCAGCCCTCGCCGACGATGATGGCATCCGAACTCATGCCTCGCTCCTCTCGGTGCCGACGGGGGTGGCGACCGGCGTCAGCGCCGGGACGACGACGAGCAGGGGCCGCACGAACGTCTGCTCCGGGAGCATCGAGCGGGCGATCTCCAACTCGTTCTCGACCGACACGCGACGCGCTTTGAGCGCCTCGATCTGCGAGAGGCCCGCGGCCTCGTCGCTCCACCCCTCGACGCGGCCCGACCATCGATCGATGAGCGCTGTGACACTACGGTTCGCGTCCTCGTGCACCGCCAGGGCATAGTTGCGCGCCGCGTGCACGGCCGGTGCGATGACACCCGCGAACGCCTCCGCATCGATGGGCCCCGGATTCACGACCGTCTCGCGCGTGAAGCCGAGATCCTCGAGCGCCTCCCGCACACTCGCGACGGGCCGGGGCAGCGCGAAATCGCCCGTCGGGTCGGGCACCGTGGCAGTCAGCACGATGCTCGACACGAGCTGTCCGCGGTGGTTCGTGAGCGTCGCCTGCACGAGCACGGTCGGCATGTCGACCGTGCCGCGCACGGCGAAGACCTCGTTCCGGCCGAGCGTGCCGAGGGCCCGGTCACCGGCCCAGTCGAGCACCGGATGGAGGGGCCCGAGGTAGTGGGCCTCCGGCCACATCGTGTGGCTCTTCGGATCGTCGCGCGCATCCACGAGCAATTGCGTCGCGAGTGCGCGCTCGGTCACGAGCCGGAATCGCGTCGCGACTCCGCGATCGGCGAGATAGCTCTGCGGCAGCACGTCGAGCCTGCGGCGCAGATCGCGTGGCGGCTCGAGTTCCACGAGCGACGGGTCGAGCTCCTTCCAGCCCGCCCCGTTCTGCTCGACCGGCGCATCGGGCGTCGTGAAGCTCTCGGCGAGCGCGGTACGCAGGAAGTCCCGGTCGGCCGCGAACAATCCGGTCACGCCGTCGGAATGGTTGCCCGCCTGCCGGGACGGCGTGCTCGACTCGCTCGTGCCGGACGCCAGAGCCGCGTCTGCGCGCTGATCGAGTGCGCTGCCGACTTCGAGCCCGGCGAGCAGCGCGAGGAAGGGATCGTCGCTCGCGGCGAGCGCGTCCTCGACGTTCGGCACGATCTCGTCCAGCTCGCGCTCCCCCGAGAGGACGCGGCGTATGCCGTCCTCCTCCTCGCCCACGTCATAGCGTCCCATGAGCGAGGCGGCGTCGCCGAGCGTCGTGTGCGCCTCCTGCTCCCGGTCGAGGACGCGGCGGAGCACGCGCACATCGCCCGCGAAGCGCGCGTTCGCCGGGTCGAGCAGGAGCGTCGTGATCTGCGGCCGGTGCCGCTGCCCGTACCGGTCGATGCGGCCGTTGCGCTGCTCGATGCGGATGAGGCTCCACGGGATGTCGAAGTGAATGAGTTCGTGACACTGCGCGTGCAGGTTGACGCCCTCGGATGCGACATCGCCCGTGACGAGCACGCGGATCTTCGACGAGGACTGTTTGAACTGCTCGACGATCTCCTGTTGCTCCTGGTCGCTCAGCTGACCGTGCAGCACACGCACCTGCTCGTCGTTCATGCCGAGGTCCGCACGCAGCTTCGCGGCGAGCCAGCCGAGCGTCGGCACGCGCTCGGAGAAGACGACGGCACGCTCGGCGCTGCGCTTCCCGACGCCGATGCGCCGCAACTCGTCGAGGAGCGCGTCGTACTTCGCGGAGCGCCCCTCGAGTGCCGCGTTCGTGAGGTCGAGCAGGTGGGCGAGGGCGCGATGTTCGATTGCCGCGGCCTCGCCGCCGGTGCGGTCGAGCCGCTTCATCCGCTCGGTGACCGTCTCGCGCAGCGCGGCGGGTGACGAGAGGAACGACTTCGCGAGCGTCCAGGGGAACAGGGTCGAGTTCGAGCCCGAGTACGGCGAGCGCGCGTCGGCCGGGTGCAGCCAGACCTCGGCGAGTTCGTCGGCAATCGCGTTCTCCTCGGGTGAGGCGTCGACGAGGCGATGAATCGGTTCGAGCCGTTCCGCCCAGTTGTCCCCCACCTCGCCGCGCACCTCGGGGCTGTTGCGGTGTCGGCGGATGACCAGGCGCCGCGCCTCGTCCATGTCGATGTCGCCGTTCGGGCGCACGGCGGTCGGTTCGAGCAGCCGGATGAGCTCGGCAAACGATTCGGGCTTGCCGTTGTGCGGGGTCGCCGAGGCGAGGATGAGCGCCTCGGTGTTCGGCGCGAGCGTGCGGGCGAGCTGGTTGTTGAGGGTCTTGCCCGTGATGTTGTGCGATTCGTCGATCACCACCGCGTCCCAGCGGTGCTTGCGCAGGTGTGCGCGGTACTTGTCCTGCTTGAGCGTGTCGATCGAGATGATGGCGCGCTTGAAGAGCGAGAACGGGTTGCGCGTCACCGGCAGGTGCTGACGCACCCGCTGGATGCCGACGGAGTCGAGCCGCACGAACGGGAGCGCGAACCGCGTCCACAACTCGTGCTGCATCTGTTCGAGCACGTGCCGAGGCGTGACGACGAGAATGCGCTCACCGCGTCCGCGCCGCACGAGCTCGGCGAGGATCATGCCGATCTCGAGCGTCTTCCCGAGCCCGACGGCGTCGGCGAGCAGAATGCGCGGGCGCAAGTTCGACGGATCGAGCGCGCGCGTCACCGCGGCGCGCTGGTAGTCGAGCGGGTCCATGAGCATGCGATCCGCGACGGCGAGCCCCTCGGCCATCGCGGGCACAGGTGACTTGCGCATCGTCGCTTCGAGCCAGAGCTTCGCGGTGCGGTACTGCGACGAGCCGTCGGCGACGACTCGAGCGTTTTGCGGGTCGAGCGGCGTGATCGTGTCGATGTCGCTGTAGAACGCCGCCGTCGTGTCGCGCACCAGCTCGGAGAGGCCCACCACGCGCACGAGCGTTCCGGATGTCGTCTCCGCGGTGCTCGTGACGATCCAGTCCGCGTCACGGACGACAACGACCGATCCCGGAGCGACGTTCTCGAGGCGCGACGAAACGGCAGGAGCGGGTACGAGCGACACCGGTGATGGTCCTTTCCTCGCGCGACTGAGCGGAGGGGTGAAGCGTCGGCGCGCGGTAGGGGCAAGTCTAGTCGTCACGCGCAGCACCGGACGAGAGCAGCCCGTGTCCGAAGGCCGGTATACCGTGCCGAAAAAGACGGAGGTCGACATGTCACTCAGCGCAATACCCGGCGCCCTTGCTCAATCGCACATCCTCGTATCGACAGCCTTTGGTGTGGGATGGGAGCGAATCGCCCAGTGGACGGTCATCGGAATCGTCAGTGCGTGGTTCTGGACCAGCAGTGGCGAGCACGTCGTAGCGATGGTCGACCCGATTCATGGCCTACAGCCCGTCACGACACCAGTCGCTTGGCTCATCGAACTCCTCGGCGGCCTCGGAGTCACCCAAGTCCGTTGGCTCGAAGCGACTCTGGTTTGGACTGCGTCGCTGAAGGACGCATGGCTCGAGGGTGCGCTCGTCGTCGTCGCGGCAGGTTGCGCGACGGCCCTCGCCCGGCACAGGAATGGAGCTGGCCTCATCACGCTGAGCACGCTCTCGCTCGTGTTTGCGGTGCAGATCTCCGGAAACTTCGCGCCCGTACTGTGGTTCGGAGCCGTCGCAGCAAGCCCTGCTCTCCTTGCCCTCGTTCTTCGCAGCTTGCAACGGGCTACCGACGCTTCACCCCAACGGCCAACTCGCTGGCTGCCCGCCAGATTCATCGTCCTGAGACTCGTCGGCGTCGTCCTCAGCCCGATCCTTCTCCCCGTCTTCGCACCGGTCATCGCCCTGACCAATCTCATGCCCGCATACGCGCACGACGATGACGGTGAGAGCGCAGCACACGACCTCGTCTCCACCGGCGTGAGCGACCTTGTCGCGGCAGAGGCCGATGGGCGGCAACCGAGCGCATCCACGGTCCTCCGAATCCTGAGTGGACTCGCGCTCGCGGACTCGGCGGCGTCGTCACGAAACAGGCTCGCTTTTGGAATCCAGTGGGGTCTTGCCGCGCCGAGTGGGGCGGCCCCAAACCGAACTTCACCGTGAAACTGAATGAGTTGGGACACTCACCACCCCTGGTGGGGCGACGCAGGGAGGCATTCTCCAACAGGGAGGTCAAGACGGTGCCCTCCCGCCTCCCCGACTGCAGGGTTGTCCGCGAACGAAGGCACCGCACCGACGCCTGCGGGGACGTGCTAGAAGCCGCATACTCGGGCAGGCTTCGTCGTGAAGCGCGCTTCGTCGTGATGCAGAACCGCCACCGCAGGGACAGCAGCGGGCCGCCCATCATGTTCTGCGGCAGGCTCGACCTCTTGCGCGACAACGGCCCCGACGGGCGTGGCCGACATCGAACACCGATGTGGCGCCGGTTGTCGCCGCCTTCCCAAGCACCTAATCGGTCCTCGGGTCTGCCCATGCCCGACGACAGTCGTCGGCTCGGCCCGCAAACGCACACGCCGCCCAGGTACCCTCCCTTCATGTCCACGTCCGGCAAGACACCGGCAACCATCGCCCTGCGCGATGTGCTCGACGGTCGCCGAGTCGAGTTCGCTGCGCTGCTGGCGAAGTACCGGGCCACGAATCCGCACCTGTTCGGTTCCGTCGCACGTGGAACTGCGGGCGCGGACAGCGACGTCGATGTGCTCGTGGACATGGATGCGTCCGACGGCAACATCTTGTTGCGCGCCGCTGGCCTCATGGAGGAAACGCGTGACCTCTTCGGGAGGGACGACATCGACATCTTCCCGGCCGAGCTCCTGAAACGCCGGGTATCCGAGACGGCGCTGCGAGAAACGGTCCCGCTGAACTCCCCACGTATGCGTGAGCCACGGCCTTCCGCTTCACGTCCTCAGAGCTGATTGACCCGCACGAGGTTCCCCGACGGATCGCGGAATGCGCAGTCGCGCACCCCGTAGTCCTGCTCGGTCGGCTCCTGCACGACCTCTGCGCCGGCAGCCTCGACCCTCTCGAAGAAGGCGTCGAGGTCGTTCGTGCCGAGCGTCACCGCGCCGAGCACGCCCTTCGCCATGAGGCGCAGCACCGTGGCGCGCTCCTCCTCGGTGACGCCGGGGTCGACGACCGGCGGGTGCAGCACGATCGACGTCTTCGGCTGGTCGACGGGGCCGACGGTGATCCACCGCAGGTCCTCGTAGCCGACGTCCTGGCGCACCTCGAAGCCGAGCGCGTCGCGATAGAACCCGAGCGCGGCGTCCGCGTCGGTGTGCGGGAGGAAGGCGTAATGGATGATGACGTTGTTCATGCCGCCCACGCTACGAAGGTTCAGTGGCCGCCGGCTTCTCGATTCCTGACCGGTCTGCCGACCTGCCGCGCGAGGCAGTGGGGGATGCCCTCCGTCGCGCGCGCGAAATCGCGCCGATACGCGCTCGGGGAGACGCCGACGAGCTCCGTGAACCGCGTGCTGAAGGTGCCCAGCGACGAGAACCCCACCTCGAAACAGATCGCCGTCACCGACAGATCACCCCGCCGCAGCAGGGTCATGGCCCGCTCGATGCGCCGCGTCATGAGGTACGAGTACGGCGGCTCGCCGGAGACGCGCCGGAACTCGCGCGTCAGGTGTCCCGCCGACATGTGCACGCCCCGCGCGAGCTCCTCGACGTTCAACGGGCGAGCGAACTCCCGATCGATCCGATCGCGCACCCGCCGCATGACGGCGACGTCGTCGAGCCTTGCATCGTTCATCCCCGCTCCTTCGTGCGATCGCCCCGCGGACGACTCTCACACACGCCGCCGACCCGGTCGAGCCCGGCACCTCGACGGTCGCCGGGAGTCGAGTTGACGAAACCTTGCAGGGATGTAATATTGCGCGTCCGCAATTTTCATCACCCCTCGCGAGAGGACGCAATGTCCACGGTTTCATCGCTCACCGGCCCGCAGCCGGTGCCGCAGGCTGCTGCACCGAAGCCGGTCATGACGCATCGTCAGATCATGTTCGTGATCTACGGGCTCATGGCCGGCATGTTCCTCTCGTCGCTCGACCAGACGATCGTCGGCACCGCCATCCGCACCATCGGCGACGACCTGCACGGCCTCGATCAGCAGGCGTGGGTCACGACGGCGTACCTCATCACCTCGACCATCTCGGTCCCGATCTACGGCAAGCTCTCCGACATCCTCGGCCGCCGACCGCTGTTCATCTTCGGCATCACGGTCTTCGTGCTGGGCTCGCTGCTGTCGACGTTCTCGACCTCCATGCTCATGCTCGCCGGGTTCCGTGCCGTGCAGGGCATCGGCGCGGGTGCGCTGATGTCCCTCCCGCTCGCGATCATGGCCGACATCCTCGCCCCCCGCGAGCGCGCCAAGTACCAGGGCTACTTCTTCGCCGTCTTCGGCATCTCCTCGCTCGTGGGCCCGCTCGTTGGCGGCCTGTTCGCGGGCGCGAGCGAGATCCTGTGGATCCCCGGCTGGCGCTGGGTGTTCCTCATCAACATCCCGATCGGCCTGATCGCCCTCGCGATCGTCATCGCGTTCCTGCACCTGCCGAAGGTGGGCACACACGCGAACCCGCGAATCGACTGGTGGGGTGCGACCGCGGTGATCGTCGCGCTCGTCCCGCTGCTGCTCGTCGCCGAGCAGGGCCGCGAGTGGGGCTGGGGCTCACTCATCTCGATCGCCTGCTACGTCGTCGGCGGGCTCGGGGCCGTCGCGTTCGTATTCATCGAGATCGCGATGAAGAACGACGCGATCATCCCCATGCGACTGTTCAACTCGAACGCGTTCTCGTGGGCGACCGTCATCGGCATCCTCGTCGGCTTCGGCATGTTCGGGGCGATGATGACGATCCCCCTCTACATGCAGATCGTCATCGGCCTCACACCGACCGAATCCGGCTTCGCGATGCTCCCGATGATCGTCGGGCTCATGGCCTCGTCCGTCGCGGCCGGCCAGATCACCGCGCGCACGGGACGCTACGGCTTCTTCCCGCGCACGGGCACGCTCACGACAGCCATCGGCTTCCTGATCCTCACCTTCGTGTCGGCGACCACGCCGCTCTGGTTCATGATGCTCGGGATGTTCGTCATCGGCCTCGGTCTCGGTCAGCTCATGCAGACCCTGACGATGGCGAGCCAGAACGCCGTCGAGGCGCCCGACATGGGCGTCGCGACGAGCGCGGCGACGTTCTTCCGCCAGATCGGTGGCACGCTCGGCACCGCGATCATGCTGTCCGTCCTGTTCACGATGCTGCCGGCGAACATCACGCACAGCATGGCCGACAAGCCGACGCTCACCGCGGCCCTCGACGCCGCACTGGACCCGGAGGTCGCGGGAGCCGAGCGGAACCAGGCCGTCATGGCGCAGCTCTGGACGCCGATCGTCGGTCCCCTGCAGACCACCATCCAGCAGCAGCTCGACGACGCGGCGACGCAGGCGACGTCGGCGGCGAGCGACGCGGTCACGAGCGCCGTCACCGAGTCGGTGAATCAAGCGGTCGCAGCAGGGCAGCTGCCCGAATCGGCGGCGGCGAGCGCGATCGACGCGGGCGTGCAGCAGGCGCTGGGCGACGCGCAGTCTGCGGCCCTGCAGACGGTGGCGGAGCAGGCACACGCATCGGTCGTCGGCGGCGGCGTGTCGGTCGACTGGTCGAACGCCGAGCAGCGGACGTACTGGGTGGACCAGCTCGTCCCGGATCTCGCCGAGCGCATCGCGACGGACGCCGCATCGGACTCCGGCGGGGCGAGCAGCTCGGTGAGCGACACCTCGTTCCTGAACGGCGCGGACGCCGCGCTGACGAAGCCGTTCATGGTCGGCTTCACGCAGGCGATCGACGTCATCTACTGGATCGGCTTCGGCGTGCTGATGCTCGCGTTCGTACTGAGCTGGTTCTTCAAGGCTCCCCCGCTGCGCACGCGTTCCGCACTGCAGGAGCGAGCCGACGAGAGCGGCGTGAGCGAGACCGGCACGATCAGGGTGTCGAGCTGAGATGAGTGACGATCACGACGCGGGGCGGCCGACGGAGGGGCTGCGCGAACGCAAGAAGCGCTTGCGGCGGCAGGCCCTGCACGACGCCGCCCTGCGCCTGGTCGAGCAGAACGGGCTCGATGGCACCACGGTCGAGCAGATCTGCGAGGACGTCGGCGTCTCGCCCCGCACGTTCTTCAACTACTTCCCCTCGAAGTCCGCCGCCGCGCTCAACCTTCGCGACCAGGTCGTCTCGCCCGAGTCCGCGGAACGGTTCCGGAACGCCACGGGCGAGCTCATGCCGGCGGTCTGTGAGCTGCTCGTCGATGCGATGAACGCGGGGGCGGAGCGGGCGAGGATCAAGAAGCTGTTCGAGACGCAACCGCAGATCGCCGAGCCCCTGGCCCAGTGGATGGGGAAGCTCAAGACGGAGTTCTCCGCGCTCATCCAGGAGCGCACCGCCTCCCCCGAGACCGCCGACGCCGCGATCACGCTCGCGCTGACGTCGTTCCGAGCGCTCCTGCACGAACCGACCGACGAGGTCACCCTGACCACGGCGCGTCTGCTCGGGACCATGGACGAGTTGCTCGCCGCCCGGCACGCGATGCTGGCTGAGCCTAACGACGCAACGACGTAGTCCTCCCCGGGCAACACACGGAGTCGAAGCCGCGGAGGGACAAGGCATCGCGCTCGGCTCAATTCGCGAGCGATCCGATCAGGTCCCGCGAGGTGATCCCGAAACCACTTCGTCACGCCGGTCCGCGACGAGGATGGAAGCACAGTCGTTGGCACAAACCTGCGCCACCCGTTCACTCGCGATGTCCCAGGTATGCCCTACCTTGAACCCATGCCAGAGAAGAAGAATGAACTTGAACAACACATCGCCGTCTTCGGTGAGAGTTCGAGCGGAAAGACCGTGCTCGTGTCCTCGTTCTACGGCGCGGCGCAACAGGCCGCGTTCGTTGAGAACAGCCTGTACCGGGTCGTCGCGAACGACATCGGACAGGGCTCGAGACTCAATCGCAACTATCTCGGTATGCGCGACGAAGCGACCCCGCCGCTCGCCACGCAGTTCGCTGCGACCTCCTACGCGTTCTCCATCAAGCTCAAGGAGCCGCCGGCCGCGCGGGCACCGAAGGACCAACCCTTCGACGCCCTGCGGCTCGTGTGGCACGACTACCCGGGCGAATGGTTCGAGCAGAGCCTCACGGGCGAAGAAGCGCAGCGACGCATCGACACGTTCCGCGCTCTCCTCCACTCCGACGTGGCGCTGCTTCTCGTCGACGGACAGCGCCTCCTCGACCACGCGGGCGAGGAGGAGCGCTACCTCAAATCGCTCTTCAACAACTACATGAACGGGCTCCTCACACTCAAGGACGATGTCCTCGTTGACGGCAAGCCACTCGTCCAGTTCCCCCGAATCTGGATGGTGGCCCTCTCAAAGGCAGACCTGCTCCCGGACATGGATGCGTACGCGTTCCGCGACATGCTCGACCTCAAAGCGGCGGACGACATCAACGAACTCCGCTCGGTGTTGAAGAGCTTCGTGCAAGCGCCCGATGCGATGTCGGTCGGCGAGGACTTCCTCCTGCTCTCGTCGGGCAAGTTCGAACCAGGGAAGATCGACCTCTCCGAGCGACGCGGCGTCGACCTCGTGCTGCCGGTCGCGTCGATCCTCCCCCTCGAACGCCACGCGAGGTGGGCGAAACTCCAAAACCTTCCCGGTAAGGTCGCGGAGAACCTGCTCGGCGCCGGGTTCTATGTCCTCGGTGCGGCGCTCCTCGGGAAGAAGTTCTTCGGCAAGGCCATCCCCTTGCCACTGGCAGCCGCCCTGGCCTTCCTCAACAAGGACGTCGTGGACGCGGCGTCGCGGGTCGCGAACGACGCGCTCCGGGACCTCAACGAGAAGGCCCTGGCGAAACGCAACTACGTTACGGCCACGCTCACACAGTTCCAGTTGGACCTCAACACGGCGGAGGCGAAGCGGACTCTACTCAGGAGCGCTAAGTGACCCTCGAGCCGGGTTCGTTCATCTGGGCGACCCGAGGTCGCCATTGGGGGTTTCGGTTTCTCCGCGATGGCGGGTACACCGACCCGCTGCCTGCCTACGAGGAGGCCTTCGCCCAAGTGTCCGAGCGTCGCGAGCTCTGCGAGCTCGTCGGCGACGAACTCGTCGTCCGCTTCCCCGACCCAGCGGGACGCAAGGACCGCGCCGGGCGGCCCATCTTGCACGACTTCGTCATCCGTCACACCGACACCGGCCAGCTCCCCTCGCTCACCGATGCTCCCGGTCTGGCGTGGGCTGCCGTCTCCGCCGAATATGCGCGGCTGTGGGACAGCGACCCCGCTCCCTAGCACCGCCTACCGCTACGGATTCCCCATCCGACTCGCTGCACAGACCGCACCGTTCGCCATCGAGGCGGCGAGCGCGTCGACATCGGCCGTGGGTCTTCCACATTGTTGGCCCCCCATGAGGTCAGGGAACGATAGTGATGCACTCGGGCCGTGCACAGAGTGCGGCATGGTCGATGGCCCACGCGACCGGCGTGAGCGTCAGCGAGCGGAACGAAGAGTTGAGCGGGTGTTCGCATACGAGTGCATAGGCGGCGCGGGTTTCGAGCCGCGACCGGGCGATGCAATCCGTCGACTTCCGGCCCGAGCCGCGAAGCTGTCGGGGACGCCCGCCGATTGGCTCCGTGGGCCCGTTGCTACTGGGGCGGTCGAGAACGCGAGAACGTCGGCGACAGTCGACGCCAAGGTGCGGCCGATGTGTCACGACCCCCGAAGCACCCGCCACAGCACACGCCCGCCGAATCGCAGACTCTCGACGGGCACGTGTTCGTCGGCCGCGTGGAACTGCCCGAACGCGTCGAAGTCGTTCGGCAAGCGCAGCGGCGTGAAGCCGTGGCCGCGGATGCCGAGCAGCGCGAGGGCCTTGTTGTCGGTGTTCGCGGGCATCTGGAACGGCACGATGATGCCGTCCGCATCCTCCCCGGTGATCGCCGCTTGCAGCAGCTCGATGAGCTCGCCCTCCATCGGCGATTCGATCGCGGGGATCGAGCCGCGCTCCACGACCTCGATCCCGTTCCCGACGATTGCCCGCAGCTCGGCGGCGATGGTCCGTTCGTGTCCGGGGACGGTGCGGATGTCGAGTTGTGCGCGCGCCTCGGCCGGGATCACGTTGCGCTTCACCCCACCCTCGAGCACGGTCGGCGAGACGGTCGTGCGCGCCGCGGCCGAGATCAGACGCCCCGGCGGACCGAGCCGCTCGAGGAACCCGTCGAGGGCCTCGTCGCCGACGGGGCCTGCGCCGAACTCACGCGCGAGGACGCCGATGAAGCGATCCAGCGCGGGCGTGCGCACGATCGGGAACGGATGATCGGCGACTGCCGTCACGGCTCGCGCGAGCGCCACGACGGCATTGTCCGGCGTGGGTCTGGACCCGTGCCCCGCGCGGCCCCGCGCGACGAGGTCGATGCTCACCGAGCCCTTCTCCCCCGTGGCGACGAGATACGCTCGCCGCCCCTCGCGCAGGGGCAGCGAGAATCCACCGACCTCACCGAGCGCCTCCGTCGCACCCGCGAACACCTCGGGCCGCTCGGCGACGATCCAACGCGAACCGTATCGGCCGCCGGCCTCCTCGTCCGCGAAGAACGCGAAGACGAGATCACGGCGCGGTGCTCGCCCCTCGCGGGCGAGGGCCCGCGCGACGGCGAGCATCGTGCCCGCGAACCCCTTCATGTCGACGGCGCCCCGGCCGTACAGGATGCCGTCGTGCGTCTCCGCCCCGAACGGCGGATGCGTCCACGCCTGGCCGTCCACGGGGACGACGTCGAGGTGGGCGTGCACGACGAGCGCCCCGGCCGCCGGGTCGGTCCCCCGCAATCGCGCGACGATGCTCGCGCGCCCCGGCACGGGCTTGAACCACTCGGGCTCGTATCCCACCTCGGCGAGCCGCTCGGCGACGAATCGCGCTGCCCGTGCCTCCCCGTTACCCGTGGTCTCCGTGACCCCGGTGTTGACGCTGTCGATGCGGATGAGTCCCCGGGCGAACTCGAGCGACTCGCCCTCGATCCGCCCCTCGTGCGCCCCGTCCGTGGCCGCACCCGATGTCGTCGTCATGACGCCATTTCATCGAGCCGGACCGGATTCGCCAAGACGAGCGACTCGCGCCGTAACGCGCACCGTGCGTGATTCGGCCGACCGCTCGCGGTGGCACGGGACGCCTGTCGATGTCGGCCGCCACTCATGTGCGCGACGACGACACGCGACTCCCGTCTCGGACGTCGGCCACCCGGATGCTCCTGCCTGCGCCGTCCGTACTCGACCCGAGCTCACCCGCCCCACCCGCACCCCTTTCCCACTCCGCCTGTGGGCATCTCCACGCCTCATCGGGAAGAATCGTCGACGAACGTCCGTCAAGGCGAGGAGACACGCGTGACGCCACACGAGTTCGAGGCACCCGATCTTCAGAAGCTCATCGAGCACGCGTTCCCCGAGCTGAGTCCCGAACAGCGTGCCGCCCTGTTCGTCGGCGGGCTCGCCCCGACCGGTCTCCCCACTCGACCCGAGCCGCGACTCCTGCCGGTGCCGACGACCGTTCGAGGATTTCGCGTGCGACTGGATCTGTCGCGCACGAAGCCCCCCGTGTGGCGTCGGCTCGAGATTGCCGGCGACACGACCCTGCCGCAACTGCACGAGGTGATCCAGGCAGCCATGGGGTGGACGGACAGCCACCTGCATCGTTTCCGAACCGGCCACGACCCGTACGCCCCCGAGTTCCTCACCGGATTCGACCTCGACGAGGGCGATGAGGGAATGCCGGAGGACGGGGTGCGCCTCGACCAGCTCGTCGCCGACGAGGGCGACCGGCTCTGGTACGACTACGACTTCGGCGACAACTGGCAACATGTCCTGCGCGTCGAACGTGTCCTCGACACACCGCCACCGTCACCGACGTGCATCGGGGGACGGCTCGCCTGCCCTCCCGAGGACTGCGGCGGCACGTGGGGGTACGACGAACTCGCGGCCTGGGTACGCAGCGACTACGACGACACGTTGCGCCCGGACGTCTTCGACAGCGTCGACGAGGGGCGCGCGTGGCTACCCGAGGGCTGGCATCCCGATGCCTTCGACGCCGAGGAGACGAACGCATGGCTCGCGGCGGCAAGCGCCGAACCGGGCCCCGTCGGCGAGGAGCTCGCCTCGCTGCTCGAGCTGTCACGCGACCGCGGCTCGCGAGCACTCCGCGACACCCTCGCACACCCCGCAGCCGACGGCCCCACCGATATCGACGACGACTCGGCCGCCGAACTGACCGAACCGTTCCGCGTGCTGCTCGAGGCCATCGGGAACGGCACGGACCTCACTGCGGCCGGCTACCTGAAGCCTGCCGTGGTCGAGCAGATCGCGCAGCACGCCGGCATCGCCGAATGGTGGATCGGGAAGGCGAACCGCGAAGACCTCACGACACCGGTCGCGAACCTGCGCGCACTCGCGCGTGCGCTCGGTCTCGTGGTGGTCCGACACGGACGCATCACCCCGGCGCGCACGATCGCCCGTCATGGTCACGATCCGCAGGCCCTCCTGCGGCACATCGCCGGCCGCCTTCCGCTGGGCACGTCTCCCGCCGATCGCCACGCCGGGTGGGCTGCACTCGCGGTGGCCGCGTGCGCGACACCGTCGGAACAGTGGCCCGATCGCATCGCCGAGATCCTGTTCGACCTCGGGTGGCGCGACCGGGATGCGCCCGGCGCACTTCCCCCGTCGGGAAGCCCGACGCTCGGCACACTCATGCTGCTTTCCGGCGACGCCCGCAGCGGGCGTCGATTGCACGGCGTGAACGAGGCCGTGGCCGCGCTCGCCCGCCGCATCATCCGTGGTCGACGTGTCGGGGAGGCCCGTGTCGGGGACAGTCGGGAAACGTGACGCGCTCGCACCGCCCGACAGCCCGGTCATCCCGTTCCGCGTCCGATCCGACTCGCCACGGCCACAGGGCTACGGCATGGCGTGGTGACCGCGGTCGATCACAGTGCGGGGACGAGTTCGTGACCATGGTGGTCTCGAACTCGTCGGCCGTCGAACCGCCGCGCCGGACTGTCGTCGGCCGGGATCCGCTCCGTCCGTGCGACGATCGGGAGCGTGCTGGCGTGGACGACGAACCCCGAGGCCCCGGGCGGCCTCGCCCTCCGGGACGTGCCCGAGCCCGTGCCGTCACCGGACGAGGTGCTCGTGCGGGTCGAGGCGTTCGCCCCCAACCCCGGCGATCTCGCAGCGCTCACCGGGGCCGCAGCGGGCAGCGTCCCGGGCTGGGACGGCAGCGGTATCGTCATCGAGCCGGCCGCGGACGGGCACGGCCCCCGCGCGGGTGACCGGGTGCTCTTCCTCGGCCTCGCTGCACGCGGCTGGGCGCAGCGCCGCGTCGTGCCGCTCGCGATGACGGCCGCCGCCCCGGCCGACGCGTCACCGGAGCGACTCGCGACACTCCCCGTCCCCGCGACGAGCGCGCTGCGGGCGGTGCGCCGGCTCGGCTCCCTGCTCGGGCGACGCGTCCTCGTCGTCGGCGCGACGAGCGCGGTCGGCCGCTTCGCCGTGCAGCTCGCGGCACGCTCCGGCGCGCACGTCGTCGCCGTCGCACGCGACGAGCACCGGCACGCGGAGCTGCGCGCGCTCGGTGCGGCGGAGACGCACGCGACCCCGGCATCCGTCACCCGCCGCGTCCACGGTGCGATCGACATGATCGGCGGCCCGCACCTCGTCGACGCCTACGCACTGCTCGAACGCGGCGGCACCGTCATCGCGCTCGGCCACGCCGCGGGTGCCGACGAGCACTTCCCCTACGGCGCGTTCGTCGCCGACCCGTCGACGTCCGATCGCAGCATCACGAGCTTCTTCCTCGGCACGGAACCCGAGCTGGACACCGAGATGGCCCTGCTCGGGGCCGATCCGTCGCTCGACGTCGGCCCGCTCGACGTCCGCTCCTGGACGGCCCTCGCGACGTGGATCACGGACGGGGCACGGCGCGACGCCGGCCGCGTCGTCTTCCGGGTCGACCAGGAGCACGCCGACCGCCCCACCGGGGCCTGAGCCGGGCCGCCGCGACCGACCGTTCCCCTGCGACGAACTGGCCGATCGCTGCTGCCCGCCCCGCTCCCGGTGCCACACGCGTCCTCGCCGACCCCATCGGCCGCCGGGCCGCTCCGTGACGAACGCGTCACCGCGCCCGCCACCGACATCGGCTACGAGGCCAGAAACGACCGCAGCGCCGCGTTGACCTCGTCGGCGTGCGTCCAGAGCAACCCGTGCGGTGCCCCCTCGACCTCGACGTATTCGGCTTCGGGGAAGGCCTCGTGGAACCGCCGCCCCGTCGCGTCGATCGGCAGGATGTTGTCCGCCGTGCCGTGCAGGATCAGGCTCGGTTTGCCGGCCGCCCGCACGGCCTCGACGTCGCCGCGGAAGTCCTCGATCCACGTCGGCACCACGGCGTAGGCGGCCACGGGCGCGCTCGTGACCGCGACGTTCCAGTTGGCGTCGACGACCTGGCGGCTGATGCGCGAGCCGAGGGTGTCGTCGAGGTTGTAGAAGTTCGTGAAGAAGTCGGTGAACCACGCGTACCGATCGCCCCGTGCCGCGGCCTCGATACCGTCGAACACGTCCTGCGGCACGCCGTCGGGATTGTCCTCCCGCTGCACGAGGAACGGCTCGAGCGAGGCGAGGAACGCGAGCCTCGAGACCCGGTCGTGGCCGTGGTTGGCGACGTACCGCGCGAGCTCCCCCGTCCCCATGGAGAAGCCGACGAGCACGACGTCGCGCAGATCGAGGGTCTCGAGGACCGCGTGCAGGTCGGCTGCGAAGGTGTCGTAGTCGTAGCCGGTACCCACCTTCGACGACTGCCCGAAGCCCCGGCGATCGTAGGTGATGACGCGGTATCCCTGCGCGAGCAGTTCCCTGCTCTGGCGCTCCCAGCTGTGCCCGTCGAGCGGGTATCCGTGGATCAGCACGACCGGCTGACCGGCACCGTGGTCCTCGTAGTAGAGCTCGATCGGTGTGCTGTTCTCGGTTCCGACGGTGATGTGCCCCATACGTGCTTCCTCGCTTCTGCGTCGCGGGCGGGAGGTGTCATGGGACACGTTGCCAGGGTGAGATCCGAGGTCGGTCGATGTGACGTCCCGATACACGGCACCATCGCGTGCGATCGCCCCCGACCCCACGCCGCGGTCGGAGCCATTCTCGGTCGGAGCCCACGCGGTCAGAGCCACCCGCGGTCGCGCGCGATCCGGGCCGCTTCGTGCCGGGTCGTGGCCGCCGTCTTCTGCATCGCGCTCGACAGGTAGTTGCGCACCGTCCCGGGCGCGAGGTGGAGCCGCTTCGCGATCTCGGTCACCGCATATCCCTCGCGCGTCTCCCGCAGTGCGTCGGCCTCACGGTCGGTGAGCGGTGAGTCGTCGACGACCGACGCCTCCAGCACCTCGTGCGCGATCCAGCGCCCGCCACCGTGCAGTGCGCGGATGACCTCGACGATGTCCTCCGGGTCGGCGCTCTTGCTCATGAACCCCTGCACCCCGAGCTTGAGCGCGCGACGCAGCACGCCCGGGCGAGCGTGGCGCGTCAACATCAGGACGCGCTGTTCGGGACGTTCCGCACGGATCGCGGCGACCGCCTCGAGCCCGTCCGTGCCGGGCATCTCGAAGTCGATGACGAGCACGTCGGGCTCGTGCCGGAGCGTGGCGGCGATGGCCTCGGTGCCGCTGTCGGCCTGCGCGATCACCTCGATGGTGCCGTCGAGCGGGAGGAGCGCCGCGAGCGCGGCGCGAAGCAATTGCTCGTCGTCGACCAGCACGACCCTGATCGGCTCGTCGCCCGTCATGCCGCGTCCCCGTCCGGGCGGCCGCCGGGCCGCTGCGGGATCCGCGCGGTCAGCACGAATCGACCGGGCGGACGTGCGATCGCGAGCGATCCACCCGCCTCCTCGACGCGTGTCCGGAGTCGGGCGAGGCCTCGCAACGCAACCGGCTCGGGCACGGCATCGATGACCCCGTCGTTCGCGATCACGACGGACTCCCGTCCCATCGTGATCGTCACGTCGTTCGGCTTCGCGTGCCGCAACAGATTCGTCGTCGCCTCGCGCAACACCTGCGCGAGCAGCGGATGGGGCGACGGCCCGGTTCCGCCCTCGATCCGTGCCGTCACGGCGATCCCCGCCGCCTCGACGAGGCGCTTCGCGTTCTCGACCTCCGCGGTCGGGTTCAGCTCGTGCTGCGCGTACGCGAGCGTCCGCGTGTGCGTGATCGTCTCGTCGGCGAGACGACGGATCTCGCCGAGTTCCTGCTCGGCCCGCACCGGATCCGTTCGCACGAGGTGCGAGGCGAGCACCGCCTTGAGCTTGATCACGTGCAGCGAATGCCCCTGGATGTCGTGCAGGTCACCCGCGAACCGGACGCGCTCCCGCTCGACCGCGAGCGCCGCCTCGGCCTCCCGTGCCCGCTCGAGACGCCGCGCGAGCAGCCACGCCTGTTCGCTCACGAGGATGACGCCGGCGATGAACAGCGTGCCGCCCGCCGGGACGAGCAGGTACTCCACGACGAGGACCGGGGCGAACGGGTGGAAGGCGAACGCCCCGGCGCCGATCAGCGCGACGAGCGCGGCGAAGGCCGCCAGCCACAGCCGCCGAGCCCGCATCCGCACGATGAGGAGGGCACCGACGAGCGCGAAGGGAACGAAACTGATCGGGCTCGCCGCCGAGAAGGAGCCGATCACCCACCCCACCGAACTCCTCGACGCCCGCCGCGCGGGCAGGACGGGGCTCGTGCTCCCGACGCTGTCGCTCGGCCTCTGGCACACGTTCGGCGAGCACACGCCCGTTCACGACCAACGCGAACGGCTGCTGGCCGCATTCGACGCCGGCATCTGGCACATCGACACCGCGAACCGCTACGGCCCGCCCCACGGTCACGCCGAGGAGGTGCTCGGCTCGGTGCTCGCGCGGGATCTCGCCGCGCACCGCTCCGAGATCATGGTGTCCACCAAGGCGGGCAATCGCATCGGTCCCGGTGCCTACGGCGCCGGTGGCTCGCGGAAGCACCTGCTCGAGGCGCTCGATGCGAGCCTGGGTCGCCTCCGACTCGACCACGTCGACGTGTTCTACCTGCACCGCCCGGACCCCGAGGTCGACGTCGACGAGACCGTCGCCGCACTCGCCCACACCGTCACGAGCGGCCGAGCCCACTACGTCGGGATCTCCAACGCGGATGCCGCGACGACGACCGAGTACGCGACAAAACTGCGGGCGGCGGGCGTGCCCCTGGCGCTCCACCAGCACCGGTTCTCCCTCCTCGACCGCGACGCGGAATCCGGCGGACTCCACGATGTGCTCGGCGCCGAGCGTGTGGGCGGCGTCGTGTACTCGCCCCTCGCGCAGGGCCTGCTCACCGACCACTACCTCGCCGGCAGCGCCCCGGCCGGGGCGCGGGCCGGCTCGAGCCCGTTCCTCGGCACCGAGTTCATCGACGACGCGTACCTCGCGCGCACCCGCGAGGCGAACGAGCTCGCGACGCGTCACGCTCGAACGCTCGCGCAGCTCGCGCTCCAGTGGGTACTGCGGGCGCCGGCCGTGACGAGTGCCATCCTCGGCGTGAGTCGGGTCGAGCAGTTGCACGCGAACATCGCCGCGCTGCAGGCCCCGCCGCTCGACGAGGAGACCCTCGCGGCGCTCGATCGGCTCTACCCCGCGGCCTCGAGCCGCACCGCTGAGGACGCCACTGCCACGAACCCGGCGACGTCGAGCGAAACCGCGCCGAGCCCCGCGCCCTGACCACTCACGCTCGGTCGCTGTGCCCCGAACGCCCGGACCGCGAACGCGATCGCACCACACGAGAGGACCTGCCCGCCACCATGCCGCCGAAACGATCGGAGCGTGACATCGCGCTCCAGCTCTATACGCTCCGGAACCAGCTCGCGACGAGCCCCGAGGCCACGTTCGACACGATCGTCGACGCCGGGTACACGGCGGTGGAACTCTTCCGGCCCATCGAGCTGTCCGCGACGTTCGGGGGCCAGCTCGAACGGCGAGGCCTTCGCGTTCCGTCCGTGCACGCCCAGCTCGTCGGGCGCGACGCGGCGCCGATCTTCGACACCGCGAGCGCCCTCGGCGCTGGGACGGTCATCGATCCGCGCGTCGACCCGGCGGCGTGGACGACGCGCGATGGCATCCTGCGGACGGCCGAGGCCCTCAACGCGCTCGCCGAGGAGGCGGCGGCGTGGGACCTGCACGTCGGGTACCACAATCACGACGTCGAGCTGTCCTCGCTGATCGACGGTACGCCCGCCCTGCTCGTGCTCGACGGCGCACTCGACGCCGTCGTCGTGCTCGAAGTGGACGTCTACTGGGCGGCCGTGGGCGGCGCCGACGTCGTCGGGCTGCTCACCGAGCTGGGCGATCGGGTCCGTCTGCTCCACCTGAAGGACGGCCCGGCGACGGCGACGGGCGCGATCGATCCGGATCTCGCGAAGCAGGTGCCGTTCGGCGCGGGCGTCCTCGATGCTCCGGCGGTGCTCGCGGCCGCGCCCGGTGCGTCGACGCTCGTCGTCGAGTTCGACGACTTCGACGGCGACCTCCAGCAGACGATCGCCGATGCGCGGCACCGGGTGCAGACGCTCGTCGAGGGCGAGCGATGAGCGCACCGATCGCGGTCGGAGTCGTCGGCACGGGCGTCATCAGCGCCGACTACCTGCGCACCCTGACCGAGTCGGACGAGGTGACGGTCGTCGCCGTCGGCGACCTCGATGTCGATCGAGCGCGAGCGGTCGCCGAGGCGTTCGGCATCCCGCGCGCCGGGACCGCCGCGAGCGTCATCGAGGACCCGCGGCTTGAGATCGTCGTCAATCTGACGCCGCCCGCCGCGCACGCCGAGGTGACGCTCGCCGCGATCGCGCACGGCAAGCACGTGTGGTCCGAGAAGCCCATCGCGCTGAGCGAGGACGACGCGGACGCGATCGTCGCGGCCGCCGGTGCGGCCGGCGTGCTCGTGGGCGTCGCACCCGACACGCTCCTCGGGGGCGCGTTCCGGACCGCCGCCGGCGCCCTCGCGCGGGGCGAGTTCGGTACCCCGTTCACCGCGCAGGCTGCGTTCCAGTACGTCGGTCCGGACTGGTGGCACCCGAACCCCGACTTCCTCTTCGCACGCGGCGCGGGGCCCGTGATGGACATGGGCCCGCACTACGTCACCGCCCTCGCGCGTGTGTTCGGGCCCGCGGTCGACGTCGTGGCGGCCGGACAGCGCCCGCAAGCGGTTCGCACAGTGTGCACCGGCCCTCGTGCGGGCGAGAAGTTCCCCGTCGAGGTCGACACGACCGTCTCCGCGATCGTCCGCTACCGTTCCGGTGCCCACGCGAACCTGTCCTTCAGCTTCGACTCGCCCCTCCGCCGCTTCGGGATCCTCGAGGTCACGACGACGGAGGCCACGGTGACGCTGCCCGATCCGAACCGCTTCGACGGCGTGACGACGGTGCTCCGCGCCGGGGAGCAGGACGCGACCGAACTCCCGTCGCCCACGCCCGCGGAGTCCCGAGGCCTCGGCGTCCTCTCGATCGTCCGCGCCCTCCGCGACGGGACGCCGCTCGCGGCCTCGACCGAGCTCGCCCGTCACGTGCTCGAGACGCTCCTCGCGATCGAGGAGTCCGCCCGAACGGGCTCGCGCGTGGAGCTGCGCACCAGCTTCACGACGCCGACCAGCGTGCCCCGCCCGACGCCGGGCGCCGCACATGCACGGGAAGGAGTATGACCGAGTCGGGTGCGCGGCAAGCCCTGCGCACCCTCTGGGACACGTCGAAGAGGCGCACAAGAAGCCGGGTTGTTGCTACCGGGCCCCGGGCCCGGTAGCAACAACCCGGCTTTCTGTGGCGCTCCCGTCGCGGGCGCGGCACCCGTCGCGGGCGCGGCATCGCCGCTGCGCGAGCCGCGCCGACGCAGCGGCGACTCGGAGACTGTGGGCCGATGCGGCCGCCGGAGTTCCGGGTGGTTCTCGGGGTTCGGGGTGCCCCGGAAGCCCGAAAACCGCCCGGAACGCGGCTGGGGAGCGAAAAACCCTCCGGATCGCGAGGATCGGAGGGTTTCAGAGCTGGGGTACCTGGACTCGAACCAAGAACAACTGAGAGTCGCCTGGCCCGCCCGGACGAACCCCCGAATCGGTGGAGCTCCCCGTAATTTCAGGGATCTCATGGGGCTGAGTCTAGCGCGAGCTACCGACAGCTACGCAGTGAATCGGGCTGGTTCGTGCCACTCGGGAGGGTTTCTGGTCACCAATTTGGTCACCGATTCTCGCCGTCGTCGAGCCTCTGGACCGGCACGAACGCGGCGAGCGGTTGAGGATCTCTGGTGAGGTCGTACTCGCGCAGCAAGGCGATGTATCGGCGCTTGTCGATCGGCATGCACGGCGATGCCGAGTTCGCGTGCTGTCCAGTCGTCGGTGTGCTCCCACCGGTACCGCCTGTTGTCGAGCGATCCGCGGAGCTCGACGGCGATGCGCTGGGGTTCGACGCCGATGTTGAGATCACGCGTTCGGTATCGACCTGCCCACGTCCACAGGTCTCCGTAGAGCTTCTGATGCAGGCCACGGAGGAACGCGTCCGTGAGAATATCGGCGAGCACGAGTCGCCCGTCGGCGATGTCGTCGAGAAACGCGATGCTGACCTCATCGTTGACCGCCTGCTCGGCCTCGTAGAGGTCGATCTTCTTCGGCGCATCGCCGAAGATCTCACGAGCCTGTGGGGTGAGGGCGTCTGCTTCTTCCGGGTCCACCGGCGTTTTGCCATAGCCGGGCTCGATGCCCGTCAAACGCGCGGCGAGGAAGCGCTCGACCCGTTCAGAGCGAGTGACACCGACCGGCACCGACCTGTTCTCCAACGCTGCCGACGCCCGCGTGGAACGCAGAGCGGCACGATGAAGCGCCTCGCGAGTGACGTCCTTGCGCTTCATATGCTCACCTCCGGGAGAACAGGATCGACTTCATTCGATCTGCCGACTCCCTCCTGGTGGGGCGCGGTGCACGCGCCGCCCCCAGGCACTTCCCTGACCAGCAGTTGGGCGGAAACCGACGTGTTCCACGAGAATTGATCGCGATGGCGCATCCCGACGTGACGTGCCCGAGCCGGAAGAAGGAAGATGGCATCCGAGAAGTTCGAGGCACCGGAGCTTCAAAAGTTCATCGCCGCACTGCGCCCCGACGCCGATCATCTGGACGATCTCTGGCGCCGACCCGAGCCGCAGCTCCTCCCCATCCCCGCGACGGTGCGGGGGTTCCGCATCCGTATCGACCTGCAGCGCACGAAGCCGCCGGTGTGGCGACGTGTCGAGGTGCCGGGTGACATCCTCCTGCCGCGGTTGCATGAGGTGATCCAGGCGGCGATGGGATGGACCGACAGCCACCTGCACCGCTTCCGCACGAGCAATGACCGCAACGCTCCCGAGTTCCTCACCCAGTTCGACCTCGATGAGGGCGACGAGGGGATGCTCGAAGACGATGTTCGTCTCGATCAGGTCATCGCCGGCGAGGGTGATCGGCTCTGGTACGACTACGACTTCGGGGATGACTGGAAGCACCTCCTGCGCGTCGAGAAGGTGCTCGACGCCCCTCCTCCGGCTCCGGTGTGCGTCGGCGGGAAGCTCGCCTGCCCGCCGGAGGACTGCGGCGGCGTCTGGGGTTACGCCGAGCTCGCCGACTGGGTGCGCAGCGACTACGACGACGCCCTCCGCCCCGAGATGTTCGACAGCACGGCGGAAGGACGCGCGTGGCTGCCCGACGGCTGGCATCCCGACGTGTTCGACATCGATGAGACGAACGAGCTCATCGCCTCCGTCACCGCGGAGCCGATCCCGGTCGTCGAGGAGCTCGGGTCGCTGTTCGAGCTGGCACGCAACCGCGGCGCACGAGGCCTGCGCGACGCGCTCGCGCATCCGTCCGCTTCCGGTGCGACCGATGTCAGCGCAGACGATGCCGCCGATCTCACCGAGCCGTTCCGAGCACTCCTCGACATCCTCGGGGACGGCGCGGCGCTCACCGGCGCCGGGTATCTGAAGCCCGCTGCCGTCGAGCAGATCGCACATCGCATCGGCATCACCGAATGGTGGATCGGCAAGGCCAACCGCGAAGACCTCACCTGGCCCGTCTGGGAACTCCGCGCCACCGCGCGAGCGCTCGGGCTGGTGTCGGTGCGCAAAGGGCGCATCGCTCCGACTCGGGCAATCGCGGCACGGCGGGGCGATCCGCAGGCGATCCTGCGCCACATCACCGGCCGGCTCCCACTCGGAACGACCCCCGCCGAGCGACACGCCGGATGGATGGCGCTCGTCGTCGCCGCGAATGAGACACCCGCTGAACTCTGGGAGTCACGCATCAGTGAACTCTTGTTCGAACTCGGCTGGCGCGACCGCGAAGACCCCTACCGCGCCCCATCCCCCGACAGCCCCACGCTCGACGCACTCAACCTGCTCACCGGGGCGATGCGCGTGAACCGGCGACCCAAGAGCCTGAACACGGCCGTCGCAGCCATCGCCCGGACCGTCATACGGGCTTGACCGTCTGGTCACCAGATCAAGTGCCGCGAGGTCCGGCCGAAACCGTCACAGTTCCGCCCTACCTGTAGCCGATTCGGTCGACTCAGACGGTGCGCCGGATGCCGTGTGCCAGTTCCGTTCGACGGGGCTCCACAGGGCCTTGGCGTCGAGCCCGTCCAGCGCCGGGTCGACGAAGTCGGCAGCTGAGTATTCGCGCTTCTGAGGGCCGCTGATATTGGGGGCTCTTCGGACATTCGGTGGGGGTCATGGGGTGAGTCCGCCGGCGGCGAGGAGCATGCGGAGCCGGTAGTTGTCGCGGTTGCGGAAGCCGCGGGCGAGGCGGCGGTGCAGCTCGATGATCCCGTTCACGGCCTCAGTGCCGCCGTTCGATGATCGTCCGGTCGTGAAGTAGGCCAGGAACGCGGCTCGCCAGCGGCGGAGGGTGCGGCCGAGGCGGGCGATCTCGGGGATCGGGCAGGTGTGGAATGTGTCGACGACCTTCTCGGCGATCCGCCGCCCCTCGACGAGGTCCTTCTGGTGGTAGGCGGAACGCAGTTGCTGGGCGCACTGCCATGCGACGAACACCTCGTCGTGCGCGGGGTCGGCCTCGATCGCTGCCGCGAGCCTGGTCCGCTGCTTCTCGGTGAGGTTCTCGGCGCCGGCGCGGAGGATGGTCTGGATCCCGTAGAGCGGGTCGCCGGTCCGACCGCGATGCCCGAGGGTGTCTTGCTGGACGCGGCGGCGGACCTCGTCCACAGCGGCGGTGCCGAGCTTGACGACGTGGAACGCGTCCAGCACGGCCGTGGCGTCTTCGAGCTTGTCGTCGATCGCGGTCTTGTAGCCGGCGAACGGGTCAAGAGCTGCGACCTTCACGTTCTGCCGGAACGCTTCGCCGCGTTCGGCGAGCCAGGACGCGTAGGCCTTCCCGGAGCGGCCGGGCACGAGGTCGAGCAGCCTGGCCCGCGTCTTTCCGGTGCTGTCGCGGCTGAGATCGACCATCCCGGTCAGTTCCTTCGGGCCGCGCTTTCGGGGGTCGACGTGATGCCAGATGTGCTCATCGACGCCGAGGGTGGTGACGTTCTCGAACCGGGACTCGTCCTCAGCCAGTTTGACCAGCTCGGGCTCGACGGCCCGCCACACCGTCTTCCACGACGTTCCGAGCTGACGGGCGATACCGTGCACGGTGGCGTGCTCGCGGCGCAGCTGCCCGATCGCCCAGCCGACGGCGCGCGTGGTGATCGACCCGCGCCGGGCCACCAGACCCGGGAGCTGCTCCACGAACGTCCGTCGCACGCATCCCACCTCGTCGCACCGCCAGACCCGCTGCCGCCACACGATCCGCACCCGCGTCACGCCGGGCACATCATGAAGCACCCGTCGGCGACGTCCGCGGCCGGTCGCGACGACCCCGCACGACGGGCAGCCGGTCGGTGCCGCCGGGCTCGAGACGGTCACGATCAGCAGCCCGTCACGGCGGTCAACGTCCTCGACATGGACCCCATCGAGGCCGAGCAGCAAGTCGCAGCGGGAACACGGGCAGGCGGCGGAGCACGCGTCAGCGCACCCCGAACTATCGTGAGACACGTCGAGGTCCTCGGTTGGAGCAGCAGTTGGCGCTACTGATCCTCGGGGACCTCGACCCCTACCCGCCGACCATCACCCGGCGAGCCTCACCCCCACCGAATGTCCGAAGAGCCATATTGGGGTTCGGGGCCACCCTGCCGTCGAGGCGATCGCGTCGTTGAGGGCCACCGAGTATTGGGGTTCGGGGCCGCTTTCTTAGGCTCCTTCTGCCGTGTGGCTGATCACGCGGCAGAAGGAGTGATTCGGATGGTACGCAAGATCAAGGCGAAGCTCGTGCTTCGGTTGCGCTCGGAGGGGCTCACGGGTCGGCAGATCGCCGCGCAGGGTATGTCCCGCACCAGCGTGGCGATGGTGCTCGATGCCGCTGACCGGGAGGGCATCGGCTGGGACGACGTCGCCGCGCTCGATGAGGCGGACGTGTATGCGCGGCTGTTCCCCGGGCGGGGTGAGCATGACAGTGTTCACGCGCAGCCGGACTGGGAGAAGGTCCATAAGGAGCTCGCGAAGGTCGGGGTCACGTTGAAGCTGCTGCACGGCGAGTATGTCGACGCCTGCCACAGTAGGGGTGAGACGGCGATGGGATACGACAGGTTCTGCAAGTCGTATCAGCGTCACGTGCTGGTGATCGGGGCGGCGTCGCGGGTCGGTCACAAGGCCGGGCAGACGGTCGAGGTCGACTGGTCCGGAAAGACGATGCGGCTCACTGATCCGGTCACCGGCCAGGCGATGAGGGTCTACTTGTTCGTCGCGACGCTGCCGTTCTCCCGCTATGCGTTCGTTGAACCGGCCCTGGATATGCGGCAGGACACTTGGTTGCGGGCGAACGCGGCGATGTTCGACTGGTTCGGCGGCAGCGTCCCCAGGATCGTGCCGGACAACCTGAAGACCGGGGTGATCAAGCACCCTGCCGAGGGGGAGGTCTGACTCGCCCCGGCATGTCCGGAGAGCTGTTTGCTGGTGTCAGCCGGCTCTTTCAACCGGTTCGTTGCGAGCGTAGTCGAGTTGCTCGACCTCGAGGGGTGTGAGGTCGTCGATGGAGCCGTGGGTGCGTTCGGTGTTGAACCAGAGCACCCAGGATGCGGTCGCCGCCTCGACCTGATCGACGTCACGCCAGGGACCTTCGTGGTGGATGAGTTCGGACTTGTAGAGCCCGATCTGCGATTCCGCGAGAGAGTTGTCGTAGGCGTCGCCGACGGATCCGACGGACGGGTCGATGCCTTCGTCGACGAGCCGATCGGTGAAGGCGATTGACGTGTAGACGCTGCCCGCGTCGGTGTGATGCGTGAGCCCCTCGAACCCGGTGATGCCTTCGCGGCGGCGGGTGAAGAGAGCCATGTCGAGGCAGTCGAGCACGAGCGGTGTGGTCATGCTCGTCGCGGCGCGCCAGCCGATGATGCGGCGGGAGTGCGCGTCGAAGACGAACGCGACGTAGACCCATCCAGACCACGTCCACACGTATGTGAAGTCCGCGACCCAGAGCTGGTTCGTGCGGAACCGGGCGAAGTGTCGGTCGACGAGGTCCGCGGGGCGGGTCTCGCGCGGATCCGTGTCGACGGGACGCTTCCGCTTCCCGCGGAGCACGCCGGCGATCCCAAGCTCACGCATGAGGCGCTCGAGCGTGCAGCGCGCGATGTCGTGACCGTCACGGCGGAGCCGCAACCAGAGCTTTCGGGCCCCGAGCACCTTGCGGTGCGCCTGCCACGCCGCCAGGATGATCGGCTTCCACCGCTCATCCGAAACGGCCTGGGATGACGGTCCGCGCCCGCGGGCGTCGTAGTAGGTCGATGGGGCGATCTTCACGCCGTGCTGGGTGAGCACAGCGCAGATCGACTCGACACCCCATCGGAGCCCGCCCTCGGTGCGGTCCTTGTGTTCGTCGATGAAGGCGACTATCGCTTGTGTGGCCGGTCGAGTTCGGCCGCGAAGAAAGCTGAAGCCGCCTTCAAGATCTCGTTCGCCCGCCGCAGCTCGGCGTTCTCCCGCTTCAGGCGCTTGATCTCCACCGCCGCGTCAGTCGTCACACCGGGCCGGTCTCCCGCGTCGACCTGCTCCCGACGGATCCAGGTGCGAATCGTTTCCGGCGACCCGATGCCGAGCATCTGCGCGACCGCGGTCATCGCCTGATACTCGCTCGGATAATCGGCCCGCACCTCGACGACCATACGGACAGCGCGCTCACGAAGCTCGCGCGGATACTTACTGGGACGTCCCATAAGACAGATCCTTCCAAGGAATCCTGTCTCCGGACACACCGGGGCGAGTCAGTCGTACTCAACGACGCGTATCGGGAACTCGCCGCGCACTACTCCGCGGCGGTGCTGCCGGGCCGGCCCGCGAAACCGAAAGACAAGGCGAGCGTCGAGAACACTGTCGGCAACGTCGCGACAGCGGTGATCGCCACGCTCCGTGACCGCACCTTCGCGACGCTGCCGGAGCTTCGCGCGGTGATCCGTGAGCGGGTCACCGCTTACAACGCCGAGCCGTTCCAGAAGCGCGCCGGGTCCAGACTCTCCGTGTTCGAGGCAGAGGAGAAGCCGCTGCTACGGCCGCTGCCGGCCGTCGGGTTCGAGATCTCCCGATGGCACTACGGACGCAAGGTTCAGCGCAACGGGCACGTGGTGTTCGAGCGGAACTTCTACTCCGTCCCCTACGCCAACATCGGAGGCAACGTCGACCTGCGCGTCACCGAGACCACCCTCGAGGTGTTCGCCGCCGATCAGCGGCTCACCAGCCATCTCCTCGCCCCAGCCGGGGTGATCAACGAGTACCGCACGCACGACTCGGATCTGCCCGACGGACCCCAGTATCGGCAATGGGACGCGGAGCGGGTTCGGGAGTGGGCAGCTCGGATCGGGGAGGACACCACGACGATCGTGAACCGCATCTTCGAGTCCGTCCCGGTCGACGAGCAGGGTTTGGACGCTGCGCTGGCCGTGTTGCGGATGACTCGCCGCTACTCGGCTGCGCGGGTCGAAGCTGCTGCTGGGATCGCGCTGCAGTCGCGGGTGAGGTCGCCCAGGTATGCGCATCTGCGGCCGATCCTGGACTCCAATCAGGACCAGAACGGCAGACGGCAACCGAGGTTCGAACCATCCGTCTGGGAGGAGCCGGCAGGCTACGTCCGCGGCGCCGACTACTACGCCGGAGGCACCCGATGAGCCGGCTCGACTCCGAGACGAAACGGAAGCTGCGGGAGATGGGCATCTCCGCCCTGGTCGACGCGATCGACATCCAAGACGGTGCCCTCACGATGGGGATGGTGTTCGAAGAGCGCATCAAGCTCGCCGTCGACGACGCCCACGCCGCGTTCACCCACGCGAAAGTCGAGGGCCTCATCCGGCGGGCGGGGCTCCGATACCCGAACGCGGACCTGCGCAGGGTCGACCTGCTCGAACAACGCGGCCTCGACCGGGGTGTGATCGCGCAGCTCGGGACCTGCCAGTTCATCAGCAGGCAGCAAAACGTGGTGTTCCAAGGGTTCACCGGGTCCGGGAAGAGCTACCTCGGATCGGCGCTGGCGAAACAGGCCTGTCAGCACCGCTACCGAGCGCACTACATCCGCATGCCCGACCTCGAAGAGACCTGGGCCGCGGCGAAAGACAAGCCCGCCGGCAGGGAGAAGTGGCTGCGGAAATACAGCACGTTCACGCTCCTCGTGATCGATGAATGGCTGCTCGACCCACCCACCGACGACGTTCGATCCATGCTGCTCGAGCTCCTCGAACGCCGATACGACGCGACCTCGACGGTGTTCTGCACCCAGTATGCGAAGAAGGACTGGCACCAGCGCCTCGGCTCCGGGGTCCACGCCGACGCGATCATGGACCGCATCGTCCACAACACCCTCTGGATCGAGACCGGCGACGTCAACATGCGCGAACAGACCGCCGCGTCCAGCTGAGTCGGCGCCGGTGAGCGTCGCGCCCGCGGGGGTGGCGCTCACCGGCAATACCCCTGGCCCCGAGAGCAAATATCGGCTGGCCCCGAACCGCAATAATCAGTGGCCCTCAAGACTCCAAATACTCAGGCAGCCGCAGCAACGGTGTCGGAGAACCTCTCCGGCAGACTCGCGCCTGCGTCGCCGAGCCCCCTCCGGTAGGCGACATAGGTTGAGTCTCGGAGCACGGCGAGCCCCTCGGTGGCCCGCGCTAACGGAATCAACGTGGCTCTTCGCGAACGAGAGTGTAGCTGTTGCCCGGAACATCCCTCATAGCGTCGAGCTTCCAAGGGAGTGTCAGTGTTGTGCGAGGGAGAAGACTGAGACGTTCCTTGCCGTGTCACTTCGCGTCGACGACAGCTTCCCACCCTTGAGTCACAGAGTGAGCCGCGAGCTTTGGGTCATCACCTGCCGCGGAATACAGGCGCACCAGGCCTGAACGCACAACCGGTTCGACCTCGTCGAAGCTCATCACTCGCGCCACGAACAACATGCAGGCTCCATGGCCGAACATCCATAACTCTCGAGCTAGGGTCAGCGCGTCCGTCTCCGCCGTGAACCTCCGCGCCTCGACGCATCGGCGCACCACATCGACTACATGCATCAGCGTGGCGTCAGCTGCCCGATCGTCGGGTAGTGGCAACGAACCATCGAACATCAACGCATAGAGTTCGGGACTGTTTTCGGCCGCCACCGCATACGCCGCACCGGCCGCCGCGAGGTCGGCAACCGGATCTGAGGTATCTGCTAACCGGGCAAGGCTTGCTGACAGCCGGCTGAAGCCCTCTTGTCTGACAGCACCCAGCAGGCCTGGCATGCCATTGAAGTAGGTGTAGACAGACATCGTCGAGAGGCCCGTCCCCTTGACGAGCTTGCGCAAAGTGATCTCCTCACGGCGCGTCAGCATCCCCGCGGCGCGTTCGATGAGCAGATCACGGATCTCAGGTCGGGAGGGGCGAGCCACTTGACCAGTCTATAGCGCTGCTATTAAATAGCAGTGTTACCAAAAGAGGAGTCTCGATGCCGGTCCAACTGCTCAACCCAGACACGCTGTCGCAGCCCGAGGTCTACGCGCAGCTCTCCATTGCTGAAGGATCCAGGCTCGTCTTCATCTCCGGCCAGGTGGCGCACGATGCTCATGGTCAGCTGATCGGCGATGGTGACCTATCCGCGCAGGCCGAGCAGGTCTACGTCAACCTGAATGCTGCTGTCACCGCTGCCGGGGGCCAGTTCGACGATATCGCCAAGTTGACGATCTACATCGTTGACTACGAACCCAGCAAGATGGCCAAGCTCGGGGAAGGCGCTGTCCGAGCAGCGGAGCGCTTGGGGCTCGATCTCGTCCGCCCCATCACACTGCTGGGTGTGGCTGCACTCGGAGAACCAGACCTTCTCATCGAGATCGAAGCCATCGCCGTCTTGCCGTAGCGCTTTTCAGGATCTGCTCGATTGAAATCCCGGCGGGCTGGACTCGTCTGTCTACCGAGAGATACCGAAGTCCTACGGGAAACGTTGGTTCTTCAAGTTCATCGCCCCGAGAGCCCTTCACATGCCCTGCACTGCGTTCGGGAAGCCGGATCTGACCACTTTCTGTCGTCTAGATGAGCTGGGGCTCGTAGCCGTGGGCCAGCGGCTTGAGCTGAATCGGGCGACGATCGAATGCCGTGTCGCGGAGGCAGATCCGTGGTGCCGAAAGTGTGGTGCGGAAGGAAAGGCGCGAGACACAGTCATTCGGCGTCTCGCGCATGAACCGTTCGGGCATCGGCCCACTGTTTTGATGGTGCGAGTGCGTCGGTACCGTTGCGATCACTGTCGGTCTACATGGCGGCAGGACACCACTGCGGCGGCACGCCCGCGTGCCAAGATCTCCCGCACCGGCTTGACGTGGGCGCTCCAGGGCGTCGTTCTTGACCACCTCACCGTCACCCGAGTCGCCGCTGGTCTCGGGGTTTCCTGGAGCGCCGCGAACGCTGCGGTCCTCGCGGAGGGGCGCCAGCGATTGATAGATGACTCGGGCCGGTTCGACGGTGTCCGCGTGATCGGCGTCGATGAGCACGTTTGGCGCCACACCCGCCGCGGTGACAAGTACGTGACCGTCATCATTGACCTCACCCCGGTGCGCTACAAGACGGGCCCATCCAGGCTGCTGGACATGATCGAGGGGCGCTCGAAGGCGGTGTTCAAGCGATGGCTCGCGGATCAGCCGAGGGCATGGCGGGACGGCATCGAGGTCGTCGCGATGGACGGGTTCACCGGGTTCAAGACCGCCGCCACCGAAGAGCTACCGAAGGCGACGGCCGTGATGGATCCGTTCCATGTCGTCCGCCTTGCCGGCGACGCCCTCGACGTTTGCCGCAGGCGTGTCCAACAGCACCTCCACGGACGAAGAGGACGGAAGAATGACCCGCTCTACAAGGCTCGCCGCACCCTCCACACCGGCGCGGGCCTACTCACCGATCGACAACGGGACCGCCTGAACGTGCTGTTCGCCGTCGAGGACCACGTCGAGGTCGAGGCGACCTGGGGCATCTACCAGCGCATGATCGCCGCCTACCGCGAGCCCGACAGGAAGATTGGGAAGATGGCGATGCAGGCCGTGATCGATTCCCTCGCCAGCGGGGTTCCGCCCCCACTCATCGAGTTAGGCAAGCTCGGCCGCACCCTCAAGCATCGCGCCGCGGACGTCCTCGCGTTCTTCGACCGGCCCGGCACTTCCAACGGGCCGACGGAGGCCATCAACGGCCGCCTGGAGCATCTCCGCGGCTCGGCCCTGGGCTTTCGCAACCTGACCAACTATATCGCCCGGAGCCTGCTCGAAGCCGGTGGGTTCAGACCCCTTGTACACCCTCAAACGCGATGAGCCATCAACGTGGTCCCGCGGAAAGTTGCGGTCGCCGTAAGCGCGTCGCGCAGTTCCCCGCACTGGAGAGCCTGTGCGCCGGTCAAGAGATGGATGTCAGCGAAGTCACGCACGCGCGTGTTCGCTCGTCCCAGTTCGATCGCGGTGACGAGTTTCTCCGCGAGCACCGTCTCGATCGGGTAGCCCAGGATGCGGATCGGCGGAGCGTCCGGCCGCAGCGACGGCAGCTCAACTGTTCGCGGGGCCGGAGTGACGGGATCACCGAAGTTGATGTCGAGCCGCAGCTTGACCTGCGCTGTCGCGAGCCGTGCCGTCATCGTCACCCGCACGCCGCAATACAGGGCATCGTCACGAATCACCGCAGTGGTGACCGTGTCGGACAGGAACTCCACGCCGTCGTCTGGGTCTTCGATCGCGGCGATCTCGGCCACACGACGGGCCACGGTCTCTTGATCAGAGGCCATGTTACGAGCGAGGGCGTCGGCGTCGACCGTGGGACGGCGGGTGCCGAACGAAGCCAGCAACATCCCACCCTTCAGGATGAAGTCCTCGGCGTACGGTGAGCGCGACATACGCGACAGCCATCGCTCGACGATGTACATCGTGAGCAGCTCCTGCGTGCCACGCTTTTGGCGACGAGCCTGGTTCTGCAGGTCGAGGTATGCGCGCCCTGCGGCGCTCTCTCGCGTAGGGCGACTCATCGGGCACTCGCGACATCGAGCGCAGCACGCATCGGCCCAAAAGTCCCCAGCGCCGCTGCGTAGTCCAGCAGCAGTGCCGGTTTCGAGTTCGGTGCCGCCAGATATCGGTGAAGCGCGGCGTGCGCGATCGGCTCGCCAAGGCGCTTCCGGAACCGCATGAGATCCACCACAGTCTTCGCCGCGTCGTAGATGCGCACGGGCTCCCCCGGCCCCGCCTCGAACGCGGTCAAACCGAGTTCGAACGTTGCCTCATCGAAGCGAAACACCGTCACAGGCGGGTAAGCGATCACCGGCGTATGCGACCGGTTGGGAACCGCGATCTGCACCGACGCCGGCATCTCATCCGTCAGCTCGTGGATCGCTGCCGCCGAGATACAGCACACGATCGCGCGAGGAGCGCGGTGCGCCACAGCGATCATGTCGGGGTACGACGCCGGGGGCGCGTCTGCTCGACGGAAGACCCCGCGCGAGAGTTCGATGATCCGCCCGCCATCTCGCCAGGCATACAGATCTCGCGGATGCACACCGTGCGCCCGCGAGTGGGCCGCCCCCTTCATTCGGTCCGGTCGCTGTGCGAGTCGTCGGTTTCCAGTTGATGGGTGCATTGCCGAGCGTAGTCGACCGGTGCGAGGTATCCGAGCGATGAGTGTCGGCGGTCGTGGTTGTACTCGGTCTTCCAGTCGCCGATCACGACCTGGGCGTGCAGCAGCGAGTAGAAGCTGTTGATGTTCAGGCACTCGTCGCGGAGCCTGCTGTTGAACGACTCGACATACCCGTTGTGCCAGGGCGAGCCGGGCGGAATGTAGAACAGGCCGGTGCGGGTGCCGGCCCAGTCGGCCATCGCGTCGCTGATGAACTCCGGGCCGTTGTCTGATCTGAGCACCGCGGGCGCGCCGCGGACGGCGGCGAGGTCCTCGAGGTGGGCAGTGAGTCGGTCCGCGGTGATCGACCGCTCGACAAGCCCTCCGATGCATTCACGGGTGTGCTCGTCGACGATGGAGCAGATCTTGATCGGGCGGCCCTGCTCGTCGGCATCGAACTGGAAGTCCACCGCCCACACGAGATTCGGGGCGACCGCTGCCGGGGCATCGACGGTCGAGGATCCGACGCGTTTGCGCCGCCGCCGCTGGGGGACACGGAGGCCTTCCTCGCGCCAGAGCCGCTGGATCTTCTTGTGATTCACGGCCCACCCCTCGCCGCGAGCGTCGTGGTAGGCCCTGCGGTATCCCCACCGCGGGTGCTTCTTTGCGTACGCGCGCAGCCAGTCCCGCAACGCCCTGTCCGGGTCGGCGGTCGTGTCGCCCTTGAGCGGGCGACGGTACGCGGACCTACTCAGCCCGGCCAGCCGGCACGCCATCCGCTCGCTCACCTGCAGTGTCCTGATCAGGTGAGCGACGGCGGCGCGGCGCCTACCCGGGCCTAGAAGTTTCCCTCAGCCAACTCCTTGAGCGCGGCCTTCTCCAGCTCCGCTTCGGCCAGCAGTCGCTTCAGAGTGGCGTTCTGCTTCTCGAGCTCCTTGAGCCGCTTCGCGTCGTCGGCCTTCAGGCCGCCATACTGGTTCCGCCACCGGTAGTACGTCTGCTCGGACACGCCGAGCTCCCGACACACCGCCGCGACGTCCGCGCCGTCGGCGAGCATTCTGTCGGCCTGCCCAAGCTTTCGGACGACCTGCTCCGGGGTGTGGCGCTTCCTGCTATTCGTCATGATCTGACCAGTCTCCCTGCCCGAACCCTCGGGCGACAGGACCACTCACATAACGACTGGACCTACAAAACGGGGTCAGCCCACGAGGTCTCCGTCGTGAACGTCGACGGGAGCGACTCATCCAGCTCCTTCATGGATACAATCCTCGCACAGGCCGCTCAACTATGTGCGGCTTTTATCGGCTCTTCGGACATTCGGTGGGGGTGAGGCTCGCCGGGTGATGGTCGGCGGGTAGGGGTCGAGGTCCCCGAGGATCAGTAGCGCCAACTGCTGCTCCAACCGAGGACCTCGACGTGTCTCACGATAGTTCGGGGTGCGCTGACGCGTGCTCCGCCGCCTGCCCGTGTTCCCGCTGCGACTTGCTGCTCGGCCTCGATGGGGTCCATGTCGAGGACGTTGACCGCCGTGACGGGCTGCTGATCGTGACCGTCTCGAGCCCGGCGGCACCGACCGGCTGCCCGTCGTGCGGGGTCGTCGCGACCGGCCGCGGACGTCGCCGACGGGTGCTTCATGATGTGCCCGGCGTGACGCGGGTGCGGATCGTGTGGCGGCAGCGGGTCTGGCGGTGCGACGAGGTGGGATGCGTGCGACGGACGTTCGTGGAGCAGCTCCCGGGTCTGGTGGCCCGGCGCGGGTCGATCACCACGCGCGCCGTCGGCTGGGCGATCGGGCAGCTGCGCCGCGAGCACGCCACCGTGCACGGTATCGCCCGTCAGCTCGGAACGTCGTGGAAGACGGTGTGGCGGGCCGTCGAGCCCGAGCTGGTCAAACTGGCTGAGGACGAGTCCCGGTTCGAGAACGTCACCACCCTCGGCGTCGATGAGCACATCTGGCATCACGTCGACCCCCGAAAGCGCGGCCCGAAGGAACTGACCGGGATGGTCGATCTCAGCCGCGACAGCACCGGAAAGACGCGGGCCAGGCTGCTCGACCTCGTGCCCGGCCGCTCCGGGAAGGCCTACGCGTCCTGGCTCGCCGAACGCGGCGAAGCGTTCCGGCAGAACGTGAAGGTCGCAGCTCTTGACCCGTTCGCCGGCTACAAGACCGCGATCGACGACAAGCTCGAAGACGCCACGGCCGTGCTGGACGCGTTCCACGTCGTCAAGCTCGGCACCGCCGCTGTGGACGAGGTCCGCCGCCGCGTCCAGCAAGACACCCTCGGGCATCGCGGTCGGACCGGCGACCCGCTCTACGGGATCCAGACCATCCTCCGCGCCGGCGCCGAGAACCTCACCGAGAAGCAGCGGACCAGGCTCGCGGCAGCGATCGAGGCCGACCCCGCGCACGACGAGGTGTTCGTCGCATGGCAGTGCGCCCAGCAACTGCGTTCCGCCTACCACCAGAAGGACCTCGTCGAGGGGCGGCGGATCGCCGAGAAGGTCGTCGACACATTCCACACCTGCCCGATCCCCGAGATCGCCCGCCTCGGCCGCACCCTCCGCCGTTGGCAGGCAGCGTTCCTGGCCTACTTCACGACCGGACGATCATCGAACGGCGGCACTGAGGCCGTGAACGGGATCATCGAGCTGCACCGCCGCCTCGCCCGCGGCTTCCGCAACCGCGACAACTACCGGCTCCGCATGCTCCTCGCCGCCGGCGGACTCACCCCATGACCCCCACCGAATGTCCGAAGAGCCCTTTTATCCACCGTTGGTCACGCGCTCTCATCGCTGCAGTCAACGACTCCCGGACGAAGTCCCCTCCGCGTATCGATGTCCCGCTCTCCGATCAGCCCTCACCGCGGCGCTTGAACAATGAGGGCCTCCCCATCGATCTTGCGGCACCCGATCCCCCAGGTCGTCCAGCGCCCGCCGAACGGTCGTCGCCGGAACGCCCTCGTAGCGGTGAGACCCTCATCGGGAACTTCCAGCCGGTTCCAGCTCGATCCACTCCGGCAGCGTGCGCCGCACACGGCGGGGTGTGTCCCCGCGCACCTTCGGCAGGTTGAACAGCCCGAGCCCGAGCAGATCGAGCACGGACTCGATCTGCCAGAGGCGTGGCGGCCGATCAGGGGTGTTGCCGCGCAGCCTTTGCCATCTTCGGCAGCTCGCTGCGCAGGGCCTTGTAGGAGTACGGCAAGCTGGTCGGCTTCAGTGCCGTGAGCACTGGCAAGAGAGCCTCCTGCCGCTTGATCGCCTTCGCTTTCTCGATCAGCAGGTGCGCCTCAGTCCGGTCGGCGGCCGGAACCTTGAGACGATCGAACAACCGGTTCCTCGTCTCCTGCGCCACGACGAGATCGACCTCAATCGCGTACCTGAAGCAGAAGAAGCCGACCTCTCGAAGCGTTGCCATCGCTTGCTGGTGGTTACCTGCAAGCTGCGCGACCACCTTGCTCTGGTCTGCCACCTTGGGGAACAGCACCCTCAGAAGCGAGCCAGACTTCGCCTCGGGCTTGTACTGCGGGTATCCCTTCGAATCCTGGCTCGCCTTCCGCTCACCGTTCTTGTACGGGAGGAAGTAGTCCTTGTCGACAATGAACGCACTCGCGATCCCGAGCTCGCGGAGGATGTGGAACATATGGGGAATCTGATCGACACCGTCGAGTGCGACAACACTCATGCCCAGTTCGGCGAGGCCCTCGCCGGCCTCCTGCAACAACGCGAGGACGACCGCGGAGTCGACCGGGCTCTCAGTCACTGTCACGAAGTCCGCGAAGATGAACTCGGAGTTCCGCCTGCGGTGGAACTTGTAGTACGAATCCCGATCAAGCTTGTGCTTCGCGAAGAAGTCTGACGGAATCTGTCGAATCTGCACTTCGAGGCCGCGGCTCTTGCCCTTGATCCTCCGGCAAAGAACCACCTGCTCGTGATCGAGCGAGTCGACCACTGTTGGCGAATGGGTGGTGAACAGCACCTGGAGACCGAGGCTTGTGATCCGGTTGATCAACTGGCGCTGGGCCTGGGGATGCAGGTTCTGCTCGGGCTCTTCCATCCCGAGGACGAATGTCTTGCTTTGAAGCTCAGCGAGATACGCATACAGCGCGAAGATCGCCATGCTCTGCGTGCCGCTGCCGCTGTCCGCGAGCGGAATCGCCTGTCCTCCCTCGTTCACGCTGAGCGCGAGGTTCGACAGCAGCAGACGGTAGTCCGGCTGCAACGAATAGCTCAGCTCGAAGCTGAAGGGTCCGTCGCCCGGGGCAACCTTGCGAAGTTGCTTCTCGAAACCCGACAGCGAGTTCTTCTGAAGCTGGGCACCAAGCTTCGCCACCTGTGGGCTCACACGGTCACGCTGCCTGTTGGAGGTGACCCACGCATCGACCGCGTGCTCAAGGAGTCCGGTTGACGGCTCGTGGGCCACCGCGTGGTCGCGCCGAGTGGGGATCAGCGCGTAGGCGACTTGCTTGCGAAGCGCCTCGTGGAATCCGGGTGCGACCGGTTGCCACTTACCTCCGACCGAAACGTTCCAGACGGCCTGCCGCCGGAACTTGAGCTGGGCACGAACCTGGTCTGATCCGCTCTGGGCTCGTGGGAGCGCGGGGTCGCTCGCCAGCCCCTCAATTTCGACCTCGATGACGGACTGCATGGAACGGCTGTAGGCATGGTTGCCGTTCTCGAAGTCAGCCCTCTCGTCCTCGAAGTTGAAGAACGCGTTGAGTGCCCGAAGAAGCGACGACTTGCCCGAGCCGTTCTGGCCCACGAGCGCAACGGTGTCACCCAACTCAAGTTCGGCCGACGCGATCGCGCGGAACTTCTCGATCTTGAGTCGAGTGATACGCACGCCGCCAGGTTGCGCGGGCGGCGCACTCATAGATGCAGATGCCAATGCGCGTCACTCCCCCACAAGTGCGAGGAGGTTCTCGTACGTGTCCACGACGTCGTACTTCACACCCTCGTGTTCGGCCTTGTCGTTGAGCGAGGCGAAGAACTTGCGGGCGCACTCGATCTTGGCCTGCTCGACGCCCTTGAGCTGGAGGGACGACATGGAGCCCTTGGTCTCGGCGACGAAGTAGACGTGCTTGATCTGCGTGATGTCGTCCCGGAAGGCGATGGCCCAGTCAGGGTTGTAGTCGCCGACCGGGGTCGGGATGAAGAACCCCCGCGGCAGCTTCGAGTAGACGACAACCTCGTCGCTGACATCGAGCTTCTCAACAAAGGACCGCTCGACCTTCGAATCGGTGACGACGTACTCGTACACGCTCTTCTTGAGCCGGTCACCCGCCTTTGTCAGGTCCTGGGCGGTCTGGTTCTCCGTGAAGATCGAAGAGTCGTAGCGGCCATCAAGCGGGTCGTAGCTAAGGTGCTCGACGATCACTGTGGCTTTCTGCTCGTTGATGAGCCGGGCAGCCTCAGTGATGAACTGCTCGGGATTCTGCTTGAACTTCGCGAAGGTACCAGGTGTGATGCCAGTGAGGATCGCCGCGCAGGTGCGCCGGGTGAGCTGCGTCTTCTCGGCGATCTCACCGAGAAGGTCGTACTTGACCGTCGAGCTTGCTGACACGGCGGAGTGCTCGATCTTCGTCTCAGCGACCTTGAAACCCGTGCCCGCCTGGAGCTGCTCGACTTCGAGACCGACGACCTGCTTGCCACTCTCGACGAGGTACTGCATGACGGTGACGTTGAGCGAGGTGTCGAGCACGCGGATGCAGTTGGCGATCAACTCTTTGGAGTCGAACTCGACCTGGTAGATCGCCTTGTGGTTGATGCGGCCCCACAGCTCCTGGAACTCACGCTTCCTGAAGTTGGCCTCGTTGAACGGGATCTTCTTCGGCTTTCGGCCGTCGATCGGCTGCGGCACATCGAGCCGCAGCGAGTCGATGAGTTCCGCGACCTGATAGTGAAACTCCTCCAGGCCGGCGGGCATCGGCGGCATCTCGATCTCCGCGCGCGCATCCCACTTCGCGGTGAGGTGCTGCTCGTAGTCGATGAACCCGTTGACGGTGAGCCAATGTTGGAGCTGCCGCGCCTGGTCGAGCGAAATGGCGACCTTCTCGCCCGTGACGGGATGCTCGACGGTGCGCCCGGCGAAGAACTCTGCCGTCGCCTTCCGCGGGCGGGCCGACAGCGACTCGACGATCTCCTTCTGCAGCGCAGTCACGAACTCGGTGTAGGACTCATCGGTGACGACGGTCAGCTCGTTGACTTCGTGCACGGTCACGGGGTTGTCCATGCGCTCGCCATTCTGGTCGACCGCCAGACGCAAGCCGCGGCCTATCTCCTGTCGCCGCGTGGTCGTGTTGTCGCTCTTCTTCAGCATGCCCATGACGAACACGTTGGGGTTGTCCCAGCCCTCGCGCAGTGCCGAATGCGACCAGATGAAGCGCACCGGCTCCTCGAACGATAGCAGCCGTTCCTTATCCTTCAGGATCAGGTCGTAGGCGTCGACGTCATCGGACTGACCGGCGAAGTCACCACGCGCCGCGATCTTCCCATCGACGAACTGTTTGGTCCGCCTGTCGATCGAGAAGTAGCCCTCGTGAGTCCGACGCACGTCGATCGCCTCGACGTACTCCCGATACCGCGTGGCACCTTCGTCGAGGTCAAGCTGACTGAGGTAGTCCGCGAGCACGGCCGCGTATTCTTCCTCGAACACGCGGGCGTAATCGCCGAGCGTGTCCTCGCGCTCGTAGTCGCGGTACTTGGCGACCTCGTCGATGAAGAACAGCGACAGCACCTTGATGCTCTGCGGGAAGAGCTCGCGCTCCTTGTCGAGGTGAGCCCGGATGACCTCTCGGATCTGGATGCGCCGCTTCGCCTCGTCGGTCACGTCCTGTGTGACCTCGCCCGCGCTGATGACTTCGCCGTTGCTCAGCTCGATGATGTCGCGGTTCGCATCGACGTCGCGGATGAACAGACCCTTGTACGCCTCGATACCACCAGAGATGTCATGCAGGTTCATGCCCTGGCTCAGACGCTTAACCTGCCGCCGAATGCCCTGGGCGGTCTGCACCTCTAGCTCGACACGGGCCTTCGGGAAGTCGGCTCCCTTACCGATCTCCAGCCCGTCGACGTACAGGTAGGCGGTGCTGCCGGCCAAGTGCTTGATCGTGATGCCACGCACCGCGATCTTCTTCACCAGCTTGTGGTTGTAGGCATCCACCGCGTCGAGACGGTGCACCTTGGTGCGCTCGATCTTGTGCGTCGCCGAGTAACGCAGCGCAAACAGGGCATTAAACAGGCCGAGCGCCTCCAGCGACTTCGAGGGCTTCTTCGCGTCGCCCTCGATCTTCTGCGGCTCGTCGATGATCAGGATCGGCCGGTTCGCCGCGATCACGTCGATCGGCCTGCGCGACTGGAAGTCGTCCAGCACCTCGTAGATACGGCGGGCGTCCTTCCCCGTGGCGTTGAACGCCTGGATGTTGATGATCATCACCTGCACGCCAGCGTCCGAGGAGAACCGCTCCAGCTCGTGCAGCCGCGACGAGTTGTAGATGAACGTGCGCGGCTTGGTGCCGTAGAGCTGCTGGAAATGTTCGGCGGTGATGTCGAACGACTTCTTCACTCCCTCGCGGATCGCGATCGACGGCACGACCACGATGTACTTCGACCACCCGTACCGTTTGTGCAACTCCATGATGGTCTTGATGTAGACGTAGGTCTTGCCCGTGCCGGTCTCCATCTCGACATCGAGGTTGATCGGTGCCGCCGACTTCTTCACCGGATCCTTGAGCTCTTTCGAGAGCGGCAGCCCGCGCTCCCGTTGCACGGCCTGCACGTTCGCAAGAAGCTGCGACGGTGTGAGCGCGATCTCGGTGTTGCGAAGCCCAGCATCGTCCAGCAGCGTCAGCGCCGCATCCTTGCCGGGGTCGATACGGTACTTCACCCCGTCGGCATACGGTTGCCCGGTGAACACGTCGACCACGGCGTCGACGGCCTCGGTCTGATACTGCTGGACCTTGAACTGGAGCTTCATCGGGTCAGATCGTCCTTACCTCAGTCTCGGGCGAGACCTCTCGGAGAATCTGCTCTGCGTTGATCCGCGCGGCGTCAGATGCGAATCCTGCATCGAGGAACACGGCGCGGAGCGGACGCCGAGCAGCAATCGTCCGAACAGCTGAGTCGCTGATGTCGTCCTCGAAGCAAGCGATCAGCGCATCGTCAGCGACCGATAGCAACTCTCTGTCGGCGACCCGTTCTGTTTTGACGGGTTCACTCAGGTCGAGCGCCCAGTCGAGGATCACCTGGAACAGGAGGTCGATGCTCGTTCTACCCTCCTTTACGCTGGCGACGGCGCCGTCCAATGTGTCCTGCACGAGCGCGTCGGGAGCCGCAAGGGTGTCGACCAGGTTCGAGGTGTCGATCTTGAGCACACGGAAGCCACTGTCGAGCAGTAGGTCGTCGGCCAGCTGCTCGTGCACGAGCCGCATCCGCTGCTTTGTGATCTCGGCAACCGTCGCTGGACGCCCGAGCCGAGCGAGGAGCTTGATCGCGTTCGTGGTGATCTGCTTCGCCGCGCCCTTCGCGGTCTTGAGCGTCTCGTTCAAATCCTCAGCGACCTGGATGCCAATGAACCGACAGCTGGACTCGCTGCCGCGGTTGAGCTCGAGGACGGCCTGCATGGCAGAGCCCGAGCCAGCGAACATGTCGAGGACGACGTCGTCGCCAGTCACTCCGACTGCGCGATAGATGTCCCGGAGCAGGAACTCGTCCTTCGGGTTCGTGAACACCTTCTCGCCGAACAACGCGGCGAGCCGCTTCGACGCTGCACGGCCATCGACGTACCGGATGCTCGTGAGGCTCTGATACTCGGTATTCGCCAGGTATGTCTTGTTCTTGGGGACACTGGTGTGATCCTCGCCGAAGTGGACTCGGCCCTCTTCGATGCGACGAAGCATCTCATCCTTGGGGTAGCGCCATCCTGACGCCGGAATTTTCACGAACTCACCAGTTGCCGGGTGCGTCACGTCATACACGTACTGGCCGTCGTTCGGACCGGAGATGTCGCTTGCGAAGTAGATGCCTCGGGCATCCATCCACTCGTAGTGCTTGCTCCCGTATACCGCATCGCTGGGTTGGAAGGTCTTGTACCAGGCCTTTGCCTCGGCGTTGATCGTGCCCCAGTCGTCGCCGTGCTTCTTCCGAAAGCCGTCGAAGGCGGCGTAAATCTTGTCCAGGCCTTCCTTCTTCTCAACCCATTCGCCCGCGTTGGCTTGCCGGTTCTTGACGAAGAACACGATGTATTCGTGCTGGATCGAGACGTATGCCTGATCGTTCTTGCTGCTGTTCTTGAGGACAACTTCACCTACGTACGAGGCGTCTCCAAGCACTTCCTCGCCAAGGCGAACCAGGCTCGCGTGCTCGTTCTCGTCGATCGACACGACGAGCACCCCGTCGTCGGTGAGCAGGTTCTTCGCCAGCTTGAGCCGCGGATACATCATGCTGAGCCAGTCGGAGTGGAAGCGACCGTTCGCCTCGGTGTTCGCAACGAGGCGGTCGCCGGTCTCCGACCTCTGGCCTGAGCGGGCGAGGTAGTCGGCACTCGACTCGGCGAAGTCGTCCTCATAGACGAAGTCGTTGCCCGTGTTGTATGGCGGGTCGATGTAGATCAGCTTGACCTTGCCGAGGTAGGACTCCTGGAGCAGCTTCAGGGCCTCCAGGTTGTCACCCTCGATGAAGAGATTCCTTGTGGTGTCGAAGTCAACGGACTCCTCCCGAACCGGACGCAGCGTCTTGGCGATCGGCGCGTTCGCAGCGAACGCTGCGGCGCGCTTGCCGGGCCAGTCGAGCTGGTAGCGCTCTTGCGGCCCCTCGACGATATGGTCGGAGAGTTCCTGACGGAGCAGGTCGAAATCAACCGCGAGGGTCACGTTGCCCTCCGCATCCCTCGACTCGGTGATGACCTGCGGGAACAGCTCGGCGATCCGCTCGACGTTGCGGGCGGTGAGGTCGGGCGAGTGTAGCGCGCGCTTCTCCATCACGCACCACCGCCCAAGACCGCGAGGCCACGGTGTCGGGCATCACAGTGTCTTAACCTCGGTGCCCGGCGACAGCTCGCGGAAAAGTTGCTCGGCGTTGATCCGCTCCGAATCCGACTTGAAGGCCGAGTCCCGGAAGACGGCTCGCAGTGGCTGACGCTTCGCGATCTCGGTGACCACATCAGCGGACACCTCCTCGCTGAAGCACGCGATGAGCGCGTCGTCGGCGACGCGGAAGTACGTTGTGGGCGCGGCGCCGGCTCTCTCTCTCTCTCTCTCTCTCTCTCTCTCTCTCTCTCTCTCGAAACCTCACGTTCGATGGGCAGGCTCAAGTCGAGCCCCCAATCCAGGAGCACCTGGAAAAGCAAGTCTTCATCAGTGCGGTCCGGCTTCACGCTGTCGATCGCATCCAAGAGGTCTCCCTGGCCGAGCGCGTCGGCAGTCGTACTGGTCTCGGACATGTTTGTCGTGTCCACCCGGAGTGCTCGGAACCCGATGTCGAGGTTGGCGCCGACGAGGTCCGCGTCCTCACTCACCTTCATCGCGACCCGGCGCAAACGCTCACGGGAGACATCTGCGATGGTGGCGTACGTGGCGTGTTCGATCGGCTCGCCCAGCTGCACGAGGATGTACCGCCTGTGCCCGCCATCCCGAGCATTAAGATCCACAACCGCGTGACCCGTTGACCCGGAGCCTGCAAAGAAGTCAAGAACAAGCGCCTCGGGGTCGTTCTGCGTGACCAGACTGATCCAGCGTGCCAAGACTTGCTCGTCCTTTGGGTAGTCAAAGACCGACTCGCCTAGGAGTTGTGCGAGGCGGTTCGATGCGCTCCGCCGGTCTGCATAGAAGGTGGGCATCACGGTCTGCATGCTCGTCTCGTCGAGATACCGCTTCATGGTCGGACGAGTCGTCTCATCCGGGCCAAACTTGACACGCCCCTCGGCGAGTAGACGCTTCATGTTCTCCGGCGCGTATGCCCACCCATTCGGGTGCATGTTCACAGGCTTGCCAGTCACGGGGTGGATGATGTCGTAACGCGACGTCGAGGTCGGCGCAGGTTTCCGCATGTTGTCGCCGAAGAACACCACGCCCGGCCGCCCGTCTTCACCATCGACCTGGTTGTAGTGCTGGGACGCACGACGCGGGTCGTCAGAAGGCAACGACGCCCACCACTGGCGCAGCCGCCGACTGGCCTCTTCCGGATCGTGTCCCGCGGCCTCCCACGCCGAACGCCCCGCCTCCAGGATCGAGTAGACGCCGGGCTTCGGCTCGCGCCATCGAACAGCATCGAGCGCTGCCATGTCCCGTGCGTAGATCAACATGTAGTCGGTCGACGGCGAGAGGAACTGCGCGTCGTTCTTGCGCCCACCCTGCCAGACGACGTCGGCGATGAAGTTCTGCGCCCCGAAGGTCTGGTCCAGCAGGAGTCGCAGGTTGCCGTGTTCGCGGTCGTCGATTGCTGCGATCAGGAACCCATCCGGTGCCAGAAGGTTCCGCGCAAGCTGGAGCCTCGGCGCCATCATGCTGAGCCAGTCGGAGTGGAACCGTCCGTTCGTGTCGGGGTTTGAGCGCAGCCGCTCACCAGCGTCATTGATCTGGCCCGACTTTACGAGGTGCTCGTCCGCGCCCTCGGAGTAATCGTCGGGATACACGAACTCGTCGCTCCCCGTGTTGTAGGGCGGGTCGATATAGATGAGCTTGACCTTGCCGAGGTACGACTCCTGGAGGAGCTTCAACGCATCGAGGTTGTCCCCCTCGATGAAGAGGTTCTTCGTAGTGTCGAAGTCGACCGACTCCTCGCGCACAGGCCGGAGCGTCTTGGCGATCGGGGCGTTCGCAGCGAAAGCGGCAGCACGCTTTCCGGGCCAGGCCAGCTGATACCGCTCCTGCGGTCCTTCGACGATGTGGTCGGTGAGCTCCTGACGGAGCAGATCGAAGTCGATCGCGCGCTGGGGGTTGCCGTCGGCGTCGACGGTTTCCGTCACGACGCTTGGGAAGAGTTCGGCGATCTTGTCGATGTTCGCCTGGGTCAGGTCAGGCGAGTGCATCTTCAGCTTGTCCATCGTCATCCTCGTTCTTTACGCCAGATCCGCGAGTGCGACCTGGCGGTCTTTCAGTGCTCGGCGTAGCTCGATCTTGCGGTTGAGCTGGGGTTCGGCGCGGAGCTTCCGCTCCAGTGCGGCGATCTCGCGTTCGAGCTTCTTGGCCTTGTCCATTCTGTCTGCGGCCTTGGACAACGACTCGCCTCGGCGTGTCGCCACTGGGAGCAGCGAGGACAGCATCGCCTCATATAGCGCAGGCAAGTCAATGGCGGTCGGTAACGGAGCACGAGCGGCGTCGTACGGAAGCCACGGTGTCGTGAAGTACGACCCGACCTTCGGTGTCGCGCCACCAAGCGTCTTGTGCGCCGCGACCATGCGGACTTCGTTGCCCCTCGACACCTCGAACAGCATCGGGAAGTGGACGGACTTGTCGATCGCCGCGAGCACATCGTCGGGGACATCGCCGCCCTTCGTTTCGACAGCGAAGACCTGGATCTCCGGTACGGCGTCCGTGCCCTTCAGCCGTATGGTCGACTCCGCGAGCTTGTAGGCCCAGGTGATGCGCTGGACGTCCTCGACGAACTTTTCACGCAGCGCCGTGCGCACGTTGCCGTGCTCGTAGAACTTCGTCTTCGGCACCACGCGGCCGAGCTGTGCGGCGGGAGGCCAGCGATACAGCACGGATTCAGGCATCGGTCGACTCCTCGACGATGGCGAGGAAGGCGATCAGCTCGAAGTCGTCGAGGCCCGTGATCGTCCGCTGCAAGGCGGTGGTGTGGCCGGGGCTGAAGAGGCTGTCGATGTCGCGTTCCTCGGTCACGTCGATCATGGAGCGGATCGCTGCGGTGAGCAGGCCGCTGTACTTGCTCATCTCGGCCCCGTCGCGGGTGGCGGCGTTGAAGACGCGGCACACCTCCCAAGCGGGCTCGTCCCGGTTGCGGCACCCGGCGCGGATCAGATCAAGCAGGTACTTGACCTCGGTGTGGTCGGCGATGACGTTGCCCTCGGTATCGAGGTAGACGAGGTAGTGCGGGTGGAGGCGATTGCCGCGGTTGAGCATCTCGTCGGCGTGGATGTTCCTGAGCGCGAAGAGCGCGCCGGGCTTCAGGCCCTTCTCCGGCTGCGCGGGGACGGCCGCATGGATGCCCCTCGGAGAGGTGGCGATCGTCGGGTCGTCCTTGATGTAGCCGAGGAGATCCATTCGGAAGTCATTCAAGCCGAGATCGGTGATGCTGATGCCCGTGCGCACATCCTCCAGCTCGATCACCTCCTCCTGGAGGCGGCGGAGCTGCGCCTTGCGGAAGGCCGCGTCGCTGGCCTCCTGAGTGAGGATGTTGTCGTCCGCCGTCGCCGTGATGTCAGCGATGACCATGCGGTTCTCGACGCGCTCCTTGAGGTTGATGTATTCGTCCAGCGAGATGTCGGGCCAGAAGTTCACGAGCTGGATGCGCTCGTTCGTCGAGCCGATGCGGTCGATGCGGCCGAATCGCTGGATGATTCGCACCGGGTTCCAGTGGATGTCGTAGTTGACGAGGTAGTCGCAATCCTGGAGGTTCTGGCCTTCACTGATGCAGTCGGTGCCGATGAGCACCTCGATCTCGGCGGTCTCGTTCCGCATCGTCAGGTGCCGCTGCTTCGACCGGGGCGAGAACAGGGTGAGGGTCTGCTGGAAGCCGTAGCCCCTGCCGAGGGTCGTCTTCGGGTTGCCCTGCCCAGTGACCACTGCGCTGTCGTAGCCGCTCTGCTTCAGCAGCGGGGAAAGCTCCCGGTAGAGGTACTCAGCAGTGTCCGCGAAGGCCGAGAAGATCAGCACCTTCCTGTTGCCGGGGTTGATGGGGTCGGCGAACTTCGCCTCGATCCGCTGTTTCAGCGTGCGGAGCTTGAGGTCGTGCTCTGCGGTGATGCCGGAGATCGACGTCAGCAGGCGTGCAATGATCTGGCCGTCATGCATCAGATCTCGGCTCCATGACTCGACATCCACGTCGCTGAGGTCGACCTGCACCTTCTTGCCGACCGTGCCGCTCGTGGGCACGTCGAAGTCGTCGTCATCCGCCTCCACGTCGTCGGAGCCCGCGGCGACGTCGGTGATCGAAGTCGCATGGCTGTCGATCGCATCGAGCGCCTCTTCGACGGTGGCCTCCAAGCGGCTCAGGGTCAGCCGGAATGCCTCGATGCTCGACTCCAGGCGCTTGAGCAGGTTCACCGTCATGAGCTTCTGGATGCCCTTTTCGCGGTTCGCTGCCCCGAGGTTCTCCGTGGAGCCTCCAGCTCGGTTCTTCGCACCGCCGACGTTCCCGTAGAGCACCTCGTACTTCTCGGCGCGGCTCGGGAAGACGTAGGACAGCGGCGCATAGACCGCCAGCGTGAGGGACTGGAGCTGGTCGAAGATCTCGTTGAAGGTCGGGGTGTCCGGCAGGTCGGTCAGCGGCGACCTGATCGACACCGGCTGGAGCCGCTCCGGGAACGCACCGATGTCGGCGATGTCGTAGAACGCCTGGATGTGCTTACGGGAACGGGCGATGGTGACCGAGTCGAGCAGCTCGAAGAAGTCGAAGTCGAGCCGGGCAAGGATCGCCTCGGTGGTTCGTTCCTCCGGTGGCAGGTCGGACCATTCGTTGAAGACCCGCTGCGCCTGCCGGAACACTTCCTCGACGCTGGTGGAGAGGTTGAGCTTGGAAGCGAGTTGGGCGGACTCGCCCTCGTAGGCGAGGGCGAGCTGGTTGCGGAGGTCGTTGAAGCGGTTGTTCACCGGCGTCGCCGAGAGCATCAGCACCTTTGTCTTCACGCCCTCGCGGATCACCTTTCGCATGAGGCGCTGGTAACGGGTCTCGCGTTCCTCCATGAAGTCGGCGTTGCGGAAGTTGTGTGACTCGTCGATGACGACGAGGTCGTAGTTGCCCCAGTTCACCCGGTCGAGCGGGATACCCAGCGATTCCCCCGACTCGCGAGAGAGGTCGGTGTGCGCCAGCACGTCGTAGTTGAAGCGGTCCTTGGCGAAGATGTTCGTCGTCAGGTTCGCGTTGTAGTTCGTCCAGTTCTCCGCGAGCTTCTTCGGCGCGAGCACGAGCACCGACTTGTTCCGAAGCTCGTAGTACTTGATCACCGCCAGCGCGGTGAACGTCTTCCCTAGCCCGACGCTGTCGGCGAGGATGCAGCCGTTGTAGGTCTCCAGCTTGTTGATGACCCCGGTCGCGGCATCCTTTTGGAAGTTGTAGAGAGCGTTCCAGATCGCGGTGTCCTGATAACCGGTGAGGTCGTTCGGCAGCACGTCCTCGCTGAGATCGTCGAGGAACTCGGAGAACAGGTTGTAAAGGATCAGGAAATAGACCCGCTGCGGTGAGTTCTCCGCGTAGACGCTCGCGATGTGCTCGTGGACCGCCTGGGTCACGTCATCGAGCTGCTCGGGGTTCTGCCAGATCTGGTCGAAGAGCTGCACGAACTGCCGTGTCTCGTTCGCACCCTCGAACTTCGTGACGTAGTTCGAGACCGCCGGACCCCGCTCGTAGCCGAGGTCGGCCGTCGTGAAGCCCTGGATCGGGAAGTACGCGGCGATATCATCGACCGCAGCCACGGGCTGCATCGGAGCGCCCGTGCGGTTCGACCGGAAAGTGACCTTCTGCCGCACCCACTCGGCGCACTCGCGGGCGATGGCGCGCTGAGTCAGCTTGTTCCGCAGACGGATCTCGAACTCCGACCCGTACAAGCTCGACACGTCTCCGTGACGCACCTCGAACTGGCGTCGCTCCGGGGCCGGCTTGTCCGTCGCCTTCGCGGTGTTGAAGGACGGAGCCGTGAAGATGAACTCCAGCTCCTTGATCTGCGACAGCTCCCGCTTCAGCGCCTCGAACGCGAAGATAGAGAACGTCGAGGCAGCGATCCGCAGCCGCGACCCCGCCCTGACTTCGGCCTTCAAATCGTCTCCGAGCAGCTCGTTGACGTTGTCGATGATGCGCACTCAGGCATCACCACCATCGGTGGCGCCGTCCGGCGCAGCGCCGGCGCGACGCACCCAGTCGTCAACCTCGCTCACCTGGAACTTCCAGAGTCGACCGATCTTGTGCGCGGGCATCCCCTTGTCAGCGATCCAGACGTAGACCGTCTCCTTGGTGACCCCAAGATGAACGGCGATGTCGTCGGCGGACAGCCAGGGCTCGCTCATGAGAGCACCGCCCTGACGAGTTCGGACGAGGTCATAGCTCAGAGCCTATCGGCGTAACCATCTTTTGGCCGGTTTCTCCCGGTTTAGTCTCGCTCAGCTCAGCTGTCGCGCCACGACTATAGTGACGGGCCGTCGCGATGTGGGGAGCGATCGCGGTTCCGTTCAAACGCCGAAACGTCGATCCGCGTCGCCCGTGCTTCCACCGCTCTGTGAGATTCCTCGGCGGCGAGACGCTGAGCCGCGTCTTGGGCAGCACGCTCGTGGACGAGCTGCACTGCTTCATCTGGTGGAAGCGCATCAAGCTGGGCGAGGTAGCGGCGATCCTGCGCCGCCTGCTCGCGCAGGGCATTCACCCGCGCCGCAATCGCGCTCGGACGCCGGTTCCCGAGGGCGCGCGCGTACAGCGCCGTGTGCTCCCGCGACTGCCTTGCGGTGATCTCTCTGACGATATGGCGCGCCTGCGTGGCTTCCGCGCGTGCTTCGATGACCTCGGGTGCGTAGCCGGCTATGCGCTTGGCAACTGTCTCGGCCCACCCGGGCAGGCCAGCCTCGCTAGGCGGAATGCTCTGCCAACGGTCATGCACCGCCCGCTCTATGTCACTACGGCGGGCATCTGCCTCGTTCGCAGTGCGGGCGGCCGAGCGCTTGCGGAAGCGCGACGCGCTCATTATTGCGAGGTGTGCCGCGTACGCCTCCTGGTGCGAGGCTAGGAACGCGGCACCATCCGCGACCGCTTCCTGGGCCAGTAGCTTCACAACGTTCGCGAGTACCGCAGCGGCCTTCGCATCCGCGGATTCAGCGAGCTCGCGCTCCCGCTCATACTCGGCCTTGTGCCGCCCGGACTGGTCGTGCAATCTAGCGGCTGCCGACACCCAGTGCTCTCGCTCCGCGTCAGCTTTCGTGACCCGCTCGATGATCCGGTCGCGCTCCGAACTCACGATGGACATGGGCCCGTCTGCGATCAGGTCGGTGACGGCCTCACGGGCGCGTTCGGTGGCGTCTTCCAGGCCGAGGTCTGCGCGGTCTCGGGCGAGCGCATCGACGAACTGCTGCTTTGCGTCTGCGAGATCGCTGGCAACGATGTGCAGCCTGTTCGTCTCGCGCCCGCGGGTCATGCCGACGTAGACGCCTGCCGCTTCTATAGCGTCGGAGAGCAACGCGTGTGCGGCATTCACGGTCGCGCCCTGGACGCCGTACGCGGTGACCGCGTAGGCCAGATGCGCATCCTCGGCCACGTACTCCGCGGGCAAGGTCACGGTGCGCTGCTGCTTACGGCCGTTGCCGGTCTCAATGACGCTCAGCGCGCCGTCTTCGCCGACGTGCTGCACCGTCCAGGTCTGCCGGTTGGCAACGCCGAGCGTGGACTCGTTGCGGCGGGTCTGGATCACGTCCCCGATGCCGATGGGGAGCCAGTCACTGCCGAGCACCGTCCGCGCGTCGTCGACCTCACCGCAGTCGACCCGCTCGGCACGGATGCGTTCGTTCAGCGCTCGGGCCTCGTCGTTCGTCGCCGCGGTGATCGCATCCGCCGGGTGCGTCGTCCTGGCAATGCTCTCCCGCACGTCGTCGTTGGTGTCGTGCAGGACGATCAGTCCGTGCTCGTTCAGCCGATCGAAGATCGCGGCGGGGTTGCGAGCATGCCGCAGCTCGAGCGTGAGCGCCGCATACGCGGGGTCGGTGAAGCGGTGCAGGCTCGTCATATCTACGACTGCCGGGGTGAGTTTGGTGGCGATGTCGAGAACGCCTCCGCGACCGACCGCGGGGAGTTGCGCCCGGTCTCCGACGAGCGCGACAGTCGCCCCGGCCTCGTCCGCGACTCGCAAGAGGGCGAGGGCGGAGTCTTGGTCGAGCATCCCTGCCTCGTCGACGACGATCCGCTCACCAAGTGCGAGCCGCGCATCGTGCGCCGGGCCACGGTAGATGCTTCCGGTTTCGGGATCGGCGTCACCGGGCCTAAGGCGCGTCCACACGCCGTCGCTGTTCCACCGGAATCCATGCGCGTAGACGAGCGCAGCAACGGAGTCGGTCGGGATGCCGAGTTCCTGGGCGGCGACGTCGGCGGCCTTCTTCGTCGGCGTGACGACCCGCATCCCACGGCCCTCGGCTGCTGCGGCTTCGATGGCCGTCTTGAGCATCGTGGTCTTACCCGACCCCGCGGCGCCTTCGACCACAACGAGCGGGTCGGCGGATGCGACGACTGCGGCCGCTCGCTCCTGGTCGGCATCCAGGCCTGCCTGCACCGCAAGCTCGTGGACTTCCGGGACGCGCTGGTTGGACTGCTCCGGGCGTGCGGTGAGCAGGTCGCGCAGTTCCGTCTCGGCAGCGACGACGCGCAGCGATGTCAGATGCGCGACGTGCTCCGGCTTCGGCGCACCGGGTGGGAGGACGGAGAGGCAATCCGATGCTGCGAGCTGGGTCGCCAGTTGTACGAACTCTCGCAGCTCCTCGGGTGTGGCTTGCACGCCGTGCTCGGTGGTGATGCGGGCTACGTGCTCGCGCAGCGTGTGCGCCGTCCACGCCGATGCACCCGCCGCCGCACGGTCAAGTGCACGAGATGCGACTTCCTCGATGCGCAACTCGTCGAGCGCGACCGGTGCAGGCCTGTGCGCCCGTGGCGCATCCGGGCTGTAGCCGGCGTCTTCGAGCTCCGCGCGCCAACCGGCCTCGCTGCCGAGCACCGTGGGCTTCTTCCCCGGGCGATCGTGCTCCCACGCCTTCGATTTCAGCCGCGCCCACACGACCGGCCCCGGTTCCTCGCCAGGATGCGCAGCTTCCCACTCGGCCTCGAAGGTGACGAGATTGCGTTCGACCTGCGCACCGCGCTTCGACATCACCGCGTTGTATCGCTCCAACTCCGCGACCTCTCCGGTCGCCGGGTCGAGCGTGAGACCGTGCTTGTCGAGTACGGCGGCGAGTTGCGGGTGCGCGGCGATGATGGCAGTACCGAGGGCGCGAATCGCACCCTGCTGCTTGAGCAGCGCCGCGGTGTCCAGGCCGCGCCACTTTCCCGCGGCGTAGACGCGGGTGCCGATCTGGAAGTGGATGTGCCGGTGCGGGTCACCCGCGCGGCTGGTCTTGTGCGCGACCGCGACGGTCTGCAACTGCTGCACCGGCACAACTTCTCGCGCGTTCCGAGGCCCGATCCGGGTGACCGAGTGCTGGGCGAGCCAGCGTCGGATCTCCGCCGCCGCATCCTGCTGCGCGGCGTCGAGCGCGTCGGAGACCGCCGCGTGCAGAGCAGCGGCGATGGAGAGCGACTTCGGCGCGTTGATCACCATCTCCGCGAACCGCGGCGAACCCCGCATGCCCTCGCCCGCGCCGCGCGGGGTTCCCATCGACGTGCCGCTGATCGGGTCCGTCCAGTCCACCCACGCGGCGTACTGCACCGGGTCGAGCGTCCGTGCCTCGATGATCTCGCCCGCGGAATCGGTGACGGTGAACTCCGCGAGCGCGGTGCCGCCCTCCAGGTAGTACTCGTCGGCGGTGGATCTGTCCGACTCCAGGTATCGGCGCGCGGCCGCGCCGGTACCGCGGAACAGGATCACGCCGCCCTTCACCCCCGGGCCTCCTCACGAGTCGTCTCATGAGGGAGGTGCGCACGCCCCACCAGCGGTGGCATACGTCCATAAATGAATCCGAGAGGAGCGCACCGATCAGGTCTCAGAGCGGAAGCCGGTGCGAGCTGACGGCGAGATCGACGCAGACGGCAGCAGGGCAGGCGCTACGGAAGAGGCGTGCGTGATCGCCGCATGCCGGGTATGCGTGTGTTGTCGAGTCGGTCAGGAGCGTCCAGGCGGGCGACGTGGCTCCAGCCGGACATCCGTTCGTGGAAGCAAGTATCAGCGTGGGCGGGCGGCGAAGCGGTCGCTCACAATACCATGAGGGTGATGGGGCGGCTTCCTGCTCCGATACGACGGTTCCGGAAACTTTCCGGCACCGTCATTGAGGACGTCCAGGAAGCTGTCGCGCATCGTCCATCCGCGTCGTTCACGGTGCCGTCAAATTGACGGAACCGTGCGGTCCCCAACAGTCCGGGCGCCGTGAGTGCGTGCGCGGTGGTGGCAAGTTGGCACCACCTCGAACTCCGGGCCTTTCGAGTTCACGGGTGGTGCAAAATCTGCACCACCGTGATGACGCCGGTTAGGCACGACCGGAGCGTTGCTACCGGCGGTGCCGATTCGGCACCCCCGTAGCGGGTCCTTGTGACGGTCCCGCCGAATCGGCAGAACCGTAGTTCCGGGAAGGTCCGCGGTGGATGGGATTCCACACCGCCGCCGCACGCTCATGGACTTGTGGTGCGGGTACGTTACCTCTCCTCTCGCACAGGCGCAAGGCTTCGGTGAGAAGGTACGCGGCGCCGCCCGCGCGACCGGCGAGCCGCATGACTCACGTCCCAAGGATCGTGTCGAGGATGTCGGCGGTGACGACATCGACTTGCTCGGCCGTGATGACGTAGTTGTTGCGGGTGACCATCTCGTTCGCGTGCCCGAGCAGTCGTGACGCGATCGTGAGTCCGGCCGCGCGCTCCACGAGCGTCGCGGTGGTGCGCCGGTAGATGTGCGTCGAGTACTCCTCCACCTCGACACCGAGGCGCACGAGTTGGTCGCGGTTATCGTCGATGAACGAGCGCAGTAGACGGCGATGTCAAGGCGTGGAAGCAACATGGGGCTCGCCGGCCAGTAGTCGAGCGAATGCTTCGGTCGGTGTCAGGAAGCCGAGCCGGCGGCGGGGCCGGTTGTTGATCTCCTCGGCGATCGTGGTCAGGTAGGGCTGGTGGTCGGGTATCGCCGTGCCTTTGGGCAGGTACTCGCGGTAGAGCCGGTTGGTGTTCTCGTTGCTGGGTCGCTGCCAGGGCGAGTGGGGGTCGGCGAAGTAGACCGGCATGTTCGTGGCCAAGGTGACCTTCGCGTGGTGGGCCATCTCGCTGCCCTGGTCCCACGCGAGTGACGCCTTCATCATCTGGGGCAGCTCGTTGAAATACTCGATGACCGCGTCCGCGGTGCCCTCGGCGTGCTTGGAGGGCAGAGCCAGCAGCCCGGTGAAACCACTCATCCGCTCCACCAGTGTCGCCGCGCAGGAGGCACCGTTCTTCCCGATGATCAGGTCCCCCTCCCAGTGGCCTGGCACCCGGCGCTCGGCGGCGTCCTCGCCCCGTTCTGAGAGCGGGACCATCCCGATGATCGGCCCGCCCCGGGACCGGCCCGTAGTGCGGGGCCTGCGCTTGGTGCGCTTGGACTGCAGAAAGATCCCGCGCCGGGCCAGTTCCCCGCGCGGGATCGCGTAGATGTACTGGTAGATCGCTTCACCAGAGACGGTGCGGCCCTGCGCATCAGGAGAGTTCGCCATACGGCCAACAGTCGGGTCTGTTGCCTCCAGGCGCAAGCGGCCCGCGATCTCGTTCGGCGTCCACGATGCGGCTAGGTCAGCATTCACCCGCGCCTGCAGCACCGGATCCGCCGCGACCTTCCGCTGCTGCGGACGGGCCCGGCGACGCTGCGCGGCCACGTCTGCGGTCACGGCCTGGTAGCCGCGGGTCTTCGTCGCGTTCCGACGCAGCTCCCTGGAGACCACTGACGGGCAACGCCCCAGGTGACGGGCAATCTTCCGCACACCCCAACCCGCCTTCGACGCCGTGGAGATCTCCGACCTGTCACTGAACGACAACCCCACCCGCGACATCCACACACTCCATCGATCAGACCCCCGCCGAACAGGAGTGTTGCTTCGACGCTATGACACCACCGACGCTCGTAGTTCGACACGCTCATCGGCTTGCCGGTCTTCGTCGGGAACAGCAGCGCCTCCGGTCCTTTCTCCGCAAGCGCGAGTCGGCGTCGCACCGCGTCGGCCGCAAGAGCAGGGAGGGCGACGCGACGACGTTGGCGGGTGCGCTTCGGGGCGTTCTTCCGCTGGACGCCCTGCACCTTGTTCTGGATCACGGTGCCGTCGATCAGGATCGTCGGCGGGGCGGTGGTCATGTCCACGTCGCAGCGACGCAGGCCGATGCACTCCCCCACGCGGGCGGAGGTGCCGAGCATGATGTCCATGCCGTCCACGAGCGCCCGCCAGTTCGGGCGCGGCCCCATGCCCTCCGTCTCTCGCCACCGGGTCATGAGATCGCGGATCGCCTCGATCTGCTGCGGAGTGAGCATCGAGGTCTTCTTCTCCGGCGTCGGCAGTCGGGTGACGTCGCGCACCGGGTTGGTCGGGATCGCGTCGTCGCGCACGGCGAACCCGCAGATGAGCGACAGCACCGAGCGGGCCTTCCGCGCCGACGACACGCCCCGGTCGGCGAGGAGATTCTGGATGATCCGGTCGCAGCGGCCGACCGTGAGCGCCTCCAGCGTGACGCCGCCACAGACGGGGACGAGCGTGAGACGGACAGTGGTCGCGTAGTTCTCATACGTCGACCACGACAGCGTGCCGTTCTCGGCGCGCACCCTCACCGTCGGCAGCCACGCCTCCGCCGCCTCCTGGATGGTCGATGCGGCGGTGACGATGGCCTTGGTATGCGTGGTCAGCGTCTTCGCGCGTGACAACAGCGCCTCGCGAGCATCCGCCTCGGTCGCGGCTTCGGCGCGGAGCTGCACCAGCTCGCCGGCGTCGTCGCGCATCCGGGCGCGTGCCCGCCACTTCCCGTTCGCGAGCTGGGTCACCTGCACTTGACCGACCTCGCCCGCGGCGATCTTCGGCCTAGCCATGACGCTGCTCCCGCGCCCAGGCGAGTACGTCGTCACGGTCGTACTTGACGTGTCGGCCGAGCTTCAGCCATGGCGGCCCCGACTTCGTGAGCAGCCAGCCTTCAAGCGTGCGCTCGGGCACCCCCAGCAGAACGGCGATCTCGGCCTGGGTCAGGAACGCGGGCTCGACCTCGATGCGTGCATGAGCTTCCATGCCAGACAGGTGCGGAGCGCGTACCCACGCGAACGAGCGGGGCCGAGTGCGTACCTCATCAGCAGAGATGAGGGCGAGACGCACATCAAAAGGGTTTCTGGTCACCAATTTGGTCACCAGACGCCTGATCGCGCCATACGACGGAGTGAGGAGGGAGCCAGACTTCCTAGAGAACTCTAGCGATTCGTTGCTGGGGTACCTGGACTCGAACCAAGAACAACTGAACCAGAATCAGCCGTGTTGCCAATTACACCATACCCCACCGGCCGTTGCCGACTCAGCGAGCTTACCGGAGCGCGCTCACGAGCGCAAAACGGCGTCGGTCACGGCGTGGCTCGGCACCTCGGGGATGCCGAGCAGGTCGAGGTTCACCGCGATCGCGGCCTTCGCGCCCTCCCCCGCCACGATGATGAGCATCTTCGGGCCCGGCGCGGTCAGCTCACCGACCGCGTACACGCCGGGCACGCTCGTGCGACCGTCCGCGTCGATGCGCACGAACCCCTCGGGTGTGCGCTCCAGGTCGAGCCCGGCGGCGAATCCGAGGCCCGACTCGAACGTCGGCTCGACGAACGCCCGCTCGAACGGCACCACGTCGCCACCCTCGAGCTGCACGCCCGTGAGGCCCGAGCGATCGCCCACGACGTCCTCCACGAGGCGCCGATCGACCGTGATGCCACGGTCGCGCAAGCGTCCGGCGACCACCTCGTCGACCTGCCGCTCCGTCGCGAACACCGTGAGATCGTCGGTGAAGCGCGTGAGCGTCGCCGCCCGTGCCGCGAGGCGTCGCGCGGTCGGTCCACCGAAGGCTGCGATGCGCCGTCCGCGCGCGTTCCAGCCGTCGCACGCGACGCACGAGTGGATCGTCGTGCCGTAGAACGCCCGCAGGTTCGGCAGCTCCGGCAGCCGCTCCGCGATGCCCGTCGCGAGCACCACCGCCCGCGTCCGGACGCGCCTCGCGGGGCTCCCCCGCACGCCGGCCGCCTCGACGACGAAACCGTCCGTCGACCAGGCGCCGAACGGGACGTCCGAAACGGCATCGGACGCACCGGACTCGGCACCGGACCGGCCGACGGCACCGGACGCACCGGATCGGCCGGCATCACCGGACCGGCCCTCGGCACCGTCCCCGTCACGGCCCGCGGGCGTGATCGACGTGACGCGCGCGAACTGGAACTCGGCGTTCTCGTACGCCGTCACGTCCTCGCGCCCGAGTCGGCGCAGCTCGCTCGGCGCGACGTTGTCGCGCGTCAGGAAGCCGTGCGCCTCGAGCGTCGCCGAATGGCGCGGCCGGTTCGCGTCGAGCACGAGCACGCGCCACTCGAACCGCGCGAGCAGGAGCGCGGCCTGCAGCCCGGCGGGGCCACCACCGACCACGACCACGTCGTACTCGGTGCCGAGCCCCGCGTCCGCCCCGTCGGCCGCGCCCGCGGCCATCAGCCGAGCGTCCCGCGCAGCCGCTCCAGGCGGCGCAGGGTCTCCTCGCGCCCGAGCAGCTCCATCGACTCGAACAGCGGCGGCGACACGCGCCGCCCCGACACCGCAACCCGCAGCGGACCGAACGCGACCCGCGGCTTGAGCCCGAGCCCGTCGATGAGCGCGACGCGCAGCTCCTGCTCGATGCGCGCCGTCGTCCACTCGTCGAGATCCGAGAGCGCCCCGGTCGCCGCGTCGAGCACCTCGCCCGCATCGCCCTTGAGCGTCTTGCGCGCGTCGTCCTCGATCTCGAGCGCGTCGGCGGTCGTGAACAGGAACCCGAGCATGCCCGGCGCCTCACCGAGCAGCTGCATGCGCTCCTGCACGAGCGGCGCCGCCGCCGCGAGCAGCTCGAGCTGCGCCGCACTCGGCTCGTCACCGAGCACGCCTCCGTGCTGCAGGTACGGCACGAGCCGGCCCGCGAAGTCGTCGGGCGCGAGCAGGCGGATGTGCCCGCCGTTGATCGCCTCGGCCTTCTTCAGGTCGAAGCGCGCGGGGTTCGGGTTCACGTCGGCGACGTCGAACGCGGCGACGAGCTCGTCGAGCGAGAACACGTCGCGGTCGGGACCGATCGACCAGCCGAGCAGCGACAGGTAGTTCAGCAGCCCCTCGGGGATGAAACCGCGGTCGCGGTGCAGGAAGAGGTTCGACTCCGGGTCCCGCTTCGAGAGCTTCTTGTTGCCCTCGCCCATGACGTACGGGAGGTGCCCGAAGCGTGGCGTGAACGACGCGACGCCGATGTCGACGAGGGCCTGGTAGAGCGCGATCTGCCGCGGCGTCGACGACAGCAGGTCCTCACCGCGCAGCACGTGCGTGATGTTCATGAGCGCGTCGTCGACGGGGTTCACGAGCGTGTAGAGGGGCTTGCCACCGGGGCGCACGACGACGAAGTCCGGGAACGAGCCCGCCTTGAACGTGATCTCGCCGCGCACGAGGTCGTCGAACGACAGGTCCTCGTCGGGCACGCGCAGGCGCAGCGCGGGCTCGCGGCCCTCGGCCCGGAACGCCGCCCGCTGCTCGTCGCTCAGCTCGCGGTCGGCGTTGTCGTAGCCCATCTTCGGGTCGCGCCCCGCGGCCACGTTGCGGGCCTCGATCTCCTCCGCCGTCGAGTACGACTCGTAGAGGTGACCCGCCTCGACGAGCCGCCGGATGACGTCGTCGTAGATCTCACCGCGCTGCGACTGCCGGTACGGCCCGTCGGCGCCGCCCGCGTCGATGCCCTCGTCCCAATCGAGCCCGAGCCACCGCAGCGCTTCGAGGATCTGCTCGTAGCTCTCCTCGGAATCGCGCTGCGCATCGGTGTCCTCGATGCGGAACACGAAGGTACCGCCCGTGTGCCGGGCGTAGGCCCAGTTGAAGAGGGCCGTGCGGATGAGGCCGACGTGCGGCGTCCCCGTCGGCGACGGGCAGAAACGGACTCGGATATCGCTCCCGGTGGCCGTGGTGACCGGGGCAAGGGATGAGGCAGACATACTGCCTCGATCCTACCCGCGCGGGGCCGCGGACGGCGGGGCGCATCGGCTCGGCTCCCGCGCGGGTACGCGGGAGCACCCGTGGGTGAGGAGCGCATCATCGCTGCCGAGCGTCGGCTCCCGCGCGGGTACGCGGGAGCACCCGGCCGAACGCGACATCTCCGAACGAGATGCAGCCGTGCTCGTGCACCGCGCGCCCGCGCCGCTATGCTCCCGAGCACGGGCCGAGCCTCGGCGCGAACCTCTCGCAACACAGGAGTTGCGCGGGCGGCGTCCGCCGTCCCGCCTCCGACTCGTCAGAAGGAACCACCATGGCGGAATCCTCGACCGGAATGTTCTCCCGGTCCGGCTCGCTCCGACGCAACCTCGGCCTCTGGGCCATCGTCGGCCTCGGCCTCGGCTACATGACCCCCACTGTCGTGTTCGACACGTTCGGCATCGTGTCCGAACTCACCGCCGGCGCGGTGCCCGCCGCGTACGCCGTCGCGCTCATCGTCATGGTCTTCACGGCCATCAGCTACGGCAAGATCGCGGGTGCCATCCCCTCCGCCGGCTCGGCGTACACGTACGTGCGCGAGTCGATGCACCCGAACCTCGGCTTCATGGTCGGCTGGACCTCGCTCATCGACTACCTCCTGCTGCCGATGGTGAACTGCCTCATCATCCGCCTCTACCTCGAGCAGGTGTTCCCCGAAGTGCCGAGCTGGATCTGGGTCGTGGCGTACTGCATCGTCGTGACCTCGATCATCTACTTCTCGATGCGTGGCACCTCGAACATCAACATGATCCTGCTCGTGTTCTCGATCGTCATCATGATCGTGTTCGTCGTCATGGTCGTCGCGCAGCTGCAGCGCGGTGAGGGCACGGGCCAGGTCGCCTCGATCGAGCCGTTCTTCCACGACACCATGACGTGGAGCGCCGTGCTCATGGGCGCCACCGTCGTCTGCTTCTCGTTCATCGGCTTCGACGCGATCACGATGTACGCCGAGGAGGCGAAGTCGCCGAAGATCATGCCGAAGGCGATCCTCCTCACCGTGCTCATCGGTGGCGCGATCTTCGTCATCGCGGGCTACTTCACGCAGCTCCGCTTCCCGACGAACGAGGAGTTCGGCGAGTTCACCGACGACCCGCTGCCGCAGATCGGCCTCATCGTCGGCGGCCCCGTCTTCCAGGCGATCTTCGTCGCCGCCGGCTTCAGCGCGACGCTCGCGTCGGGCCTCGCCTCGCACGCGTCCGTCTCGCGCATGCTCCTCGTGATGGGCCGCAACAACGTCATCCCGAAGCGCGTGTTCGGTTACATCAACCCGAAGACGCACACGCCCACGTTCAACATCGTGCTCGTCGGTGTCGTGTCGCTCCTCGCGATGGAGTTCTCGCTCGAACTCATCTCGGCGTTCATCAACTACGGCGCACTCATCGCGTTCACGTTCGTGAACCTGTCGGTCATCGCGTGGTTCGCGATCCGCCAGGGCCGCCGGAAGACGCCGAAGGACATCTTCAACTTCATCGTCATGCCGGGCCTCGGCACGCTCCTCACCGTCCTGTTGTGGGTGAACCTGCACGCCGACGCGCTCATCGGTGGCGCGATCTGGACCGTGCTCGGCTTCGTGTACCTGCTGTTCATCACGAAGGGCTTCCGCAAGAAGGTCGCCGCGTTCGACGAGAACCAGCCCGTCACGGGCTTCAACAAGGTGCCGCCGGAGGAGCTCGCCGCGGTCGACGCCGACGGACGCGCGTTCGAGCACCCCTCGGCGGACGGCACGCCCGAGAAGCCCGAGTCGACGAACTAGCTCACACCCCGCCGTCGACGGCGGTTCGCCGCCCGAGTGATTCCTGGAATCGGATGAGGTACCCGTCGGGGTCCGTCACGAGAAATTGACGGACCCCGGCGTCAGTGCCCGGCCCGACGCGGTACCACGTCGTCTCGGGTGCCATGAAGAGGGCGTGGTCCGCTCGCTCGAGGGCGACGACGATCGGATCGAGGCTCCGCACGCCGATCTGGACGTTGATACCGCGCCCGAGCGGCCGCTCGAGCGGCCCGGTGATCCAGTTCCGGCCGATGCCCGCCTGCTCGATCATGATGTGAGCCGAGCCGAGCGTGAGATACGCGAACCCCTCCTCCGGGCGCTCGTAGTCGATCCGGAATCCGCACAGATCGCACCAGAACGCGAGGCTCGTCGATCTGTCGCCCACGAGCAACTCGGGAACCAGCGCGGGAACCGACGGCGATGCGTTCGACCGTTCATCGTGTCGGTCCCGCGGCTCGCGCTCGCTCATCGCTCGACGACGGGGTTCTCCAGCACGCCGATGCCCTCGATCTCGCACGTCACGACATCTCCCGCACGCAGCGGGCCGACGCCGGCGGGTGTGCCCGTGAGCAGCAGGTCGCCGGGCAGGAGCGTGAACACGCTCGACGCGTACTCGACGAGCGTGCCGATCGAGCGCTCGAGCTGGTTGAGATCGCCCGATTGGCGCAGCTCGCCGTTCACGCGGCAGGTCACGGCACCGGACGTCGGCGTGAACTCCGTCTCGATCCACGGGCCGACGGGGCAGAACGAGTCGAAGCCCTTCGCACGTGACCACTGCCCGTCCCGGCGCTGCAGATCGCGCGCCGTCACGTCGTTCGAGACGGTGTAGCCGAAGATCACCTGCGCAGCGTCCTCACGCGGCACGTTGCGGGCGATGCTGCCGATGACGACCGCGAGCTCGACCTCGTGCTCGACCTGCTCCGATTGCACGGGCAGCGTGATGGGGTGGCCGGGCCCGATGACCGAGGTGTTCGGCTTGAGGAACATGAGCGGCTCGTCCGGCACCTCGTTGCCGAACTCGCGCGCGTGCTCCGCATAGTTGCGGCCGAACGCGACGACCTTCGAGCGCGGGATGACGGGCGCGAGCAATTGCACGTCGTCGACCGCGACGCGCTCCTCGAGCGTCTCGAAGCCGAGGTAGAGCGGATCGCCCGCGAGCTTCACGAACTCGCGCGTCTCCTCGTCGAGGATGCCGAACGTCAACTGGCCCTGGTGCTCGAAGCGCGCGATCTTCATGCCGCGATCCTACGACCGCGCACGCAGGGGCGGCGACGCGGCCCGCGATACCGTGCCGTGTGCGCTCCGCCACCGGTCACGACGCCGCCGCGACCGCCCGGTACGACGACCGCATCCGGGTCGTGGGGGCCTCGACGAACAATCGTCACGCTCCACATCCCGAAGAAGGCGCTCACCGTCGTCACGGGCGTCTCCGGCTCCGGCAAGTCGTCGCCCGTGCTCGACACGATCGCCGCCGAAGCTCAACGCCTGATGATCGATTCGTTCCCCTGATTCGTGCGCAGCCGCCCGCCGCATCCACCCCCGGGAGCGCATTCGTGGCACGGCCCCACGTTCACGGCTCCATCGAGCAGCGCCGCTTCGCCGGTAGCGCGCGGTCGACCGTCGCGACCGCGTGTGACATCGTCCCGCTCGTCCGCCTCGTGTTCGCGCGCATCGGTGAGCCGTCGGCCGGTTACTCGCCCGCCTGCTCGTTCAATGATCCGAGCAGCATGCGCCGGCGCTGCGAAGGACTCGGAACGGTCGTCGACATCGGCCCGGACGCGGGCCACGTCGGCCAGCTCGTGTTCCCGGGCATGCCCGCGAGCTCGTCCGGGACGAGTGGTCGAGAACGGGCCGCGCGCTCGTGACGGGGCAGTGGGAGCGCCTAGCCGGATGCGTCCCGCGCGTCCGTGAGCAGCTCCACGGCGCGCGTGATGTCGGCGGTGTCGTTGTAGACGTGCGGCGCGAATCGCAGGCCACCGCGCAGCGCACAACGCACACCCGACTCGAGCAGCCGTGCGTGCACCGCCGCGTCGTCGCCGCCGGTCGTCGCGACGACGATGCCCGAACGTCGAGCGGGATCGGCATCGCGGCGGGTTCGCACACCGATCGACTCGAGCGCGCCCGTGAGTTCGTCCGCCCGCTCGAGCACCGTTCGCTCGACACGCTCGCGCCCGAGTTCGAGCACGAGGCCGACCGCCTCCGCGAGCCCGGCGATGCCCGCGGCATTCTCCGTGCCGGATTCGAGGCGCCGCGCGTCGGCCGCGAAGTCCGGTTCGTGGTCGAACGCGAAGGGGTCCTCCACGCTGCGCCAGCCCGCGACCGAGGGGTGCAACCGCTCGAGCGCGCGGGGCGAGACGTGGACGAACCCGATGCCTGCCGGACCGAGTATCCACTTGTGCGCGGCGACCGCGAGCACGTCGATCCCGGCGGCATCGGCATCGACTCGCACGGCTCCCACGGCTTGCGTGCCGTCCACGACGACGAGTGCCTCGTGTCGCCGACACACCTCCGCCACACGGGCGAGATCGTAGCGATGACCCGACGTGTACTGCACCGCGCTCAACGAGACGACGCGGGTCCGGCGATCGACGAGTGTGGCGAGCTCGTCGAGATCGGCGTGGCCGTCACGCATCGGTGCTTCACGCAGCTCGACGCCCCACCGGCGCAATACCTGCCACGGATACGCGTTGGACGGGAACTCGCCCGCCGGGACGACGACGTTGTCGCCGTCACGCCAGTCGAGGCCCCCCGTCACGAGTGCCAGGCCGGTGCTCGTGTTCTGCGTGAACGCGATCCCCTCGGCACGGCCCCCGACGAGCTCGGCGAGCAGTCCGCGAGTGCGCGCGATCGTCGCGAGCCAGCCGGGCTTCGCGGCGCCCACGAGGCGCATGTGTCCGTCGACGACCGCCGCGACCGCCGCGGCGGTGCGCGTCGACACGATGCCCACGGACGCCGCATCGAGGTAGGCACAGTCCCGCGTCCCCGGGAACAGTGAACGGACGTCGGTGGGCTCCGGTGTCGGCACGAGGATCCTCGCTCTCTGCGGTTGTGGCTCCCCGCACCATACGCCCGAGCCGACTCAGTCCTCGAGCACCTCGATCGGCTTCTCGGTCGAGTCGCCCACCGTGAGCGTCTGGCCACGGAAGAACGCGGGGTTGCGCACGGCCTGCACGATCATGATGACGACACCGAGCAACAGCACGCCGATCCCGAGCACGAACACGAGCCCGATGCCGTCCTGCGCGACGCCCTCCGCGTCGTAGCTCGTCGCGAAGATCGCCGACCCCGATCCGTAGCTCGGGCTCCACGAGTCGATGGCCGTCTTGACGAAGAGCGCGAGCAGGATGAGACCACCGAGGAGCGGGAACACGAGGCGGAAGAAGATCGCGCGCGTCGACTCGAACAGCTGCTTGCGGAAGAACCACACGCACGCGAGCCCCGTCACGCCGTAGTAGAAGCACACCATGAGCCCGAGCGCCGTGATCGTGTCCCACAGCGCGTTCTCCGAGAGGATGCGCATGACGACGTAGAACCCGATCGCCGCGCCCGCCGACCACACGGTCGCGACGGCGGGCGACTTGAAGCGGGGGCTGATGCGCCCGAAGCTCGGCGGCAGCGCACCGTAGTGCCCCATCGCGAGCAGCGTGCGCGACGGCGACACCATCGTGGACTGCAGCGAGGCGGCCGAGCTCGAGAGGATCGCGATCGACATGAGCACCGCGAACGGCCCCATGATCGGCGACGACAGCACGGCGAAGATGCTCTCCTGGTTGGCGGGGTTGCCGACCGACAGTTCCCCGTCGACGCTCACGCCCGCGTACGCGATGACGACGACCGTGATGACGATGTAGATGATGACGATCGCGAGGATCGTGAGCATCGCCGCGCGGCCGGGTGTCTTGTTCGGGTCCTTCGCCTCCTCGTTCATCGTGATGACCGTGTCCCAGCCCCAGAACATGAAGATCGAGAGGCTGAGCCCCGCGACGACGAGCGACAGGTCACCGACCGCGAACGGGTTGAACCACGACGGCTCGACGGGCGTGTAGTCGAACGCGTTGCCGGTGTTGATCTGCACGATGCCGGCCACGACGAACCAGCCGAGCGCGAGCACCTGGAACGCGACGAGCACGTACTGCACGATCTTCGTCGCCTCGACACCGCGGTACGAGATCCACGCGGCGACGGCGACGAACAGCGCCGTGATCGGGATGTTGATCCACAGCTCACGCGTGAGGTCGGCGAGCGTCGGGTCGCCGAACACCTGCGCGAGCAGGATGAACAGGAAGTCGACCGCGACGGCCGCGAGGTTCGAGAGCACGAGGATCGTCGCGGTCACGAGCCCCCAGCCGCCCATCCAGCCGATCCACGGCCCGAACGCGCGCGTCGCCCACGTGAAGGTCGTACCGGAGTCGGGCATCGCCGAGTTCAGTTCGCGGTACCCGAACACGACGAGGAGCATCGGGATGAACCCGACGAGGAGGATCGCGGGCGTCTGCACGCCCACCTCCGACACGGTCGGGCCGATGCCCGACGTGAGCGTGTAGGCGGGTGCGATGCACGAGACGCCGATGACGGCGCCCGCGAACGCCCCCACCTTCCCGGCGCTCAGGCCCTTCGAGCTGAGCCCGCCGGCACCGTGCGTGGTGGGCGCGGCCGGCTCTGGCGTGGATGCGGTCATCGGGTTCTCTTTCCCTAGGTGCGGCCTCGCGTGGCTCCCGTGGGGCGGATCGTCGTCGATCTCGCTCGTGGGGGCTCGTGGCGGCCCGGATCAGGATGCGGCCGTTCGGCCGCGAGGGCTGCACCAACGGCGTCCGGAGACGGTGGCCGGGGATGCGTGCCGGGAACGGTCGGGGTCGACCGCGGGTGAACGGGAGCGGTGCCGGGCGGGATGGTTCCCGCCCGGCACCGTTCAGGCCTCGAGCGTGCGGACCACGCCCGTGTCGGGGTCGATGTCGCGTGGGATGACGACGACCGGCACGGGCAGGCGCCGCAGGATGCGCAGCGCCCTGTTGCCGACGAAGATGCGCGGACCGTTCGCGAGGCGGCTCGAGCCGATGAGCGCGAGGTCGCCCTCCCGCCAGTCGATGCCCTCGATCGCGTCCTCGAAGGACTCGCCCTCGATGACCTCGATCGTCGCGCGCCCCGAGGCGAGCAGGTCCTTCGACGCCGTCGCGAGTCGTTCGCCCGCGAAGTCGCGCACCGATTGCGTGACCTCGCGCACCTCGGACGGCGCGGCGCGATCGACCTGCACGAGCGAGAGGAGCCGGACGGGCACGTCACGCACGATCGCCCGCTCGATGGAGCGACCGATGAGCTCGGCGGCACCGGGCCGCGTGCCGTAGATGCACGTGATCCGACGGACGGGCCCGGCCTCGGCGAAACCGGCTGGCGCGAGTGCCACCGGCACGGTGGAGGCGTGCAGGAGCGTGTTCGCGACGGTACCGATCGTGAAGCGACGCAGGATCGCACTCGCCTGGGCACCGATCACGATGCGGTTCGCGCCGTGCTCCTCCGCGGCCTCCATGAGGCCGTGCGCCTCCGACTCCGCGAAGCGCTGCTCCACGACGACGTCGATGCCGGCGGGAACGAGCGCCCGCGCCTCCTCGCCCCACGCCTCGAGCTGCTCGAGCACGATCGGGTCGCTCGCAGGATTGCGCGGGTAGGCCCCGTAGGCGGTCGGCTCGGGCGTGACCATCGTGATGATGATCTCGGTCGACGTGCCCTCGGCGAGGAACGCGGCGAGCGCGACGGCGTCGTGGCCACGCTTGTCGGCGATGTAGCCGACGACGATGCGCTCGGGCCGCCCCGACCCGGACGCCGTCGCGGCGCCCGCCGCCGACTCAGGCATCGAGGATCCGCTGGGCCGTCGCCTGACCGATGCGCACCGCACCGTCCACGTGCTGGTAGCCCTCGGCCGCGATGTCCGACGAGGCGAAGAAGATCGGGCCGACGGGCTCGTTCTGCAGGGCACCCCAGCGGTGCAGGCCACCGAGGTCGTAGCTCGTGGCGTACGCGCCGCGCGTCCACTCCTCGTTGCCCCAGTCGCTCAGGTAGAGCACCTGCACGTCGCGCGCCTTCTCGCCGAGGTAGGCCGCGAGCTCCGAGAGGATCGCCTCGCGGCGGTCCTCCTCCGACATCGCCCAGATGCGCTCGGCCTTCTCGTCCGAGATGAAGCCGACGAGCGTCCCGCGGGTGTCGCCGTGGTTCGTGTTGTCGTAGACCTCCTGGATGATGCGGCTCGCGCCGAAGCAGGACGCCGACAGCCCGTCCTCCCGCCAGAACGGCGTCCCGTAGACGGCGTGCACCTTGATGACGAGGCCCATCGAGATGTGCTGGTGCACGACGTGCTGCATGCGGGGCAGCGGCGGCTCGTAGGAGATGCGCGAGTAGAGGTTCGGCGGCACGGCGACGATCGCGTGCTTCGCGTTCGCGACCATCGAGTCCGTGCGGGCGGTCACGTCGGCCGCGGCACCGGGGCCGTTGTCGCTCCACTCGAGGAAGCGCACGGGGTTGTTCAGGAAGACGACGTCGTCACCGAGCTCCTCGGCCACCTGGACCGACACGGACTGCATGCCGCCGACGACGCGCTCGTCGAGGATGAAGTCCTCGTCGATGAGGTTCGAGAACGAGCCGGCCGAGGCGGCCATGAGGATCGCCTGGAGCGCCGAGAACGCGTAGGCGGGCTTCGTGAGCATGCCACCCGCGATGTAGAGGGCGATGTTGTTCACGGCCTCGTCGTCGTCGGCGATCGAGTGCAGCCAGTCGTGGAACGAGATCGTGTCGAGCTCGGCGGCGCGCGGGTGCGCCCACGGCTCGGTGGGGCCGATCTCGGCGGCGAGCTTGTCGAGCTCGGCGATCATCGTGTCCATCGCGGCGCTCGTCTCGGCCGAGACGGGGAACTCGTCGTCGCCCGAGTAGACGTGCCGCTCGCCGGCCTGGTCGATGTAGACCGAGGCACCCTCGCGGTAGCGCTGGAACGTCTCCTTGCCGAGCTCGGCGACGAGGGCCTTGAGCGCGGTCTGGTCGGGCGAGATCCACTGCCCGCCGATCTCGATGAACGCCCCGTCGATCGTGTCCGACCAGGTGCGGCCGCCGACGCGGTCACGGGCTTCGAGGACGGCGACCGACTTCCCGGCCGCCACGAGGCGACGTGCGGCGTTGAGCCCGGACGGGCCGGCTCCGATGATGACGACGTCGCGATCGATGGTCTGCATGAACGGTCTCGCTTTCTCGTTCTCGCTGCCGGGCGGCGGTGCGCGGCAACCGAAATAAATCAGATTAATTTACGCTAACCCGCTCGGTGCCCGCACGCAAGTACCGTGGGATGGGAGAATGCCTGTTCCACGCTCGACACCCGTCGACGGAGAGGAGCGCGATGGCGACGGAGCCGTACCGCCCCGTGGGACGCCCGACCACGCGGGTACTGAGCCCGCGCCGGATCACCGACGCGGCCATGCGGATCGTCACGCAGGAGGGCATCGGCGCGCTCACGATGACGCGCCTCGCGTCGAGCCTGCGCGTGACGCCCGCCGCGCTCTACAACCACGCCGCATCCAAGCGCGACATCCTGCTGTGGGTGCAGGACCGCGTCATGGGCAGCATCGACGTCGCGCCCCTCGACGAGGGCCCCTGGTTCGAGGGGATCGTCGCGTGGGCCGTGAGCTACCGCGAGACCATGAGCCGCTACTCGTCCCTCATCGCACCGATCGCCGTCATGCCGATCGCCGGTGCCCCCGACACGACGCGCATGTACGAGCGCGTGACGCTCGCGCTCGAACGCGGCGGCTGGCCGCGACGCACGATCGTCCCGACGATCGTCGCGATCGAGTCGTTCGTGTACGGCTCCGCGTACGACACGAGGGCACCCGCCGACATCTTCGACGACGCGGGCGACGCCCCGGCGTTCGCGAGCGCTGTGGCCGCGAACGCCGAGGCGTACGGGCGCACCGCGCTCGCGGACGTGGCGTTCGAGGTCGGGCTCGAGGCGCTCGTCACGGGGCTCGCTCGGCGCGCGGGCGTCCCGCTCGCGCACGAGCCCGCGCCCCCGGGGAGCCGGGCCGTCGGACGCATCGCCGGGGTGCAGGTCAGTTCGGACACCGACGACCACGATCGCGTCGCCGGCTGACCGCCCGAACGAGTTCGACGCCCCGGTGCACGCGGAATTCGCACCGGGACGTCGAAGTTCGGGCCGGCCGTGGCCGGTCGCGCGGGACTAGCCCTGCGCGCGCACGAGGCGCTCGATGACGTCGAGCACCTCCGAGAACAGCTCGTCAGTGATGACGAGCGGGGGCAGCAGTCGGATGACGTTGCCGTACGTGCCGCACGAGAGGAGGACGACGCCCTCCGCGAGCGCGGCCGAGGTGATCGTCTTGACGGCGGCGGCGTTCGGGGTCTTCGTCGTCGCGCCCGTGCCGGGCTCGACGAACTCGATCGCGAGCATGCCGCCGCGGCCGCGCAGCTCACCGATGATGCCGTTCTCGCCGAGCTCGTCCTTGAGGGCACCGAGCCGTTCGAAGAACGTCGCCTCGAGCGCCTTCGCGCGGTCGAGGAGCCCCTCCTCCGCCATGACCTCGATCGCGGCGAGCGATGCGGCGCACGACACGGGGTTACCGGCGTAGGTGCCACCGAGTCCACCGATGTGCACGCTGTCGAGGATCTCGGCGCGACCGACGACGGCCGAGAGCGGCATGCCCGCGCCGACGCCCTTCGCGATCGTCACGAGGTCGGGGACGATGCCCTCGTGGTCCGAGCCGAACCACTCGCCCGTGCGGGCCATACCGGCCTGGACCTCGTCGACGATGAAGACGATGCCGTTGTCCGTCGCGTACTGCTGCAGCGCGGGCAGGAAGCCGTCGGCCGGGACGATGAAGCCGCCCTCGCCCTGGATGGGCTCGATGAGGATCGCGGCCACGTTCTTGCCACCGACCTGCGCCTCGATCTGCGCGATCGCGCGCGCCGCGGCGTCCGCGCCGGTGAAGCCCTCGGGGTCGCGGTAGGGGTAGCTCGGGGCGACGCGGTACACCTCGGGGGCGAACGGGCCGAAGCCATCCTTGTAGGGCATGCTCTTCGCGGTGAGCCCCATGGTGAGGTTCGTGCGGCCGTGGAACGCGTGGTCGAACACGACGACGGCGTCGCGGCCCGTCGCGTGACGGGCGATCTTCACGGCGTTCTCGACGGCCTCGGCGCCCGAGTTGACGAGCATGGCCTTCTTGGGGTGGTCGCCCGGGGTGAGCTCGACGAGCTTCTCGGCGACGGCGACGTAGCCCTCGTAGGGCGTGATGCCGAACGCGGTGTGCGTGAAGTGCTTCGCGGCCTCCTGCACGGCCGCGACGACCTTCGGGTGCGAGGCACCGACGGTCGTGACGGCGATTCCGGCCCCGACGTCGATGAACTGGTTGCCGTCCACGTCGCGGATGATGGCGCCGTCGACGTCCGCGGCGTAGACGGGAAGCGACGACGCCGTCGCCTTCACGACCACCGCGTCGCGTCGCTCCTGCAGCTCCTTCGACCGGGGGCCGGGGAAGCCGGCCGAGACGTCGCGACACTGTTCGAGGCGGAACTCGCTCATGTGGAAACCTTTCTCACGCGATACCGGGTGGGCCCGGCGGGATGTCGGCACACGGCGCAGTGTCTCCGGTCGCATCGGCACGGCTGCACCGCCGTCGCCCCAAGCCTACGCCTGCACGTTCTGGTGGAACATGGTTACACGCACTTTCGGGGCACGGCATCGTGTGCGCACGCACAGGCGATCCCCTACACTCACGATCATGACGGCCACCGTTTCGACCCTCCTCGCCGTCCGCGGACTCGGCCTCCGGCTCGCGAGCGGCTCGGGCGACGCGCTCCACCGGCCGCTCCAGTGGGGCACGTCGACCGAGTTGCAGGATCCCCACCCGTTCCTCACGGGTGACGAGATCGTGCTCACGACGGGCATGCGGCTGCGCTCCGCGCGCGCGTGCCGCGCGTTCGTCGCGTCGGTCGTCGACGTCGGCTCAGCCGCGATCGGCTTCGGCACGGGTTTCACGCACGAGCGGGTTCCGGACGCGATCGTCGCGGCCGCCGCGGACGCGGGGATCCCCGTCATCGAGGTCCCCTACGCCACGCCGTTCGCGGCGATCACGCGCTACATCGGCGAGGCCCGGTCGCAGGAGCAGTTCGCCGAGCTCGAGACCCTGCACCGCCAGCACCAGCAGCTCGTGTCGACCCTGCTCGGCGACGCCGGACTCCCGGGCCTCGTCGAGCGACTCGCGGCGCTCACGCGCGCACACGTCGCGGTGACGCGGTTCGGCGAGGTGCTCGGCGGCACCCTCGATGTCGACGACGACCGCGTCACCGGGTGGGACGCGATGCCCGTGTCGGTGAGCGCCTCGACCCAGGCGACCCTCCACGTGTCCCGCCCGCGGCGCAACGAGGCACTCCTCGGCTACGCCCGCTCGCTCATCGGCCTCCAGCTCAGCCAGGAGGGCCGACGCATGCGCGATGCACGCGACGCGGCCGGCCAGGTGCTCACCGACCTCATCCGCGGACGGTTCGAGGTCGACGAGGTCGAGCTCCGGCTCGGCTCGCTCGGCCTCGCGCCGGGCGGACGCACGCGACTGCTCGTGGTCGAGTCGCGCGGAGCGCGCGCGAGCGAACTCCCGCGGCTCCCGCTCCCGTCGAGGCTCGGCCAGGCACCGTCGGCGATGGTCGAGGACCGCCTCGTCGTGCTCCTGCCCGCCCGCGATCCCGCGCGCCCGGCCGCGGAGGCGATCGTCGCGCTCGCGCGCGCGGCCGGTCTCGCCGTTCGGGTGGGGATCGGCGACGCGTACCCCGTCTCGGCGAGCCTGCGCTGGAGCTACTTCGAGGCCCTCGACGGCCTGCAGCACCCCGACACGGAGGTCGCCGAGGCGTCGCGCCTGTCGATCTCGGCGCTCCTGCTCGCGAGCCGCGACGTGCCCGTGCGGGAACTCGCGGACGAGGCCCTCGCGCCGCTCGAACGCCACGACACGGAGCACGGTTCGGCGCTCGTCGCGACGCTCGACTCGTACCTGCAGACCTCCGGCGCGATCACCGAGGTCGCCGCGGCGCTCGGTACGCACCGCAACACGATCCGGTACCGGCTCGATCAGATCGCGGCGCTCACGGGCCTCGACCCGCGCGTGACGGGCGATGTCGTCCAGCTCTGGCTCGCGCGGGCCGCGCGTCGCGTCACCTCGGGCTGAACTCGGGGCGCGGCCAGCGCGGCGGACGTGCGTGCACGACCGGCGGTCGTCGTCACGCCACCGCGGAGTCGTTCGACGGCCCGACGACGACGAGCTGCCCCGCCCCGGCGTCCGCGAGCGCGGTCGTGAGACTGCCGTCGACGATTCGCGCGAGCGCACCGCCCGTCGATCGCCCCACGACGACGCAGCGCGCCTCGACGTCGGCCGCGTGCAGCGCGAGCGACCGGCCCGCTGCCGCGTGGTCGCCGACGCTCTCGAGCACGACACCGCTCGCGGTCACGTCCGTCCCGTCGATCCTCGCGAGCTGCGCCTCGACGACGACGCGTGCCTCGTCGCGCGTCTCGGGGCTGATCGCGAGCTCCTCGACGACATCGGTCTCCCGCACGTGCACGATCTCGAGCGGCGCCCCGTCGCGGCGCGCGATCGACGACGCCGCGTCGACGACCGACGCGGCCGCCGCACTCCCGTCGATCGCGACGACGACGGGGCGGACGGGTGCGACGGCGGCGCCGACGAGTTCGAGCGCACCGTGCCCCGCCTCGGCGCCCGTCGCCGCGGGTTCGACATCGGCCTCACGGTCCTCCGCAGCGGCGAGGAGCCGATGTCCCGAGGCAAGCACCGGGATGGCGATCACGAACGCGGCGGCACCGACGACGAACGCGATCGCGGGCCCCGACGCATCGGCGATGACCCCGGCGATCCACGGCGCGAGCCCGCCGCCGATGAACCGGACGAACCCGTAGGCCGAGGAGGCGACGGAACGCTCGACGGGCGAGACGAGCATGACGGCCTGCGTCATGAACGTGTTGTTGACGCCGATGCACGCCCCGGACGCGATGACGGCCGTGATGACGACGGCGGAGGTGTCGACGCCGATCGCGATGGCCGCCATGACGACCGCGAGGCACGCGAGGTTCGCGTAGAGCACGGGCACGGTGCCGAAGCGACGCTGGAGGCGCGGCGCGACGACGACCGCGAAGAGCGCGACGAGCAGGCCCCAGCCGGTGAACACGAGGCCGAGCCGGAGCGCATCGAGGTGCATGGGGTACGGCGCGTAGCCGAGCATCGTGAAGAAGCCCCAGTTGTAGAGCAGCGCGACGATCCCCATCGTGAGGAGGCCGCGGTGGCCGAGCGCGCGCAGCGGTGCCGCGAGCGACACCTTCTCGACCGGGGCCGGGGTGCGCGGGACGAACAGGAGCGTCGCGACGAGCGCGATGCCCATGAGCACGGCGACGCCGAAGAACGGACCACGCCAGCTGAGGTGACCGAGCAGTCCGCCGAGCAGCGGGCCGGCCGCGATGCCGATCCCGAGCGCGGCCTCGTAGAGGATGATCGCGCCCGAGAAGCCGCCGCTCGCCGAGGCGACGATGACCGCGAGGCTCGTCGCGATGAACAGGGCGTTCCCGAGCCCCCAGCCGCCACGGAAGAGCACGATCCCGTCGACGGATCCCGCCGAGCCGGCGAGCGCCGCGAACACGACGATGATCGCGAGGCCGAGCGCGAGCGTCCACTTCGAGCCGATGCGGCTCGAGACCCAGCCGACACCGAGCATCGCGACGGCCGTGACGACGAGGTAGCTCGTGAACAGCAGCGAGATCTGCGAGGGCGACGCCCCGAGCTGTTCGGACATCGACGGCAGGATCGGATCGACGAGGCCGATCCCCATGAAGGAGATGACGCACGCGAACGCGACGGCCCACACGGCCTTCGGCTGTCGACGCAGGTCGGGGGTACTGCCGTGCGAACTGCTCACGGACGGATTCCTCTCACTCGGTGATGTGAGGCGGGCCGTCGGTACGGGCGGTCCGTCGGGATGGATCTGGGGGTGACGGCGCGGCTCAGCCCGCGCCGACGACCTCGACGCCGTCGTTCGCCTCCGCGGCCGCAGCGAGCCGTTCGAGCGGCCCGAGCGCCTGGAGGACGGCGACACGATCGTCATCGCCGAGCGCGTCGAGGAGGGTCGCGAGGGTCGTCGCACGGCCGGCACGACGCGCCGCGATCGTGTCGCGCCCGGCGTCCGTGAGCGCGACCTCGACCGCACGGCGATCCGCCTCGGTCGTCCGTCGCTCGGCGAGGCCGTCGTCGACGAGCCGGGTCACGAGCTGCGTCGCGGCGGGCTGCGAGATGCCGAGACGACGTGCGAGCGGGGTCACCCGCGTCGGCCCCTCGTGGTCCAGCGCCGTGAGCATCGAGACGATGGACGGCGAGAGACCGCTCGCGGCGGCCTCGGCACGGAGCCGACGCACGAGCCGCTCGAGCACCCACGAGAGGCGCTCGACCTCGTCACGTGTCACGCGTTTCATAAGAGATTTATATCATAAGTAAGTTATGCACTTGAATCGGACGTGATCCTGCGTCGCGGCCCCGAACGCGTCGACGCCCGCACCGTGCGGTGCGGGCGTCGACGTCCGAGCTGCGCGGGCCGATCAGACGAGGCGCGTGAGCCAGCCGCGCTCGTCGGCGACCTCGCCGTTCTGGATGCCCGTGAGCTTCGCGCGGATGCGCATGCTGAGCGAATCGGCGTCGACGCGCGGGTTCTCGATCGTGAAGTGCGGCGACTTGAGCATGCCGATCGGCGTGATGACCGCCGCCGTGCCGCACGCGAACGCCTCGACGATCTCGCCCGAGGCAACACCCTCGCGCCACTCGTCGATCGAGATGCGGCGACGCTCGACCCGGTGCCCCGCCGCCTCCACGAGCTCCAGCACGCTGTCGCGCGTGATGCCCGGCAGGATCGAATCGCTGAGCGGCGTCGAGACGGTCCCGTCGGCACCGACGAGCACGATGTTCATGCCGCCGAGCTCCTCGAGGTACTTCTCCTCCGCCGCGTCGAGGAAGAGCACCTGCTCGCAGCCGTTCGCGTACGCCTCGTTCGTCGGCAGGAGCGACGCCGCGTAGTTGCCGCCGCACTTCGCGGCTCCCGTCCCGCCGCGACCGGCGCGCGAGTACTCCTCGCTCAGCCAGATGTCGACGGGCTTCGTCGGGTCGGAGAAGTAGGACCCCGCGGGGCACGCGATGATCATGAAGCGCGCCGTGTGGGCCGAGCGGACACCGAGGAAGTTCTCGTACGCGATCATGAACGGCCGGAGGTAGAGCGCCTTGCCCTCGCCCGCGGCCGGCACCCACGCCTCGTCGATCGTGACGAGCTCGCGGATCGCGTTGACGAAGTCCTCGTCCGAGAGCTCCGGCAGCGCGAGCCTGTGGGCCGAGTTGCGCAGGCGGGCGGCGTTGCGCTCCGGACGGAACGTGTGCACCGATCCGTCCGCGTGACGGTAGGCCTTGAGCCCCTCGAAGACCTCCTGGCCGTAGTGCAGGACCGCCGAGGCGGGATCGAGCTGCAGCGGGCCGTACGGTTCGACGCGCGCGTCGTGCCACCCCTCGTCGATCGACCAGTCGATCGTGACCATGTGGTCGGTGAAGTGCTTGCCGAACCCGGGGTCGGCGAGCACCGCCTCTCGCGTCTCGGCGCTCGCGGGCGCAGGATTGCGCGTCGTCGCGAAGGTGAGCGGGGCGGTCGTTGCGGTGGTCATCAGGTTCCTTGTATGCGTTGTCGATTCGGGTGCCCCCGCCGGGGCCCCGAGGAGGGTCGGATCAGAGCCGCTCGCGGATCGCGGCACCGACCTCGCCCGTCGAACGGGGGGTCGTGCCTCGCGCTGCGAGGTCCTCGCGGACGGCCGCCACGACTCGGGCGGCGGCCTCGGGGTGGCCGACGTGCTCGAGCAGGAGCGCGACGGACAACACGGCCGCGGTTGGATCGGCCTTGGCCTGGCCCGCGATGTCGGGCGCCGAGCCGTGGACCGGTTCGAACATGCTGGGGTACGCGCCGGTGGGATTGATGTTCCCGGAGGCGGCCAGCCCGATGCCCCCGGCGATGGCGGCGGCAAGATCGGTGAGGATGTCTCCGAACAGGTTATCAGTCACGATGACGTCGAATCGCGCGGGGTCCGTCACGAAGAAGATCGTCGCGGCATCGACGTGCAGGTAGTCGGTCGTGACCTCCGGGAACTCCGTCGCGACCTCGTCCACGACGCGCTGCCACAGCACCCCCGCGTTGACGAGCACGTTCTTCTTGTGCACGAGCGTGAGGTGCTTGCGCGGACGCGCCGCGGCGCGCGTGAACGCGTCGCGCACGACGCGCTCGACCCCGAACGCCGTGTTGACCGACAGCTCGTTCGCGATCTCCGCGGGCGTGCCGGCGCGGACGACGCCGCCGTTGCCGACATAGGGCCCCTCGGTGCCCTCCCGCACGACGATGAAGTCGACCTCGCCCGGATCGGCGAGCGGGCTCGAGACCCCGGGCACGATCGCGGAGGGACGCAGGTTCACGAAGTGATCGAACGCGAAGCGCAGCTTGAGCAGCAGCCCGCGCTCGATGATGCCGCCCTTCAGGCGCTCGTCGGCGGGGTCGCCACCGACCGCGCCGAGCAGGATCGCGTCGTGCTTCGCGAGCGCCTCGAGGCTCGAGTCGTCGAGCACCTCACCCGTCTCGAGGTAGTGGCCGGCACCGAACGGGTACTCGGTCGTCACGAGCTCCACCCCGTCGGGGAGCGCGGCCTCGAGCACCTGCACCGCCTCACCGATCACTTCTGGGCCGATGCCGTCTCCGGCGATGATGGCGAGGTCGAGGCGATCGGTCACGGACGGGTCCCTTCGTTGACGAACCAGGACCTCCAGTCTAGGCGCGCGGCCGCTCGTCGCCTCGCGTCCGCCCGCGGGACGATCCCGCGAGCCCGCGTCCCTGCCAGGATGGGACCGCGGAGGGAATCGGCCCCCGCCGGAACCGACGCCGCCCCGGCGTCCAGCGAGGACGGAAGACCGTGATCGTCGTCACCACCAACGAAGTCCCGGGCCACGACATCGTCGACGTGTTCGGCGAGGTCATGGGCCTCACGGTCCGCGCCCGCGACATGGGCGCGAACTGGACCGCGGGTTGGCGCTCGATGGGTGGCGGTGAGATCCCGGAGTTCACGCGCCTGCTCGCCGAGGCGCGCATGCAGGTCATGGGCCGCATGGTCGACGACGCGCTCGGTCTCGGCGCGAATGCCGTCGTCGCGATGCGCTTCGACTCGTCGGAGATCGGCAACGCCTGGACGGAGGTGTGCGCGTACGGGACCGCCGTTCGCATCACCCGACCCGACGGCCGCCCCGTCGCCGTGCAGGCCGCTCGCGCGTTCCCCGGTTCGGCCTACACCGGAGGCGTCCCCCCGCAGGGACCGCTCCCCGCGTACGCACCCGTTCCACCGCAGGGCGGCATCCCGCAGTACGGCTCGCAGCCCGGGGTGCCGCCGGTCCCGGGCGGTTACCAGCCCGGGCAGGCCCTGCCACCGAACGGCTGACGGCGCGTCGGTCCGCACGCGCAGCACACACGAACGAGGTCGGCCCCACCCGAGCGGGTGGGGCCGACCTCGTTCGTGCGGTCGCCCGCTAGGCGGAACGGCGTCGCGCGAGCAGGAGCACGGCGCCGGCGATCAGGGCGGCACCAGCGATGCCGGCTGCGATCAGGGCACCCTCACCGTCGGCTCCCGTGTTCGCGAGCGCGGGGCTCGTGGCACTCGGGCTCGGAGCCGCGGCGGGCGTGGTCGGCGGGATCGACGTCGACGCCGTGGGCGTCGGCGTCTCGGTCGGCGTCTCCGTGGGCGTATTGGTCGGCGTCGGCGTCACGGGGGCCGTGATGGTCACCGTCGTCGTCGTCGTTGCCGTCTGACCGTCAACCGTGGTGAGCGTCACCCGGACCGTGTAGGTACCAGGCGTCGCGTAGTTCGCGGATGCGGTGCCGGTGTCGGTGTCGGTAGTCTCGGGCCCCCCGTCGACGAACTCCCACGACCAGCTGGCGACCTCGAGCGGCTTGCAGTCGGCACCCGACTCAGTCGGCAATGCGACCGACTCACCCGCCCCGGCCGAGAAGGTTTCCGGTACGAAGCGAACCCAGGGGCGGGACACGACGTCGTCGATGACCTGCTTGATGATCTCGTCGACGGAGGCTCCGGCACCCTCGAGGGTCGTAATCGAGCCACCAGCGCCGTTGACGAGCGTCTCGTAGTCCGAGCGCAGCCCGGCGTACGTAAGGATCGGGAAAAGCTGCGTGTTGGCTGCCTTGAGCGCGGCGACCGTCGTGGCGGTCGTCTCTGCCGAGTTGATCTCGTCCGGGTCGTGGTACGGCGCGTCGGTGATCAGGATGATTGACCGCGCGGAACCGGTGCTCCACTTGAGATCACTCAGCGCGCGGTTAATGGCGTGCAGCGAAGCCTCGGGCGTGTCACCACCACCGTTCGCCGTCAGAGTGTTGGTTGCCGCCTGGAAAACCGCGGGATCGCTCGTGAAGTCGGTGGCGGTCCGCACCTCCGGGTCGTCGCCGCGGTCGCGGTACTCGACGAGCGCGACCTTCCCACCCGCGTCGACAATCTTCTGGGCCGCTTCGATCGCGGTGCGCTGCGCGGCGCTGATCGCACCCGACATCGATCCAGTCGTGTCGATGAGGATGGCGACGTCGAGCACCTGCGAGGGGCAGGTGTCTCCGCCGACGCCGGCAGGCACCGGCGCAACGGCGGCGGGCGCCGCCTGTGCTACGCCGGCGAATGCGAGCACACCCGCGCCCGCGATGAATGTGGCGACGGCCGCGTTGAGCGCGCGCCGCACGATGGAACGAGTGGTCATGGAGCAGGGCCTTCCCCGAAGATGAGCGACTCGGGACAGCGAGCGCGCACTCAGCTTAGCGGGAGCTGAACGTTCGCAGATAGTGCGATGTCCTCTTGCTCATAAGCCCCTGAAACCAGGGTTCGTTGACGATCCTGCCAAAACACATATCGGTGGCCGGCTCGACACGTCGAGCCGGCCACGCGTGCGATGCCGAACTCAGCCGCTGATGACCTGCGGTACCGCGACCGCCTTCAGGCCCTCCACCCCGAACTCGAGACCGTAGCCCGACGACTTGATGCCACCGAAGGGGACGAGCGGGTGCAGCGTGCCGTGCTGATTGATCCACACGGTTCCCGACTGCACTCGCGCGGCGACCTCGCGCGCCGACGCGACATCGCTCGACCACACCGATCCCCCGAGCCCGACGTCGACGGCGTTCGCGCGTGCGATGACGTCGTCGAGGTCGGTGTAGCGCAACACGGGCAGTGCCGGCCCGAACTGCTCCTCGGACACGAGCTCGGACTCGTCGGTGACGTCGGTCACGATCGTCGCCGGGTAGAAGTACCCCGGCGCGTCCGCGTCCGGGTTCCCGCCGAGCGCGATCGTCGCCCCGTCGGCCTTCGCCTTCTCGACGAGATCGTTGACGATGTTCCACTGACCCCGGTTCGTGAGCGGCCCGAGCAGGTTCTCCGCCTCGTAGCCCGGGCCCATCGGCACGTTCTTCGCGAACGCGACGAGCTCGGCGACGACCTCGTCGTGGATCGAGTCGTGCACGTACAGTCGCTTGAGCGCCGCGCACGTCTGTCCCGTGTTGATGAACGCGCCCCAGAACAGCCCCTCGGCGATCGCCTTCGGATCGGCGTCCGGAAGGACGATCCCGGCGTCGTTGCCGCCCAGCTCGAGCGTGAGCCTGGCCAGGTTGTCGGACGCGTCGCGCGCGATCGACTTCCCCGTGGGCGTCGAACCCGTGAACATGATCTTGCCGAAGGCGGGGTGCTTCGTGATCGCGGCCCCCACCTCCCCGCCACCGGCGACGACGGTGAACACGCCCTCCGGCAGCACCTGGTTCACGATCGCCGCCATCGCGAGCACGCTCAGGGTCGTGTCACTCGCGGGCTTCATGACGACGGCGTTCCCCATCCGCAGCGACGGCGCGAGCTGCCACATCGCGATGAGTGCGGGCCAGTTCCACGGGTTGATGGCCCCGACGATGCCGATCGCCCGGTAGTTGAGCACCGCGTGCCCCGAGTCGTCGTCGACGACGGTCTCCGGCTCGAGCGGCGTCGTCGCCGCGGTCCGCATCCACACCGCGCAACCACCCGCCTCGAAACGAGCCCCGGGGCCGTCGAGCGGCTTTCCCTGCTCGTGGGCGACGAGCTGCGCGAGCGCCTCGGCGGATCGGTCGAGGGCCTCCGCGGCCTCGAGCATGATCCGCGAACGCTCCGCGTGACCGAGCGCCTCCCAGGCGGGCTGCGCGCGCTTCGCGGCCTCGACCGCGACCTCCAGATCGTCGACGGTCTGGACCGGCGCGTGGCCGATGACTGACTCGCCCCGGTGTGTCCGGAGACAGGATTCCTTGGAAGGATCTGTCTTATGGGACGTCCCAGTAAGTATCCGCGCGAGCTTCGTGAGCGCGCTGTCCGTATGGTCGTCGAGGTGCGGGCCGATTATCCGAGCGAGTATCAGGCGATGACCGCGGTCGCGCAGATGCTCGGCATCGGGTCGCCGGAAACGATTCGCACCTGGATCCGTCGGGAGCAGGTCGACGCGGGAGACCGGCCCGGTGTGACGACTGACGCGGCGGTGGAGATCAAGCGCCTGAAGCGGGAGAACGCCGAGCTGCGGCGGGCGAACGAGATCTTGAAGGCGGCTTCAGCTTTCTTCGCGGCCGAACTCGACCGGCCACACAAGCGATAGTCGCCTTCATCGACGAACACAAGGACCGCACCGAGGGCGGGCTCCGATGGGGTGTCGAGTCGATCTGCGCTGTGCTCACCCAGCACGGCGTGAAGATCGCCCCATCGACCTACTACGACGCCCGCGGGCGCGGACCGTCATCCCAGGCCGTTTCGGATGAGCGGTGGAAGCCGATCATCCTGGCGGCGTGGCAGGCGCACCGCAAGGTGCTCGGGGCCCGAAAGCTTTGGTTGCGGCTCCGCCGTGACGGTCACGACATCGCGCGCTGCACGCTCGAGCGCCTCATGCGTGAGCTTGGGATCGCCGGCGTGCTCCGCGGGAAGCGGAAGCGTCCCGTCGACACGGATCCGCGCGAGACCCGCCCCGCGGACCTCGTCGACCGACACTTCGCCCGGTTCCGCACGAACCAGCTCTGGGTCGCGGACTTCACATACGTGTGGACGTGGTCTGGATGGGTCTACGTCGCGTTCGTCTTCGACGCGCACTCCCGCCGCATCATCGGCTGGCGCGCCGCGACGAGCATGACCACACCGCTCGTGCTCGACTGCCTCGACATGGCTCTCTTCACCCGCCGCCGCGAAGGCATCACCGGGTTCGAGGGGCTCACGCATCACACCGACGCGGGCAGCGTCTACACGTCAATCGCCTTCACCGATCGGCTCGTCGACGAAGGCATCGACCCGTCCGTCGGATCCGTCGGCGACGCCTACGACAACTCTCTCGCGGAATCGCAGATCGGGCTCTACAAGTCCGAACTCATCCACCACGAAGGTCCCTGGCGTGACGTCGATCAGGTCGAGGCGGCGACCGCATCCTGGGTGCTCTGGTTCAACACCGAACGCACCCACGGCTCCATCGACGACCTCACACCCCTCGAGGTCGAGCAACTCGACTACGCTCGCAACGAACCGGTTGAAAGAGCCGGCTGACACCAGCAAACAGCTCTCCGGACATGCCGGGGCGAGTCAGACCTCCTCCGTCGCAGGATCGATGACGGGACGGCCCTCGCTCTCGGGAACCGTGACCGCGGCCAAAAGGCTCTCGTAGGTTTCCATGACACCTCTTCTCTGATGAATGTCGTGCCCCGATCCTCGCGCGAGCGCCTCCACACGCCTTGATCGTTCGCGCACGACGCGTGCCGGTGCGCGCACAACGTCGCCGTCGCGGAACGCGGACGGGCCCGCGAGCCGTCATGGCTCGCGGGCCCGTCACCGGACACGCGGTCGTTCAGTTCGACGAGCCGCCATCCCGATCCGGACGTCCGTCGGCCTTCGGGGCCGACCAGCCGAACGAACCACTCGAACCGTATGCGGACGGGGCACCGGGCACGGTCGGCCACGAGCCCTGCTCACCCGAGGCCGTCGTCGACGTCCCCGCCGCGTCCGCGTCGCCGCTGCCCGCGGCGTGCGACTCCTGTGCCCGGAGGCTCCGCCGAGTCACCTCGGGCGAGGACCCCGCGCCGTCGGCGGATGAACCGCCCGCTGCGCGTTCGTCGGACGTCCCGCTGCTCGGCGACCGGTACGATCCGAGCGCAGAGGACGTCCCGTGGGAGGTGGGCGACGCCGACCGGTCGCTCGGACCGTACGCGCTGCCGCCGTCTTCGTTCGGCCGCGTCGCCCCGAACCAGGGGGCGTCGGGCGCGGGCGATGCCGACGTGCCGGCACCGTTCGCCCCCTGCCCGGCGCCCGTTCCGTCCTGCGGGGCGCGCGGCTGTTCGCCGTCGGGACGCGCACCGTAGCCCTGCGGGGTCTGACCGGCCCCGGCGGACGGTCGCCCGTTCGGGTCGAAGACCCCACCGGACACGCCGCCGCCCGGGCCCTGCCCGGCGGCGCCGTATCCCTGCCCGCCGTAACCGCCCGGGGTCGGGCCGCCACCGATCGGGCCGCCCTGCCCGGGCACACCGCCACCGGGACCGGGCGTTGGGCCGCCCCTTCCGGGCCCACCGAGCGCCGGCCCCGGCTGGAACCAGCCCGGCGAGAGCGGGGCGCGCGGCGGCAGGGGCTGCATGACGGGGGTCGGGAAGCTCGCGTGCGCCGACGGATTCGCGTCGAGGTAGCGCAGCATCGCGGTCGGCGTCGGCCAGTCCGCCGACCGGATCTGCCCGGGCGGGACGACGCTCTGGCCGACGATCGTGCCCTTCGGCATGAGGAAGAGGGCGCCGGGGATCATCCGGTTGCGCAGGGCGAGCGAACGCCACGTGGCGACGGGGTGCGTCGCGACGAGGTTCGCGACCCACACGAAGAAGCCCCGCTCGGTGAGGGCACGGTCGGTGAACTCGTCGACCTGCACGGCACCGTTGAGGTACTTGCCCGCACCGAACAGGCGGGGCAGACCGGACGCACCGGCGGCGTGGTAGTGGTACCCGTAGTTGTCGGCCGTGTACTCCTGCGCACGGCTCAGGATGTTGCCGAGGAGCGGAACCTGGGCGAGCGCGGAACTCACGACGAGTCGGAAGTAGCCGACGTGACCGGCGGCGAGGTGACCGACCTCGTGACCGATGACGAATCGCAGCACGTCCGGGTCGCGGGCCTCACCACCGAGTTCGAACAGGTCCGAGTAGACGACGACGAAGCGACGGTGTCCGTGTCCGGCCGCGAACGCGTTCACCTGACCGTTCCCCATCATGACGTACGCGTCGGGCACGCGCCGCAGTCCGAACTTCTCCGCTGCCTCGACGACCATCCGGTACCCCTCGGGGAACTGGGTCGGCGACATGCGCGTGGCGCTCGTGCGCATCTGCGCGTACGTGATGCCTCGGATGAGGAGGTAGGCGAACGGCAGGAGGAACGCGACCTGCAGCATCGTGCTCATGAGCGGCAGCAGAACGGCGCCGAAGATCGACGACTGGAAGGCGCGCGGGTCACTGAACAAGAGGCCCGTGACCACGAACACGAGGACGAGGTTGAGGGCCCACAGCACGATCGCGACGATGAGCCACGGGATCTCGCCGGGGTGGCGGATCGCCTGGCGCCATGCGGGCGGCCAGGTCGACGTGAATCTGAACAGGCCCGGCGGCTCGTCCGTCGTCATCCCCTGCGGTTGCGGTTGCGGTTGCGGTTGCGCAGGTACGGGCGGTTGGTGCGACACGTGGTGCTCCCTCCGGACGACGCGGGGCCCGCGCCTCTGGCGTCCCGGCGACGCCGGAACCGTCCATAGCGTATGAGAGGACGCGGGGAGGACGTCTGGACACACGCCGCCACCCCGGCAGCCGCCCGAGTTCCGGGCGATTTCGGGGGTTCCGGGGCACCCGGAACCCCGAGAACCGCCCGGAAGTCGGGTCGGGTGTTCGGGCGGGGCCGGGGCGACCTCGCGTCAGAGGCGCAGGCCGTGATCCTTCAGGCGTTTGCGGTCGGCCTTCGTGCCCGAGCGCTGCAGGGTGAGGAGCTCCTCGTAGAGGCCGCCCGAGACGGCGAGCGCCGCGGGTGCGCCGATCTCGTCGACCGTGCCGTCGCGCAGGGTCACGATGCGGTCGACCGATGCGATGGTCGACAGACGGTGGGCGACGATGAGACTCGACCGGCCGACCATGAGCTCGTCGAGTCCCTCCTGCACGAGCCGCTCCGAGCGCGTGTCGAGCGCACTCGTCGCCTCGTCGAGAACGAGCACGGGCGCGTCCTTGAAGGCGGCGCGTGCGACCGCGACCCGCTGACGCTGACCACCCGACAGCTTGAGCCCCCGTTCGCCGATGATCGTGTCGAACCCGTCGGGCAGACGCTCCACGAACTCCGTGACGTTCGCCCGCGCCGCGGCGACCGCGATCCGCTCGAGGTCCGGCTCCGATTCCGCGTAGCCGATGTTCTCCGCCACGGTCCCCGAGAAGAGCTGCGGCTCCTGGAAGACGACGCCGATCGCACGCCGGAGCGTCGCGCGAGACAGCGTCTCGATCGGCCGCCCGAACAACAGGATCTCCCCCTCCGTCGGCTCGTACAGGCCGAGGAGCAGCGAGATGAGCGTCGACTTGCCACCGCCGGACTCGCTCACGAGCGCGACCCGCTCACCCACCCCCACCGTGAACGAGACGTCCCGAACGGCATCGGCCCCACCCTCGTAGTGGAAGGTGACGCCGCTGAACTCGACCGCCGGCGCGCCCGGAACCGGTTCGAGCGGTTCGTCGCTCGCGTCGTCGGCACGTTCGAGCGCGGGATCGGGCGGCAGCGACATGACTTCGAAATAGTCGCGTGACCCGGCGACGGCCCGCTGCGACGCGTCGATGAACCAGCTCATCATCATGACGGGCGTCACCGCCATCGCGAGCAATTGCACCAGGACGACGAGATCACCGAGCGAGAGGTTCCCCTGTGCCGTCATGACGAACACGATGCCCAGCATGGTCGCGAAGACGGTCGTGAGAACGACGTTGCGCAGCGCATCCATGCCGTGCCAGTGACGTGACTGGCTCACGCTCGTCGTCACGACACTCGTGAACCGTTCGTCGAACCGATTCGCCTCCCTCGGCCCCTGGACGAACGACGCGACGACGCGGATCTGCCCGATGACCTCGGCGAAGCGCCCCCGCGCGAGGTCGACCTGCTCGTTCTTCCGGTTCTCGAGCCGCTGCCATCGGCGGGACGTGAGCGAGGTGAGCCAGATGTAGACGGGCACGATGAGCGCGAGCAGCACGGCGATCGGCCACGCGTAGACCGCCAGGATCACGAGGATCGCGCCGGTCGTGATGAGCGTCGAGAGGAACTGGTTCGCGAAGACCTTCGCGAACTCCGTGATCGTCACGATCGACCGGTCGAGTCGCGAGACGACGGTGCCCGTGAGCTCCTCGTCGAAGTAGGACTGCGGGAGCCTGAGCAGGTGGTCGAAGTAGCGCGTCGAGAGCATCGCCCGCATCCGCTCCGACATGACGTCGCCCACGAGACCGCCGATCGCCGTCGCCGCGATCGAGGCGAGTCCGATGCCGAGGTACGCGAGCATCCCGAGCACGACCGCGTGCACCGAGTCGCTCACGGGCGCTCCGGTGCGCATGTTCTCGACGATCGTGTTCGTGAGCGCGCCGGTGATGAAGGGGGTCGCGAGCGCGGCGGCACTCGTGAACACGCTCGCGGCGACGATGACGAGGTACGAGGGGGTGAGCGATCTCGTGAACGTGAGAATGCGTCCCAGTGCGCGCACGTCGGTACCTCCCGGTCGTCGTCATGAGCGGGTCTTCGGACGGACGCCCTTCAGCGCGGACCGCTCCATGGGTACAACATCGCCCGCAGGCCCGCTGTTCCCTCCACCTGCACCGCTCGGACGACTGTCCACGCGACTGCACGATTCTCCCACGCGGCACCATCGGCCGATCCAGCCGGGTTGTTGCTACCGGGCCGCGGGCCCGGTAGCAACAACCCGGCTGGATGTGCGCGCTCGGGCGGACACGGCACGGGGCAACGCTCACGTGGGAACCGGGACGCACCTGCCCGGTCGTGCCGGAGGAACAGGGGCGCACCCGCCCCGTCGCGCCGGAGGAACCGGGACGCACTCGCCCGCTCGTGTCGGAGGAAACGGGACGCCCCCTCCCGGTCGTGCGGGAGGGGGCGTCGGTCGTTCGGCGGGGTTCGGCCCGACCCCGGTGTGATCGGACTACCGGGCGACCGAGCCGTCCGTGTAGTCCTTGTCCTGCTGGCTCCAGGCGAAGAGCTTGCGGAGCTCCTGGCCCGTCTTCTCGATCGGGTGGTGCTCGCCCTTCTCGCGCAGCGCCTTGAACTCCGGCGCGCCGGCGTCCTGGTCGTCGATGAAGCGCTTCGCGAAGGCACCCGACTGGATGTCCGCGAGCACGGCCTGCATGTTCTCCTTCACGTGCGGGTCGATGACGCGCGGGCCCGACACGTAGTCGCCGTACTCGGCCGTGTCCGAGATCGACCAGCGCTGCTTGGCGATGCCGCCCTCCCACATGAGGTCGACGATGAGCTTGAGCTCGTGGAGCACCTCGAAGTAGGCGATCTGCGGCTGGTAGCCGGCCTCGGTGAGGACCTCGAAGCCGTACTGCACGAGCTGCGAGGTACCACCGCACAGGACGGCCTGCTCACCGAACAGGTCGGTCTCGGTCTCCTCGGTGAACGTCGTCTTGATGCCGCCGGCGCGCAGGCCGCCGATCGCCTTCGCGTACGACCAAGCGAGGTCCCACGCCTGACCCGACGCATCGACCTCGACCGCCACGATGACGGGGACGCCACGGCCGGCCTCGAACTCGCGACGGACGGTGTGGCCCGGGCCCTTGGGGGCGACGAGGAGCACGTCGACGCCCTCAGGCGCCTCGATGTAGCCGAAGCGGATGTTGAAGCCGTGGCCGAAGACGAGCGCGTTGCCGGGCTCGAGGTTCGGGAGCACGTCCTCCTTGTAGAGGATGCGCTGGGTCTGGTCGGGCGCGAGGATCACGACGACGTCGGCCCACTTCGCGGCCTCCGAGGTCGTGAGGACCGTGAAGCCGGCCTCCGCGGCCTTGGCCTTCGACTTCGACCCCTCCTTGAGGCCGACGACGACCTCGACGCCCGAGTCGCGCAGGTTCTGCGCGTGCGCGTGGCCCTGCGAGCCGTAGCCGATGACGGCGACCTTCTTGGCCTGGATGAGGGCGAGGTCCGCGTCGTTGTCGTAGACGATTTCAGTCACTGCGATGTTCTCCTTGTTGGTGGTCGTTGTTCCGGTGCGCTACTTGGCGACGCGCTCGGTCATGGATCGGCTGCCGCGTCCGACGGCGAGGAGGCCCGATTGCACGAGCTCGCGGATGCCGAAGGGTTCCAGCATGCGCAGAAGCGCCTTGATCTTCCCCGAGTCACCCGTCGTCTCGATGACGAGTGCATCGGGCGACACGTCGACGACGCGGGCGCGGAAGAGCGTCACGGTCTCGATGACCTGCGAGCGGTTCTGGGCGTCGACGCGGACCTTCACGAGCAGGTGCTCGCGCTGGACCGAGGCGGCGTCCTCGAGCTCGACGATCTTGATGACGTTCACGAGCTTGTTGAGCTGCTTCGTGACCTGCTCGAGCGGGAACTCGTCGATCTCGACGACGACCGTCATGCGGCTGAGCCCCTCGACCTCGGAGCGGCCGACCGCGAGCGAGTCGATGTTGAAGCCGCGGCGCGCGAACAGGCCCGCGACGCGCGTGAGGAGGCCGGGCTTGTCCTCGACGAGGAGGGACAGGACGTGCTTGGACATGGACTACTCCTCCCCGAACGCCGGGCTGTGGTCGCGCGCGTACTGCACGAAGCTGTTGCTGACGCCCTGCGGCACCATCGGCCACACCATCGCGTCGGCCGAGACGACGAAGTCGATCACGACGGGGCGATCGTTCGTCTCGAGCGCGAGCTTGATCGCCGGGTCGATCTCGGACTCCTCGGTCACGCGGATGCCGAGCGCGCCGTACGCCTCCGCGAGTTTCACGAAGTCGGGGATGCGGCGCGAGTCGTGCCCCGTGTCGAGGTCGGTGTTCGAGTAGCGACCGTCGTAGAACAGGGTCTGCCACTGCCGCACCATGCCGAGCGACGAGTTGTTGATGACGGCGACCTTGATCGGGATGTCGTTGAGCGTGCAGGTCGCGAGTTCCTGATTGGTCATCTGGAAGCAACCGTCACCGTCGATCGCCCACACGACGCGGTCGGGCTCACCGACCTTCGCGCCCATCGCGGCGGGGACGGCGTAGCCCATCGTGCCCGCACCGCCCGAGTTGAGCCACGCGTTGGGGCGCTCGAAGTCGATGAACTGCGCGGACCACATCTGGTGCTGTCCGACGCCCGCGGCGTAGACGGCCTCGGGGCCCGTGAGCGCGCTGATGCGCTCGATGACCTTCTGCGGCGCGAGGCGCCCGTCGGTCGTCGGCGCGTAGCCGCGCGGGTACTCCCCCTGCAGGCCGTGCAGGTAGTCCCACCACTCGCCGAGGTCGGGCTTCGTGCCGCCCGAGATGTTCGCGACGGCCTCGAGGAGGTCCTGCGCGACGATCTTCGCGTCACCCACGATCGGCACGTCCGCCGTGCGGATCTTCGAGATCTCGGCGGGGTCGATGTCGACGTGGACGACCTTCGAGTTCGGCGCGAACAGGTCGGCGCGCCCGGTCACGCGGTCGTCGAAGCGCGCCCCGATCGTGAAGAGGAGGTCGGCCTCCTGCAGCGCGAGCACGGCCGGGACCGTGCCGTGCATGCCGGGCATGCCGAGGTTCAGCGGGTGCGAGTCGGGGAAGGCGCCGCGCGCCATGAGCGTCGTGACGACGGGAGCACCGACCGCCTCCGCGAGGGCACGCACCTCGTCTGCCGCACCGGCGCGGACGACGCCGCCGCCGATGTAGAAGACGGGCTTGCGCGACGAGAGGAGCAGCTCGGCCGCGGCCTGGATCTGCTTGCCGTGCGCCTTCGTGACCGGGCGGTAGCCGGGCAGGTCGACCTTCGGCGGCCACGAGAACTCGAACTCGCCCTGCTGCGCGTCCTTCGTGATGTCGACGAGCACGGGGCCGGGTCGGCCCGTGGAGGCGATCTGGTAGGCCGCCGCGATCGCGCCGGGCACCTCGGCCGCCGTCTTCACGAGGATGCTGTGCTTCGTGACGGGCATCGTGATGCCGACGATGTCGGCCTCCTGGAACGCGTCCGTGCCCATGAGGTGCGAGAACACCTGGCCGGTGATCGCGAGCAGCGGCACCGAGTCCATGTAGGCGTCCGCGATGGCCGTGACGAGGTTCGTCGCCCCCGGCCCGGACGTCGCGATGCACACGCCGACGCGGCCCGTCGCCGAGGCGTAGCCCTCGGCGGCGTGGCCCGCGCCCTGCTCGTGGCGCACGAGGATGTGGCGGATCGACTCGGCGTCGAGCAGCGGATCGTAGACGGGCAGGATCGCGCCGCCCGGCAGCCCGAAGACGTCGGTCACACCGAGCGCCTCGAGCGAGCGGACGACGGCCTGCGCGCCCGTCATCGTCTCGGTTTTCGGTGAGGGCGGCGGACCGCCCGCGGCGTGGGCGCTCGCGGGCGTGGCCGTCACCCGTGGGGTGGCTTCCTGGGTCATGGAGTCCTCGTCGTCGATGCTGTGCGGGCGCGCGAACGCGTCAGCCCGTGATGGCTCCCTCGGACGCGGAATGCACGAGCTTGGCGTATTTCGCCAGCACGCCCCGCGTGAACTTCGGAGGGAGCGGTGCCCAGCCTTCTCGGCGGGCTGCCAGCTCGTGCTCGTCGACGAGTAGGTCGATCGAGCGAGCCGGGATGTCGACCCGAATCAGATCTCCATCGCGGACGAAGGCGATGGGACCTGCGTCGACCGCCTCCGGTGCGATGTGGCCGATGCACAGGCCGGTTGTGCCGCCTGAGAATCGTCCGTCGGTCAACAGTAGTACATCCTTGCCGAGCCCCGCGCCCTTGATCGCGGCGGTGATCGCGAGCATCTCGCGCATACCCGGGCCGCCCTTGGGACCCTCGTAGCGGATGACGACGACCTCGCCGGCCTGCACCTCACCACGCGTGAGCGCATCCATCGCCGCGCGCTCGCGCTCGAACACGCGGGCCGGGCCCTCGAACACGTCCGCGTCGAAGCCCGCGGTCTTGACGACGGCTCCCTCGGGCGCGAGCGTGCCCTCCAGGATCGTGAGGCCACCGGTCGCGTGGATCGGGTTGTCGAGGTCGCGCACGACCTTGCCGTCGATCGGCTGCGGGTCGAGTTCGGCGAGGTTCTCGGCGACCGTGCGGCCCGTGACCGTGAGCGCGTCGCCGTGGAGGAGACCGGCGTCGAGGAGCGCGCGCATGACGACGGGCACGCCGCCGACGCGGTCGAAGTCCTGCGCGACGAAGCGGCCGAACGGCTTGACGTCGGCGAGGTGCGGCGAGCGCTGCCCGATGCGGCGGAAGTCGTCGAGCGTGAGGTCGACGCCCGCCTCGTTCGCGATCGCGAGGAGGTGGAGGACCGCGTTCGTCGAGCCACCGAGCACCATCGCGACGGTGATGGCGTTCTCGAACGCCTTCTTCGTGAGGATGTCCTTCGACGTGATGCCGTTGCGCAGCAGGTTCACGACGGCCTCACCCGAACGGTGCGCGAACATGTCGCGGCGACGGTCGGCCGAGGGCGGGGCGGCCGAGCCGGGCAGGCTCATGCCGAGCGCCTCCGCGACGCACGCCATCGTGTTCGCCGTGTACATGCCACCGCACGCGCCCTCGCCGGGCGCGAACGAGCACTCGATGCGCTTGAGGTCGTCCTCCGAGATCTTGCCGGCCTTGCACGCGCCGACCGCCTCGAACGAGTCGATGATCGTGAGCTCGTGCTCGGAGCCGTCCGAGAGCTTCACCCAGCCGGGCGCGATGGAACCGGCGTAGAGGAACACGCTCGCGAGGCCGAGTCGGGCCTGCGCCATGAGCATGCCGGGGATCGACTTGTCGCAGCCGGCGAGCAGGACGGTCGCGTCGAGCCGCTCGGCCATGACGACCGTCTCGACCGAGTCGGCGATGACCTCGCGCGAGACGAGCGAGAAGTGCATGCCCTCGTGGCCCATGGAGATGCCGTCGGAGACGGAGACGGTGCCGAACTGCAGCGGGTAGCCACCGCCGCGGTGCACACCCTCCTTCGCACCCTGCGCGAGACGGTCGAGGGACAGGTTGCACGGCGTGATCTCGTTCCACGAGCTCGCGATGCCGATCTGCGGCTTGTCCCAGTCGTCGTCACCCATCCCCACGGCGCGGAGCATGCCCCGCGACGTGGTCGCCTCGATGCCGTCGGTGACGACGCGGCTCCGCGGCTTCATATCGAAATCGGATTCAGACATACCCCTCAGTCTATTCCGGCCGAGGAGTGCTCCGGACCGCGCGCCGAGTGCCCGCGGTGGCGCTCAGCGCGCGTCGTCGGCGTCGCGCTCCCCCGCACCGTCGGGCACGTGCGCGGAGCGCTCCTGCGAATCGTCGGGCCCGTCGGCGTCGCGCTCCTCGCGTTCGAGGTCGTCCTGCTGCCGCTGCTCCTGCTCGGCGAGGTCGATCGCCGCGGCGAGGGCGTCGACGTGCAGCTCGTCGTGCGGGAAGTGCCGGTTGCGGTAGCCACCGCGCGCGAGCGTCGCGGCGGCGACCGGCGTCGTGAGCATCTGGAAGAACATGATCGGCACGAGGAAGAGGATCGTCGGGAGCTCCGTCTGCTGGATCCCGAGCGCGACGAGGATGAACAGGAGCCCCGCGATCTGCGGCTTCGTCTGCGCGTGCATGCGCGTGAGCAGATCGCTGAACCGCATGAGGCCGATGCCGGCCGCGAGCGACAGGAGCGCGCCGATGATGAGCAGCACGCCACTCACGACGTCGAGGATCTCGTCGAGGCTCATCGTCCGCCCCCGTCCGTCGTGTTCGTGTCCGCGTCGTCGACGACCGACTCCTCGGCGCGTTCGAGCGCGCCGATCGTGTCGACCGGCTCGCAGACGCCCGAGACCTGGTCGCCGGAGGGCGCGACCTCGGGCGTCGCCCGGCCGCCCTGCCGCGAGACGTAGCGTGCGACGGTGACCGAGGCGATGAACGCCGTCATCGCGAGGGCGAGCATGAGCGGCAACAGCGTCGTGTCGCCGTTCACGACCATCTCGGCGCCGAGCACGCAGATGACGACCGTGAGCAGCGTGTCGGAGGCGACCATGCGGTCGACGATCGTGGGGCCCGTGATCATGCGGACGAGCGCGAGTGCCGCGCCGATCGCGAAGGCGAGTCCGACGATCCATGCGATGACGGTCCAGTACTCGCTCATGTCCGCTCCTCCTCCTCGGCCCCCTCCGTGTCGACGCCCGCGTTTCGCTCGGCGTGCGCCTCGTCGACGAGATCGCGCTCGACCTCGTCGTCGGTCACGAGGTCGCCCGCCGCGGCGAGCTCGCGCTTGCGCTCGGCGAGCTGCTCGTCGCGCAGCTCCTCGTGGGCGTGCTGCTTCCGCCACAGGCCGACGGGCGCCTCACCGTGCTCGCGGCGGTCGCGGTTGATCCGCCAGATGTCGTCGCGCGTGCCGAGCGCGAGCGCGAGGCGCTCCTCGATGTCGAGCGCGTCCTCGACGGCCTTCGCGACCTTCTCGTCCGTGTCGGCGCCGATCACGTGCAGGTAGAGCACGGAGCCGATGCGATCCGCCTCCACGACGACCGAGCCGGGCACGAGGATGTTGACCTCGGCCGTGAGCGTGAGGATGAAGTCGCTGCGGGTGCGGAGCGGGACGGCGACGACCGAGCTGCGCGGGACGGGCTTCGGGCGCACCGCGAGCCAGGCCACCTGGAACGACGCGATCGTGAGCCGCCACATGAACACCGCGAGGAACACGATGAACCACCACAGGTTGAAGCGGCCCGACAGCGCGACGGCGGGCAGGTAGAACACGCGCACGACGGCGATCGAGAACACGATGCCCGTCACGACGCTGATGACGTCGACGTGTCCCCACAGCACGAGCCAGAAGAGGACGAGCGCGACGAGCAGCGGCGACTGGACGCGGAAGTTGTGGCGCAGGGTGCGGCGCTCGGCGCGGTCGTGGTGCTTCATTCGCCCTCACCGCTCTCCGAGTGCACGGCGTCGACGTAGTCGCCGCCGCCCGAGAGGTTGTCGGCGGCCTGATCGGCGATCTCGTAGATGGGACCGGCGAAGACCGTGATGAGGACGCTCACGGCGACCATCGTCGCGGTCGCGGCCGTCATGAGGTGCGACGACTGCTTCGTCTCGGTGACGACGGCCGACTCCGGGGTGTCGGTGAGCTGGGCCGTGAGGGGCGACGAGAAGTCCTCGAGCTCGTCCTTGCGGCGCCAGAAGCCGAGGTTCCAGACGCGCACGAGCGCGTACAGGGTGAGGAGGCTCGTGAGCGCGCCGAGCGCGATGGCCGTGTAGACGAGCCAGCCCCCGACCTCGGCACCCGCCGTGAACAGGCCGAGCTTCCCGATGAAGCCCGAGAACGGCGGGATGCCGCCGAGGTTGAGCATTGGGATGAAGAAGAGCACCGCGATGTACGGCGCGCGTTTGAGCATGCCCGCGAGGTGCGTGAGCGACGAGGAGCCCGCGACGCGTTCGATGAGGCCCGTCACGAGGAAGAGCGTCGTCTGCACGACGATGTGGTGCACGATGTAGAACACCGTCGCCGCCCAGCCCGCCTCGGTGCCGAGCGCGATGCCGAAGATCATGTAGCCGATGTGGCTCACGAGCGTGAACGAGAGCATCCTGCGGATGCCGGCCTGTGCGACGGCACCGAGGATGCCGACGACCATCGTGAGCATCGCGACGATCATGAGCAGGGTCGAGATGTCGTTCGACGCGAACAGAACGCTCTCGGTGCGCAGGATCGCGTACACGCCGACCTTCGTGAGCAGGCCCGCGAACACGGCCGTGACCGGTGCGGGTGCCGACGGGTACGAGTCGGGCAGCCAAAAGGAGAGCGGGAACAGCGCGGCCTTGATGCCGAACGCGATGAGCAGCGCGAGGTGGAGCACGAGCTGGGTCGATTGCGGCAGTTGTGCGATGCGCACCGACACCTCGGCCAGGTTGACCGTGCCGACCGCGCCGTAGATCGCGCCGACCGCGCCGAGGAACAGGATCGAGGAGACGAGGCTCACGATGATGTAGGTGACGCCGGCCTTGAGTCGGCTCGCCGTGCCGCCGAGGGTGATGAGCACGAAGCTCGCGACGAGCAGGATCTCGAACCCGACGTAGAGGTTGAAGAGGTCGCCCGCGATGAACGCGTTGTAGACGCCCGCGGCGAGCACGAGGTAGGTCGGGTAGAAGATCGAGACCGGCGTCTCCTCGTCGCCGTCGGCGGCGCCCTGTCCGATCGAGAAGATCATGACGCCGAGCAGCACGACGCTCGTGACGACGACCATGAGCGCGCTCAGGCGGTCGACGACGAGCGAGATGCCGAACGGTGCGGCCCAGCCGCCGCCCTGGATGACGAGGGTCGCGTCACCGAGGTGGACGACCGCGAGCATCGTGACGCTCACGGCGAGCGCGACGACCATCGTGCCGACGGCGATCGCGATCTGCAGCTTCTGCCTGCGCGCGCTCGCGAGCGCGAACCCCGCGCCGATGAGCGGCACGAGCACGACGAGTGGGACGAGCCAGGTCATTCGCGTCCCTCCCGGTCGTCGTCCGGATCGTTCTCGGGCCGTTCGGCCACGGTGCGCAGTTCCTGTACCTCGCCGTCGTCGATGCCGAGGATGTCGGCCACGTCGTCGGAGGCGTTCGAGACGGCGGCCTCCGCGAAGGTGCCGAACTCGGTGTCGCCCGAGTCCTCCTCGTCGAACTCCTCGTCGTCGAGCGTCGGGTCGATCGAGCGCATCGCGATGTCCTCCTCGTCGTCCTCGACCGTGTCGACCTGCGCGAGGCGCCAGGAGCGGTAGACGAGGGCGAGGAGGAACGCGGTGGCCCCGAAGGTGATGACGATCGCCGTCAGGATGAACGCCTGCGGGAGCGGATCGGAGTACGTCTCGGGGGCGCGCTCGGGATCGTAGAGCGGTGCGGCGCCGAACGACCCGCTCGTGAAGAACACGAGGATGTTCGTCGCGTTCCCGACGAGCAGGAACCCGAGGAGCATGCGCGTGAGGGAGCGTTCGAGCAGCAGGAAGATGCCGCACGCGTAGAGCACGACCATGCCGATGAGCAGCACGAGGGAGAGGGTCACGAGCGGTCCTCCGTCCGGGTGCCGTTCGCGGGTTCGACGACGGGGTCGTCGGCGATGCTGCCCATCGGGGTGACCGTGAGCTCGCCGTCGTCGGCGTCGTCGTCGAGCTGTTCGGCCTGCAGGTCGACCTCGGCGCCGAGCGAGCGCAGGACGTCGATCACGAGGGCGATGACGACGAGGTAGACGCCGATGTCGAAGAAGGTCGACGTGACGAACACGAACTGTCCGACGTACGGAATGGCGACGTCGATGTAGGCGCTCGCGAGCGGGCCCTGCCCGAAGAACAGTGGGACGAGCGCGGTGAGCGTCGCCATGAGCAGGCCCACGCCGAGCAGGCGTCCCGCGTCGACGCGCACCGCCTGGTCGAGTTCGGCTCGGCCGCCCGCGAGGTAGCGGGAGGCGATCGCGAGGCCCGCGACGGTGCCGCCCGCGAAGCCGCCACCGGGATCGTTGTGGCCGGCGAACAGCAGGTAGAGCGACACGATGATGAGCGCGTGGAAGACGAGGCGCACGACGACCTCGAGGATGATCGAGCGGTTCTCCGGCGCGAGCGAGCGTCCGGCCATGAGCCAGACCTTCTGGTGCTTCGGCACCGCTCCGCCGGTGCGGCGAAGGCGGGCCGTGGGCAGCTCGATCGCCTCGGTGATCGGCGAGGCCGTGAGGCGTCGCCGCTGCGGGGTCCTCGCCGCCGACGGCTTCGACACGCGCGTGCGGATGAAGATGAGGCTCGCGATGCCCGTCGCCGCGGCGACGAGCACGCTGAGCTCGCCCATCGTGTCCCAGCCGCGGATGTCGACGAGCGTGACGTTGACGACGTTCTCGCCGTGGCCGCCGACGTAGGCGAGTTCGGGGAACGCGAGGGAGTCGGGGCTCGCCTGGCGCGAGGCCATCGCGAACAGCACGATCGCGGCCATCGACAGCCCGAAGGCGATGCCGATGATCCAGCGGATCCACGCCGGCGGGTTCTTGTCGCGCGACCCGTGTGCGGCAGGGAGGCGGCGCAGGACGAGGACGAACACGACGAGCGTGATCGACTCGATGAGCGCCTGCGTGATCGCGAGGTCGGGGGCGCCGTGCAGCGCGAAGATCATGACCATGCCGTAGCCCGTGACGCCGACGAGGATCACGCCCTGGAAGCGCTTGGGCGCCCGCGTCGCCGCGATCGCGGCGACCGACATGATGCTGATGACCGCGAGCTGCACCCAGCTGAACTCGACGGGCGGGAGTTCGGGCCAGGCGCCTCCCATGGCGAACGCGATGCCGGTCGCGCCGATGAACACGATGAGGATCGTGCCGAGGTAGAACGGCAGCGAACCGCGCTGCGTGAAGGCCGTGACCCGGGCCGCGACGAGATCGACGACGCGCATCGACCACCAGTAGCCGCGAGCGGAGTCGACGAGCGCGGGCACCTTGGCCTGCAGGCGCGACACGGGTTCGCGCGCCCAGAACAGGAGCAGACCGAGGGCGAGGGTGATCGCGGAGATCCCGAGCGCCGGTTCGAGTCCGTGCCAGAGCGCCAGGTGGTAAAGGGAGGGCTCCTCGACCGAGACGATGCCGGGCGGCAGGGCGGGCACGGTGTCGGCGTAGCCCGCGAGCGGGGCGTCGAGCAGCGGGGACGCGATGCCGAGCACGACTGAGACGATCGCGAGCACGAGCTGCGAGAACATGAAGTCGACGTGCTCGCGCACGTAGCGGACCTTCTCCACGCCCGGCTTCTCGGCGAACGCGCCGAAGACGAAACGACAGCTGTAGGCGACCGTGAGCACGGCACCCGCGGCCGATCCGATGAGCGCGACCCAGCCGAGCGCGTCCCCGAGTTCGCCCGCCGCGAGGAAGGACGTGAACACGGCCTCCTTCGCGACGAAGCCGAGCATGGGCGGCAGGCCCGCCATCGACCCGGCCGCGACGAGCGAGATGATGAACAGGAGCGGCGCCGAGCGGCCGAGCCCCGAGAGCTTGCGGATGTCGCGCGTCCCCGTCCGGTGGTCGATCATGCCGACGACGAGGAAGAGCGTGGCCTTGAAGCACGCGTGGGCGACGAGCAGCGTGATGCCCGCGAGCGCCGCATCACGCGTGCCGAACGCGACGACGATCGTGAGGAAGCCGAGCTGCGAGATCGTGCCGTAGGCGAGGATGAGCTTGAGGTCGTACTGCCGCAGCGCACGGTAGCCGCCGACGAGCATCGTCGCGATCCCGAGCGTGACGAGCACCTCGCGGTAGACGGGCATGTCGGCGAAGCCGGGCGTGAGGCGGGCGATGAGGTAGATGCCCGCCTTGACCATCGCGGCGGCGTGCAGGTACGCGCTCACGGGCGTCGGCGCGGCCATCGCGGCCGGGAGCCAGAAGTGGAACGGCAGCAGGGCCGACTTGGATGCGGCACCCACGAGCACGAGCATGACGGCCGTGATGACGAGGCCCGTGAACGGCGGCGGCGACGCGACGATCGCCGCGAGGCTCGCGGTGCCGGTCACGGCGTGCAGGATGACGAGCCCGACGAGCATGACGAGCCCGCCGAGGGTCGTGACGAGCAGCGCCTGCATCGCGGCGCCGCGGCTCGCGCGGCGGCCGGTGTAGTGCCCGATGAGGAGGTAGGAGAGGACGCTCGTCGCCTCCCAGAACACGAACAGCAGGTAGACGTTGTCGGCGATGACGAGGCCGTACATGACACCCGCGAACGCGAGCAGCACGCCGCCGAAGCGCCCGAGGTTCGGCTCGTCGGGCGAGAAGTACCGGGCACAGTAGAGCAGCACGAGTGCGCCGACGCCCGTCACGACGAGCGCGAGCACCCACGAGAGCGTGTCGACGCGCAGATCGAGATCGAGGCCGATCTGCGGGATCCACGCGAAGCGCTCCTCGACGACACCGCCCGCGAGGACGATCGGGCCCTGCAGGACCGTGACGACGAAGGCGACGGCGGGCACGAGCGCCCCGATCGCGAAGATACCGTTTCGCACCCACCGTTGGATGATCGGGATGAGGATCGCGACCGCCATGAACACGGTGAGGAGAATCAGCATCCGACTCCGACTCCCCCCAGTTGTGTATGCACTCGTCCGGGCACGATCTTAGCGGAACCTGAAAGCCGATTCGGCCGGTCGCGCCGCATTCCGCCCTCCGAGAACGGGGCGCCCGGTCGCGTCGGGTCGGCCGTCGCGACCACCGGACGGTCGTCCCGCGGTCACCCGACGTCGGCATCACAGGAGTAGGGTCGCCCGCATGAGCAAGGTCGGCATGAGCACCTCCTGCACGTTCCCGAAGTCCCTCGAGGCCTCCTTCCGCATCGCGCGGGAGGCCGGGTTCGACGGCATGGAGGTCATGGTCTCGACGGAGCAGGCGACGCGAAGCGTCGAGCAGATGGCGGGGCTCTCGCGCCGCTACGAGCTGCCCGTGCTCGCGATCCATGCGCCCGTGTTGCTGTTCACGCAGTTCGTGTGGGGACGCGACCAGCGCGTGAAGCTGCAGCGCTCGGCCGAGCTCGCGCGCGACGTGGGCGCGACGACGGTCGTCGTCCACCCGCCGTTCCGGTGGCAGTCCGGCTACGCGGAGAACTTCCTCGAGATCGTGCGCGAGATCGCGAGCGACACGGGCGTCGAGATCGCCGTCGAGAACATGTTCCCCTGGAAGGTCTCGGGCCGGGAGCTCAAGGCGTACCTGCCGGGCATCGACCCGATCGTGATGGACTGCGACGCGATCACGCTCGACTTCTCGCACGCCGCCCTGTCCGGGCGCGACTCGCTCGAGATGGTGAAGGCGGGCGGCGAGCGCATCCGACACGTCCACCTGTGCGACGGGCAGGCCCCGGGCGCCGACGGCAAGATGTGGGACGAACACCTCGCGCCCGGCGAGGGTGGCCAGCCGGTCGCCGAGACGCTGCAGTACCTCGCGGCGCAGGGTTGGGACGGGAACGTCGTCGCGGAGGTGAACACGCGCAAGGCGAAGAACGAGGCCGACCGCATCCGCATGCTGCGCGAGACCGTCGCGTTCGCGCGCGAACACCTCGGGCAGCCCTCGGCTGGGCCGGGCGCGACGGAATCGGACGTCACGGGTGCGACCGCTCCGGCGGACGCCGCCCCCGATCGTGGCGATGCGGCCGCCGACGACGCGCGCCCGGGCGACGCCCTCGCGGACGCGCCGAACTCGACGAACGACCCCGCCGTCGCCTAACCCGACGCGCGGGGCCCCGCGCTCACCAGCCCGGCGGGATGTCCGTCTCGCCGATGCCGAACGCGACGCGCGGGGCGACCGTCCGCGCGGCGGGGGCGTGGAGGCCGAGCGCCTCGGCGGCGCTCGCGCGGCGCGATGCGGCGACGAGGCCGCGGCCGCCGAGGCGCGGCACGACGTCTCGCAAGACCGCCCGCAGGGCACGGGCCCCCGCGAGCGCATCGTGGTTGTGCTCGGTGCCGAGCGTCGGTGACAGGTCGACGAGGTCGACCTCGCCCGAACGGGCGAACGACGCGAGCCGGCCGGCGACGCGTTCCGGGGTGCCCACGAGCGCGTTCGCGCGCGTGACGGGATCGAGCCCGAGGCGATCGGCCGCACCGTGCGCGAGCGCGTCGGTCGCGCCGGTCACGACCGCGAGCCGGACGGCGATGCGCAGTTCGCCGATCGTCCGCCCCGCGGCCGCGAGCGCGATGCGCGCGCGGCCGACCGCGGCCCGGGTCGCGTCCGTCCCGCGGTGGTCGATGCGGAGCACGTCGGCGTCCGCCGCCGCGCCCTCGACCCGGTTCGCCGTCGGATCGTCGTGCACCTCGACGGTCTCGGACCCGTAGCGGAACCCCGCGTCGGCCGTTCGATCGAGGACCGCCACACCCGCGTCACCGCACATGCCGCGCATGCCCGTCGCGCGGGTGCCCTGGGGCACGACGAGCACGAGTCGGAGCTGCTGCGGAGCACGGGTGGTGGTCATGGCCCGAGCGTAGGGAAGGCGTGCGAGCGCGTCACCCCTCCCCCGTCACACTCGGCACATCGACGTCATATTCGGTCTCGGTCCTCGCTCACGTCCGTCACGCGGCGTTCGTGACGGCCAGGGAACGCAGATCGACGACGCGCGCGAGCGTGGTCGCGCGGCGCCGACCGATCACGATCCCGGCGGCGGCGAGCGCGATCACGCCGATGAGCGCGATCGAGAGCAGCGCCTGCGCGATCGACCCCCCGGCACCGCCCGCGTAGACGAGCTGCAGCCCGGCCGACGCGTGGGCGAGCGGCGAGACGACCGCGAGCGCGTCGAGCCACGACGCACGGAACTCCATCGGCACGAAGCCGCGGACGGCGAGCACCTGCACGGCGAGGAACGCGAGCGACGCGATCGCCCCCGACCGGCGGCCCCAGAGGGCGACGAAGAGGACGTGGAGACCGGCTACCGCGCCCGCGAGGAGCAGGCCGACCGTCATGGTGCCGAGGATCGCGGCGGCCGGCACACCGGCCCAGACGTGCCCGATGATCGTGACGAGGACGGCCACGACGGCGACGGGGAGGGCGAGCTTGCGCAGGGCGCGACCGAGCAGTCGCGCGTTCGTGCCGGTCGAGGCGAGTTCGTCGCGCGTGACCGTGCGGCGCAGCAGCATCGTGACGAGGGCCGCGAGCCATACGATGAGCGGCAGCACGATCGCGAGGAGCATCCCACCGAAGCCCGGCGAATGCTGCGACACGAGGGTCGCCACGACCGGGTTCGCGAGCGCCTCGCCGTAGCGCGTCGGGTCGCCGAGCGCATCGCGCGCCTCGTCCGCGCCCGAACGGAGCCCGGTCGACAGGTCGCCCGCACCGCCCGCGAGTTGCGTCATGCCGTTCCGCAGCTCGGGGTTGCTCGCCGCGAGCTGGGACTGGCCGTCGCTCAGCAGCACGAGCCCGCTCGACAGTTCGCTCGCGCCCGTCTCGAGCTCGGTGCCCGCGGTCGACAGCGTCCCGGCGCCCGAGGTGAGCGTGGTGCCGCCGTCGGTGAGTTCCGTGCCTCCCGAACGCAATTGCTCGCCGGCCGCGATGAGCTGCTGCGCGCCCGACACGGCACCGTTCACGATGTCCGGCAGCATGGGGAGGATCGGCACGATCTGGCGGAGCTGGTTGCCGAGATCCGCACCGAACACCGCGTCGAGGACGGACTTCGCCTCGGTCGCGCCACCCGCGAGCTCGTCGACCTGCCCGACGCAGGTCGCGCGGTCCGCCTCCTCGGGGAGCATGGCGCACGAGGCCCGCAGGCTCTCGGCCGTCGCCTCGGCGTTCGCGAGCGCGGGCTCGACGCTCTCGTCGTACGTCGTCTTGGCCTGGTCGTACGCGTCGGCCGCTGCCTCGACCTGCGGGCCAGACGCGGCGACCGTGGCGAGCTGGTCCGCCGGGATCGCCGAACCGGCCTCCACGATCGTGCCCGCGAGCGAGTCGACACCGGCCGTGTACTCGCCGACCCCGCTCACGTAGGTGCTGACACCGGACGTGTACGTCGAGACGCCGCTCGAGAGCTCACCGACGCCCTCGGTGTACTGGGTCACCCCGTCGGCGAGCTGCCCGGCCCCCTCGGCGGAGGCGGCGAGGCCGTCGGTGATCTGCTGCTGCCCCTGGCTGTACGTGTCGAAACCCGTCCCGAGCTGGTTCGCGCCGGACTGCAGTTGCGTGGCACCGTCGGCGGCCTCGTCGAGCGCGTCGCCGGTCTGCGCGAATCCCTCGGCGAGGCCGATCGCGACCATCTGGGTGATCTCGGTGCCGAACGCCGCGGTGAGCGCGGAGGTGAGCGACGAGGCCGCCTGACCCGCGAGGTAGTCGTGCGCCTGGTCGGTCGTGACCGAGATGTTCGCGGGCGTCGGCTCGTTCGTGCCGAGCGAGACGACGGAGGCGGAGAAATCGGACGGGATCGTGACGACGACGTACGCGTCGCCGCTCGCGAGCGCGGCCTCGGCGGTCTCGGCGTTCGCGAGCCCCCACGAAAAGCCGTAGGCGTTCTCGGGCTCGGCGAGGGCGGTGACGAGCAGGCGACCGGCGACGACGGGCGTGGTCGTCCCGTCGGCGGCGGTCTGCTCGACCATCTGGTCCTCGTTCACGATGAGGGCGGGGAGCGCACTCGTCCGGGCGTCGGCCCCGCTCGTGCCCGCCAGGTAGGCGATCGCGACGAGGACGGGAACGATGATCGCCGTGAGGATGTTGCGCACGCGCCGATTCCGGATCGTGTTCGGGGCGGCGGACTCAGTGTGGAGGATCCGGCTGCTCATCGCAGGGCGTCCTTTCGCTCGGTCGTGCTGGACGTGATGGGGTCGCCGATCGTGAGTGCGGCGAGGGTGCGTCGCGGCCCCGCCATGGCGGCGTCGACGGCGGCGAGATCGAGCCCGGGCGGCACGCCGACGACGATCGTCGTCGCGTCGGGTGCGAGTTCGGCGATCGCCCTGGCGATTCGGCCCACGAGCTCGCCCGAAGCGGGCAGCTCCGCGAGGTGGTTGGCGTCGACGACGAGGAGGTCGGGGCCCTCCGCGAGCGCGAGGCCCGCGAGGACGACGGCTCGCGCGACGGGGTCGAGGGTGCCGACGGCCGTCGTGGTCGTGACGCGATCGGCCGCTCCCCCGGCCGTCGTGACGGCCGCACGGATGCGGGCGACGCGCGCTCGGACGGCGGCGTCGCTCGCCGGGAGCGACCACATCGAGCGTGCGGCGCGTTCGTGCTCGCGCACGAGGTCGCCGAGCGACAGCTCGAAGTCGCGGTCCTCGAGGTCGCTCAGATCGGCGATCGCGACGAGGCCGCGCACGCTCGACTCGTCACCGGGGACCGTGTGGCCGAGCACCTGGAGCCGCCCGGAGACGGGCGCGAGGCGAGCCTGGATCGTCGCGGCGACGACGCGCCTGGCGGGTTCGGGACCGACGAGGAAGAGCACGCCGCCGCGCGAGATCTCGCCCGAGACCGGGCCGATGCGGTGCTGCTCGTCGCCCACGACGAGCTCGTCGAGCGCGAGCGCCGCACGCTCCGAGCTGCCCTGCGCCCACTCGACCCCGGAGCGGTAGGTGCGTAGGTGCTCGCCCTCGATGTCGAGGTCGGGCAGTCGCTTCGCGAGCCAGCGCGGGAGCCACCACGCGGCCTTGCCCATGAGCGCCATGAGCGCGGGCACGAGGGTCATGCGGACGAGGAACGCGTCGAACGCGATGCCCGCGGCGAGGCCGAGGGCGATCGCCTTGATGACGCCCGCCCCCTCGGGGACGAACGCGGCGAACACGAAGAACATGATGAGGGCTGCCGCGGTGACGACGCGCGCGCCCTGGGCGAACCCGAACTCGATCGCCTGTTTCGGCGGGGCGCCGCGCACGTAGGCCTCGCGCATGCCCGAGACGAGGAACACCTCGTAGTCCATCGCGAGCCCGAAGATGATCGCGAGGAGCAGGATCGGCATGAACGAGATGATCGGCCCCGGCACGATGTGCAGCGCGTCCGCGAACCAGCCCCACTGGAAGATCGCGACGACGACGCCGAAGGCGGCGAACACCGACAGGAGGAAGCTGAGCGCGGCCTTGAGCGGCACGAGCACCGAGCGGAACACCATCATGAGCAGCAGGAACGACAGCCCCACGACGACACCCGCGAACGGCAGGAGCGCCTGGTCGAGCCGGTCGGAGATGTCGATCGCGACCGCGGTGTAGCCCGTGACGGAGATCTGCATGCCGGTCTCGTCGAGCAGCGTCCCCTCGAGGCCGCGGATGCCGTTGACGACGTCGAGCGTCGCGGGATCGGTCGGGCCTGTCTCGGGCACGACCTGCAGGATCGCGGAGTCGACGGTCGGGTTCGGCAGCGCGTCGCCCGTCGTCTTCACGCCGGGCACGCTGCGGACCTCGTCCCGCACGGCCGCGAGGTCGTCGAGGAGGGTGTCGTCGTCGGCGCGCGTGAGATCGATCATGACGAGCAGCGGGCCGTTCGAGCCCGCCCCGAAGTGCTCGCTGATCGCGTCGTACGCGTCGCGGGCGTCGGTGCCCGGGTTCTGCGCGGCCCCCGAGGGCAGCGCGAGCTGGAGCGAGAGGGCGGGGATCGCGAGCGTCCCGAGCACGCCCGCGACGAGCACGACGAACACGATCGGGGCACGCAGGACGAAGCGCACCCAGCGGCGCCCCATGGACGGCCGCTCGTCGGCGCCCGTCTCGCGCTTCGCGGCGCGCGAGCCGGGCTTCGGGACGAGGCGCCCCTTCGCGAGCCCGAGGAACGCGGGCAGCAGGGTGACCGCCGCCGCCATCGCGACGAACACCGCGACGGCCGCCGCGATGCCCATGACCGAGAGGAACGGGATGCCCACGATGAGGAGCCCCGCGAGCGCGATCATGACCGTGACCCCCGCGAACAGCACGGCGCTTCCCGCCGTGCCGACCGCCGTCGAGGCGGACTCCTCCGGGTCGACGCCGTTCGCGAGCTGGTGGCGGTGGCGCGACAGCACGAACAGGGCGTAGTCGATGCCGACCGCGATGCCGATCATGACCGCGAGCAGCGGGGTGGCGCTCGAGACCGTGATGAACTTCGCGACGAACAGGATGCCGCCCATCGAGACACCGATCGCGATGATCGCCGTTCCGAGGGGCATGCCCGCGGCCAGGACGGAGCCGAACGTCACGACGAGCACGACGGCCGCGAACACGACACCGAACACCTCGGTCACGGTGAGTCCGTACTCGAGCTCCTGATAGACCTCGCCACCGAAGCTCACGTCGAAACCGTCCGCCGTGAGCGACTCGCCCTCCGACCGGACCTGCTCGAGCAGTCCCTCGGGGAGCGCGTCGGCGGTCGTCGAGAACTGGACGGAGATGATCGCGGCGCGCCCGTCCTCGGAGAGGCTGTCGGTCGCGTACTCGGAGTACGGGGAGAGCGCCTGCTCGACGCCGTCGAACCCGTCGATGTGCTCGGCGACGGCCTCGATCTCGGCGCGTGCGTCCGCATCGTGGACGTCGACGCCCCCGGGCGCGACCACGACGACGCTGGCCGACGCACCCGCGACCTCGGGGAACACCTGGTCGAGGCGGTCGAGCGCCTCCTGCGACTCGGTGCCGGGGATCGCGAACGATTCCTTGAGCGTGCCGCCGAACCCGAGGCCGAGGCCGAGGGCGATCGCGAGCAGGAGCAGCCAGCCGCCGATGACGGCCCACGGCCTGCGGTACGAACCGCGGCCGAGTCGGAAGAGGAGGAGTGCCACGCTGATCCTTTCGGGAGTGAGCCCCTGGGCGTCCGGTCAGTCGATGGAGGCGATCGCGACGATCGCCCCGATGAACCGTTCGCGCAGCTCCTCGTCGAGCGGCACGGACTCGCGCTCGGCCCGGTGGGCCGACGCGATGCAGTAGGCGACGCCGCTGAACGCGATGTCGATGCGCAGCTGCCGGTCGGAGTCCGGTGCGGCGCCGAGGGACAGCTCGACGAGTCCGTCGATGAGCTCGTTCGCGCGTCGCACGAGCGGCTGCTCGGCGAGCGTGGACGCGCGGTTGATGAACAGGTCGACCTCGTCGAGGTGGTCGAAGAGGAACTCGACGAACACGCGCGCGATGTGGTCGGGATCACGCAGGTGCGGATCTGCCCGCAGCCGGCCGATGAGGCGCTCGAAGTCCTCGACGCCGGGCCCGACGGCCGCGTCGAAGAGGCCCTGCTTGGAACCGAAGTGGTAGAGGACGTTCGCCTTCGTGTAGCCGACCGCGTCGGCGACATCCTGGAGCGACGTCGCCTCGTACCCGTGGCGCGCGAACAACTGCAGCGACGCGCGCCGCATCTCGACCGCCGGGTCGGTTCTCGTTTCCTGCACCGGAACATCGTACCTGACCGCGCGGATAGGATCTAACCGATCGGTCAGACCGGACACTCACGGAACCGCCCCGACGGGCCGCTACGCTTGTGGCCACGAATCGACCTGGAGGTCCCAATGCGGAAATTCCTGATGAACGGTGCCGTCCTTTCCTCGATCTTCGCCGTGGTGCCCGTCATCCGGCGCACCTCCACGTCCCACCGCCGCTGGGCCGTCGCCCTGCTGTGGATCGGTTGGGGGATCGGCGTCGCCGTCGCGATCGCCGGCGTGCTCGACGACGCGGACGACGAACACGACGCCCTCGAGAGCTGACGACCGGGTCGGACGGGATCGTGGCGTGACCGAATCGACACCCGCACAATCACCCGACCCGCGGCGTGTCAGCGAGACCGTTGACGACACGCCGAGAACACTGGTCGGCATGGATACCGGCGAGGAGAGGAGCGGCCGTGTTCGGATGGCTTCGTAAGCGGCGCCGCCCCGCTGATCAGACGGACGCGGTCGAGCAGAGCGAGGTGGTCGACGACGCGGTCCCCGTGCTCGCGGCGGACCCGACCCCCGAACCGCCGGCACCGCTCGTCGCAGCCCCGGCACTGCGGCCGTCGATGCCGTTGAACGTCCGGCCAAACGTGGTCGGCGTCGGACTGCCGCCCGGCGAACACGCGGCGCCGCGACTCCTCGAGCCGGCAGCCGCCCTGACGCCGGAGGCGCGCGAGGAACTCACGGCCCTCATGACCGACATGTTCGGCGCGCGCGGCCGCTACCGGCTGGAGTGGCGTGCCGATCGGGCGGCGGGTGACGACGCGATGTTCTCCGAGATCATGGTCGCCGACCTCGTGCGACGCATCCAGAACTCCATCGCGGTCGTCGCGGAACTCGAGCAGCCCGAGCCGTTCCTCGCCATCGAGGCGAAGCCGGAGGGCGGCGACGCGGAGCCCGAGCACATCGAGGCGGCACACACCGACGCACCCCCCGAGGGCACCGGGACGCCGGGCGACGACGCGGACGTGACGCCCGAGGACCCGGAGCCCAACGATTCGCACGACACCGAGGCCGCACCGGGCGAGGACGCGCCCGCAGCGGACGACGACCACACCGATGACGCCGCGGCCACCGCGCCCGCCGACGGTGCGGAGGCCGCGCGCATGAAGGCCATCGAGGCCTTCTTCTCGCCGCCCCAGACGCTCGAGGACATCGCGGCGGCGCTGCAGCCCGATCCCGAGCGCCTGCACGACGACTCGTCCGAGGTCGAGGGCGACCGCCGCATCGCCTGAGCTGCGGAACGCGAGACGAACGCCGTGGGCCCCGGATCATCCGATCCGGGGCCCACGGCGTTCGTCTCGCTTCACGCGTGCACGAGCGTGTGCGTCAGGCGAGCACGAGCTGGATCGTGCTCCACATGCCGGCGACGATGACGCCGACGATGACGAGGTACCAGAGCACGACGATCGTCCAGGCGTAGGGCGCGAGCCCCCTCCCGATGCGGACGCCACGAGCGCCGAGGTGCCCGTGCGTGAGGTTGAAGAGCGTCCCGAAGACGACGAGCGGGATGGTCGTCGACCAGATGATCATGCACCAGATGCAGAGCCGCGCGAGCTCGAAGACGCTGAACCACTGCAGGAACGTGATGAGCGCGGCCGCGCCCACGAGTCCGACCTGGAACCCGATCCAGAACCAGGGGCGGAACCGGGCGCCCGCGAACGATCCCATGCCCACGACGATCGGAACGGCGAAGGCCGCGAGCCCGATGATGATGTTCGGGAAGCCGAGGATGTGGGCCGCCCACGACCCCATCGCGGGACCGCACGTGACGAAGAGGTTGACGTCGCACACGAGCGCCGCGGTGGGGTCCTGGAGCTTGTGGATGTACTCGACCGTGAGCGAGGCGCTCGCGAACAGGCCGATCGCGCCGCACACGACGAGGAGCCACGCGAGGTTGCGGGGCTCGCGGAAGAACCAGGGCAGCTCCTCGACGTGCCGGTCGTCGGCGTCCCGCTCGGACGACGCCACCGCCGCCTCGCCCTCGTTCGCGCGTTCTCGCGCGGTGCGCTGGGTGCGGCTCATGCCGCGGGTGCCTGCACGGTGCCACCGTTCGCGTTCACGAGCTCGTAGAGCTGCGCCGCGGTGGGGATATCGGACTGCATCGCGCCGTTCACGGCGACGCTCGGGGTGCCGGAGACCTCGCTGTCGCGAGCGAGCTGCGTCGCCTTCGTGATGAGGCGGACGTAGTCGCCGGACTGGACGGCCGCCACGGCCTCGGGGTTCGTGACGCCGATCGAGGGCAGCAGGGCCGCGTAGTCGGCCGCACCCCAGTTCTGCTGCGTCTCGGCGGGCACCGAGTAGAACGCGTCGACGGCCGCGAGGTAGTTCGCGGGGTCGTAGGCCGCGATCGCGAGGAGTGCGCCGCCCGCCTGCGCGCCGTACGGTGCGACGTAGTTGATGGCGTGGTAGTTCACCTTGGCCTGGCCGGTCGCGATGAGGTCGGTGAACGTCGGGCCGACCTGCGCGTGGTAGTCGATGCAGTGCGGGCACGAGATGTCGAAGTAGAGGTCGATCGTGACGGGCGCCGTCGGCTGACCGATCGTGACGACACCGTTCTCACCCGTCACGACGGGCTCCTCGCTCGCCTCACCCGTCACCGTCGAGGTGACCGTCGTCGTGGCCTGCGCGCCCGCGAACTGCGGCGCCGGGAAGAACAGCTGCTGCCCCCACAGGGCCCCGCCGACGATCAGGGCGATGACCACGACGGCGCCGACGATGATGCCCACCTGTGCGAAGATGCGCTTGCGCCGCTTCGTCGCCTGCTCCTGACGACGGATGGCGTTGGCCTCCTCCCGGAGCCGACGGACGTGGTCGCGGTCTTTCTCAGCCATGCGGTGATGCTCTTCCTCGGATGCAGGTGCGGGCGGATCGGGGCCCGATCGATTGTACGTGCAACCGACGGTCCGCCGCGGTGCGACCGCCGGGAGCGCCACGCGTGTAGCGTGCAGCCATGGCCGCCACGTTCCGTTCCCTGCGAGAGCGGAACTACCGACTCTGGTTCGCGGGCTCGCTCGCGTCGAACGTCGGCACGTGGATGCAGCGAACGGCGCAGGACTGGATCGTGCTCACGGAGCTCACCGACAACGATGCGACGGCCGTCGGGATCACGATGGCGCTCCAGTTCGGTCCGCAGCTCCTGCTCGCCCCGTACGCGGGCCTCCTCGCCGATCGGTTCCCGAAGCGCCGCCTGCTGCTGTGCACGCAGATCGCCTCGGGCGTGCTCGCGCTCGGGCTGGGGCTGCTCGTCGTGTCGGGGACGGCGCAACTGTGGATGGTCTACTGCTTCGCGCTCGCGCTCGGGGTCGTCGCATCGCTCGATGCGCCCGCCCGCCAGTCGTTCGTCTCCGAGATCGTCGACCGCGAGCTGCTGTCGAACGCGATCGCGCTCAACTCCACCTCCTTCAATTCCGCCCGGCTCGTCGGCCCTGCCATCGCGGGCCTCCTCACGGTCGCGGTCGGCGCGGGGCCCGTGTTCCTCATCAACGCGGCCACGTTCGCGTTCACGATCGTCGCGCTCGTCGCGATGCGCGGCGGCGAGCTGCATCCGGCACCGCGCCAGCCGCGGGCGCGCGGGCAGATCCGGGAGGGCCTGCGCTATGTCGCGGGACGACCCGACCTGATCGCGGTACTCGTCGCGATCTTCGTGTTCGGCATGCTCGGGCTCAACTTCGCGATCTTCACCTCGACGATGGCGACGATCGGCTTCGGCCTGCAGGCCGACGCGTTCGGCCTGCTCAACTCGGTCATCGCGATCGGCTCGCTCTCGGGCGCCCTCGTCGCGGCGCGCCGCACGCATGCGCGGTTCCGCTCCTTCATCGTGTCGCTCGTCGCGTTCGGCGTCTTCTGCGCGATCGCGGCGGCCATGCCCTGGTACTGGCTGTTCGCGATCGCGCTCGTCCCCGTCGGCTTCTGCTCGATCACGGCGATGAACACCGCGAACGCGCTCGTGCAGGAGCGCATCGATCCCGCCGTCCGTGGCCGGGTCATGGCGCTGTACATGGCGATCCTCATGGGCGGCACGCCGATCGGCGCACCGCTCATGGGCTGGTTCGTCGAGCTCGTCGGGCCACGCTGGACGCTCGCGATCGGGGGCGCGTCGGGCGTCGTCGCGGCGCTGCTCGCGATCGCGATCCTCCGCAGGGCCGGCCAGGTGCGCTGGCGCGACTTCCCGTGGCTGCACCGGCCGCCCCACGACGAACCCGTCGTGCCCGACGACCGGGCGGTCAACCCGGATTGACGCGGCCCGCTCGCCGACCGGGCGCCCGCCTCAGTGCCCGAGGACGCGCTGCAGGTAGCCGTTCGTGAAGCGCAGATCCGGGTCGAGACGCTCACGGGCATGGTGGAAGTCACTGAAACGCGAGACGACGTGCGCGAACTCGGCGGCGCGCACGGTGTGCACCATGCCCCAGTGCGGCAGGCCGCCGTTCGCGAGGAACAGCTCTTCGGCGGGCGTGAACGTGGAGCGCGGGTCGACGCCCGAGGGGACGCTGATCATGATGCGACCGACCTCGCGGCCGTACGCGGTCGAGAGCCAGTTGTCGTCGGCGGGCGCGACGGACAGGCGCACGATGCTCGGCGCGAGGACGCCCCGCAGCCGCTCGTCGAGCTCGCGCACGACCCCGACGAGGTCGTCGAGCGGGAACGAGTACTCCATCGTGACGACGGGGAGCGTCGGCCGGGCGGCGAGTCCGCTCACGGGTCCCGCGAGCATCTCGCCCGTGGGGTGCAGCAGGTTGCCGACCGCGTTGATGGCCGGCACGAGCGCGGGCACGGCCTTCGCGAGACCGATGACGAGGCCGTCGCGCACGGCGGCGATACCGCGCACGCCGCGGCCGGGCTCCGGCTCGTCACCCACGTCGCCGACCTCACGGTTGAGGCGACGCACGAAGGCCTCGCCCGTGTGCGGGCGCCAGCGGACGGCGAAGTGGTGGGAGGCGCGGGCCCGCTCGACGAACGAGTCGAGCACAGGACGCAGGCGCTCGCGCGATTCGTCGCTGCGGACGCGGAAGGTGGGAACGACGGGCACGACGACCTCGGCGAACACGCCGAGCGCCCCGAGGGAGAGCCGCAGGGCGGGCCAGAGTTCGGCGTTGCGCCGGTCGCTGACGCGCACGGCGCCGCCGTCGGCCGTGACGAGGGTCGCCTCGAGGAGCTGGCTCGAGACGGACGGCGCGTGCAGGCTCGTGCCGTGCGATCCCGTGGCCATGGCCCCGGCGAGCGTGACGGCAGGATCGCTCGAGGGGTTCACGAGCGCGAGCCCCTCGGCCTCGAGGAGCGCCGAGGCCTCCGCGACGGTCGTGCCCGCACCGAATGTGGCGGTGCCCGCGTCGCGGTCGATGGCGCGCAGCCCGCGCAGGCCGCGGGTGTCGACGAGCACCTCGGGTGCGGCGGCGATCGCGTTGGTCGAGAACCCGGCACCGACGGGCCGCACGCGCTCACCGCGCTCCGCGGCACGCACGACCGCGAGACGCAGCTCCTCGGTCGATTGCGGTCGTTCGATGCGCGTGGGGAACGCCCTGGCCGATCGTCCCCAGTTGCTCCATTGCTCCGTCGAACCGGTCACGTCCGAGCCTCCCTGTTTCGCGCGCCCGTCGCGGGCGTCGCCGATCGTCGGCACTCCCATTCTGTCGGTCCGCGTCGTGTTCTGCGCAATCCACACCGGGGAGCCGGGTGGGGAGCCCCTCGTCGTCCCTCGCCGCGGCCGATCACGCGCCGGGCGACGGTGACGCGTTCCCCTGGCGTTCGTATCCCGCGAGGATGATGCGCTCGGCGAGCAGGAGGTACTCCTCGAACCGCTCGGCCGCGCGCCCGGCCTCGCCGCGTTCGAGGAGGTCGACGATCTCCTCGTTGCGATCGAGGAACGGCGCGTGCAGGTACGCCGGGTCGTCGAGGATGCCGAAGGCGAGGCGCAGCTCGGTCGCGAGCCGGTCGTACAGTTCGCCGAGTCGGGGACTGTCGGTGAGCTCGAACACGGCGCGGTGGAACCGGATGTTCGCGGTCGCGATCTCGAGCCAGTCGTCCGTCTCGCGTGCCGCGAGCGCGGCGTCGACCGCGGCACGCATCCGCGCGATGGCGGGGTGGCGGGGCACCGCCTGGGCGACGGCCTGCACCTCGACGAGGCGGCGGACCCGATAGATGTCGATGATCGCGCTCAGGCTCGGCACGGCGACGCAGGCGCCCTTGTTGGGGGTCTGCGTGATGAGTCCCTCGCGACTGAGCGCCGTGAGGGCCTCACGGAGCGTGTTCCGCGAGATGCCGAGGGATTCGGCGAGCTTCGTCTCGGGCGCCCGCTCCCCCGGTTTCAGCTCACCGACGAGGATCCGGCGACGGATCTCGTCGGCCGCCTCCTCGGCGCGCGACACGCCCCCGCCGCCCGAGCGGCCGGGGGCGATGTTCGACCTGCCCGACATGCCGCGATCGTACCGGAGCACGCGTTCCGGGCATCGGAGGTGTTCGGCAGAGGGCGCGGGAACGTCCGACCCGGCCCCGTTACCCCGCCGGAACATGCTCGAAATAGTTGAACAGTAGCTTTTTGGTTGTAGAACAATTCTGTTGCTTTGTTCTATCCGGCGACGTACCCTGGGCGAATCGCGCGGAGCACGTCGCTCACGCCGCGAACGGCTCCCGGTACGCAATGAAGCGAGAGGACGACCACGGTATGAGCGATCGAACGTCACCCGGAAACGACAAGGGGGACGGCGTCTCCGTCCCCGGGCCCGCGACGACGACGAGCGGCGCGGTCGGCTTCGCCCGATCGAGGCGCGCCTCGCTCATCGGCGCGATCTTCATGATGGCGACGTCCGCGATCGGCCCGGGCTTCATCACGCAGACCGCGACGTTCACCGCGAGCCTCGGCGCCGCGTTCGCGTTCGGCATCCTCGCGTCGATCGTGATCGACTTCATCGTGCAGGCGAACATCTGGCAGATCATCACGGCATCGGGCAAGCGTGCCGCGGAGCTCGCGAACGAGGCCATCCCGTTCAGCGGGTACGTGCTCTCGGTGCTCGTGATCATCGGCGGGCTCGTGTTCAACATCGGGAACATCGCCGGCGCCGGCCTCGGGCTCAACGCGATGCTCGGCCTCGATCCGAAGATCGGCGGCGCGCTCAGCGCGCTCCTCGCGATCGGCATCTTCCTGTCCCGCAAGGCCGGGCTCCTGCTCGATCGCGCGATGATCGTGTTCGGTCTCATCATGATCGGCCTCACGGTCGCCGTCGCGATCATCGCGAACCCGCCCGTGGGCGACGCGCTGCGGCAGACCGTCCTCCCCGACACGATCGACTTCGCGGCCATCACGACCATCGTGGGCGGCACCGTCGGCGGCTACATCACCTACGCGGGCGCCCACAAGCTGCTCGACTCGGGGACCGCGGGCCCGGAGCACATCAAGCAGGTCACGAACTCGGCGTTCACCGGCATCGCGATCACCGGGATCATGCGCTACGTCCTCTTCCTCGGCTTCCTCGGCGTGACCGCGAGCGGCGTCGTCCTCGATCTGTCCGGCAATCCCGCGGGCCAGGCCTTCGAGGCAGCGGCAGGCGAGTGGGGCATGCGCGCGTTCGGTCTCGTGCTCTGGGCCGCGGGCATCTCGAGCGTCATCGGCGCGGCGTTCACCTCGGTCTCCTTCATGACCGTGTTCAGCGCGAAGCTCGACCAGCGGCGGCGTGGCTGGGTGACCGTCCTGTTCATCGTCATCGGACTCGTCGCATACCTCATCATGGGCACGACGCCGGTCGCCCTGCTCGTGTTCGCGGGCGGGTTCAACGGCCTCATCCTGCCGCTCGGGTTCACGGTCTTCATGTACATCGCCTGGTTCCGGCGCGACCTGCTCGGCGGCTACCGCGTGCAATGGTGGTTGCTCGCGCTCGGCACCGCGACGACCGTGCTGACGTGGTACATGGGCGTGGTCTCGTTCACCAAGATCTTCGAGTTCCTGGCCGCATAGACAGACGATTCCGTGACCGGACGAAGGAGTGCACAGCAATGACCTCGAACGTGGATCTCAACAGCGATCTCGGCGAACACTTCGGTTCGTGGCGCATGGGCGACGACGCGGCGATGCTCGAGATCGTGACGAGCGCGAACGTCGCCTGCGGATTCCACGCGGGCGACCCGAGATCGATCCTCGAGACCCTCCGCGGTGCGGCGGCGCACGGGGTCTCGGTCGGCGCGCACGTCGCCTACCCCGACCTCGTCGGCTTCGGGCGCCGCCCGATGTCGCTCTCGCGCGACGAGCTCTTCGCCGATGTCGTCTACCAGATCGGCGCCCTCCAGGGCCTCGCGCGGGTCGCGGGCACCGGGGTCGGCTACGTGAAGCCCCACGGCGCGCTCTACAACCGCATCGCGTTCGACGAGGCCGAGGCCGCCGTCGTGATCGACGCGATCCGGGCGGTCGACGCCGAGCTCGCGCTCGTGTGCCTCGCCGGTTCGCCGCTCGTCGAGCAGGCCGAGGCGGCGGGCCTGCGGGCCGTCCCGGAGGCGTTCGCGGATCGCGCCTACGAGCCCGACGGCGCGCTCGTCTCCCGTCGCGAGGAGGGGGCGGTGCTCCACGATCCCGAGGAGGTCGCGCGGCGCATGCTCGAGCTCGTGCGCACCGGCACGCTCACGGCACGCGACGGCAGCGTCGTGGCCGTCCGCGCCGAGTCGGTGTGCGTCCACGGCGACAGCCCCGCGGCGGTCGAGATGGCGCGGGCGGTGCGCTCGGCCCTCACCGTTGGCGGCATCGACGTGTCGAGCGTTGTCCCGGCGGGCCGGTGAGCGACGTGCAGGCGAGCTTCCGCCCCGCCGGCACGGCGGGCGTCCTCATCGATTGCGGCGATCTCGACGCCGCCCTCCGCGTGTTCACCGTGCTCCGGGCCGCGCGCGACGAGGGTGCGCTCGCGGTGGGTGAGATCGTGCCCGCCGCTCGCACGGTGCTCGTCGTGGGCGGCGAGGCGCGTGACCCCCGGCGGCTCGTGCCGAAGCTGCGGCGACTCATCGAGGCGGGGGCCGCGGCGGCCGAGATCGGCACCTCGGCCACCGAGACCGTGATCCCCGTGGCCTACGAGGGCCCCGACCTCGGCGAGGTCGCCGCACTCACCGGGATGAGCGCGCAGCAGGTCATCGAGCGGCACGCCGCGAGCGAGTACACCGTCGCCTTCACGGGCTTCGCACCGGGCTTCGCGTACCTCTCGGGCGGCGACCCCGCGCTCGAGGTGCCGCGCCGCTCGACGCCGCGCTCGCGGATCGAGGCGGGCGCTGTCGGCCTCGCGGGCCCCTTCTCGGGCGTCTACCCGCGCGCGAGTCCGGGTGGCTGGCAGATCATCGGCCGCACCGACCACGCCATGTGGGACACGCGGCGCGAGCAGCCCGCCGCGCTGCTCGCGGGCGGCACCGTGCGCTTCCGACCCGAGCGCGAGCACGTGTCGGCCCGCGCCGACCGGACGCCCGAGCGGACGACTCCCCCACCGCCCGGCGCCGGCCCGGATGCCGCCACCGGGACCCCGAGCCTGCGCGTCATCGATCCGGGGCTGCAATCGCTCGTCGAGGACGCGGGCCGCCGGGGCGTGTCGGGCATGGGCGTCGGCGCCTCGGGCACGGCCGTGCCGCGAGCCCTCGGGCGCGCGAACCGTCTCGTCGGCAACCGGCCCGGCGCGGCGGCCGTCGAGCTCGCACACGGTGGGTTCGCGGTCGAGGCCGTCGCGACGACCGTGCTCGCCCTCACGGGGGCCGAACGCCGCGGCCGCGTGACCGGCCCGTCCGGCACGCGCGCGGCGCCGCACGAGACGCCCTTCCGGCTCAGCACGGGCGAGCGCCTCGAGCTCGATGCGCCGCGGCGCGGGCTGCGGACGGTCCTCGCGGTGCGGGGCGGCGTCCTCGCCCCCGCGACCCTCGGCAGCCGCTCGCGGGACACGCTCGCGGGCCTCGGCCCCGAGCCGCTCGCGGCGGGGGACGTGATCGCCGCGGGCGACGACGCGGTCGCCGCGGTCGGTGCACCCGAGCCGCCGGTCCCGACCGAGCTCCCCGCCGCGGGTGAGGAGACGACGCTGCGCGTCGTCCTCGGCCCGCGCGACGACTGGTTCGACGCGCGCGCGCTCGCGACGTTCACGGGCGAGTCGTGGGAGGTGACCCCGCGCAGCGACCGCGTCGGCGTCCGCCTCGCCGGCACCCCGCTCACGCGCGCCGAGGGATACCGCGACCGCGAGCTCCCGAGCGAGGGGATGGTGCTCGGCGCCCTCCAGGTGCCCCCGGACGGGCAGCCCGTGCTCTTCCTCGCCGATCGGCCGCTGACCGGCGGCTACCCCGTGATCGCGGTCGTCCACGACGACGACCTCGAGACGGCCGCCCAGCTCGTGCCGGGCAGCCGCATCCGTTTCACCCCGAGCGACGAGGCCGGTCGGCCCTCGACGACCGAACACCCGGGCACCGACACCGACACCGAGCAGGAGATGCCGTCATGACCATCAGCAGGATCCTCATCGCCAATCGTGGCGAGATCGCCGTCCGCGTGATCCGCGCGGCGAAGGAGGCGGAGATCGCGACCGTCGCGATCTACGCCGACGAGGACGCCGACGCCGTGCACGTGCGCCTCGCCGACGAGGCCTACGCGCTCGGTGGGCGGCTCCCCGCCGACACCTACCTCGACGCCCGGAAGATCCTCGACATCGCCGCCCGCTCGGGTGCCGACGCGGTCCACCCCGGCTACGGCTTCCTCTCGGAGCGCGCCGATTTCGCACAGGCCGTGATCGACGCGGGGCTCATCTGGATCGGTCCCGACCCCGGCACGATCGAGCTCCTCGGCGACAAGGCGCGTGCGCGCTCCCTCGCGGCCGAGGTCGGCGCCCCGCTCGTGCCGGGCACGACGGGTGCCGTGTCGGACGTCGACGAGGTGCTCGCCTTCGCCGAGGAGTTCGGGCTGCCGATCGCGATCAAGGCGGTCTTCGGCGGTGGCGGGCGCGGCATGCGCGTCGTCCGCGAGGCCGGCGACATCCGCGAGGCGTACGACGCCGCGGTGCGCGAGGCCGTCGCGGCGTTCGGCCGCGGCGACTGCCTCGTCGAGCGGTTCCTCGACCGCCCCCGGCACATCGAGGCGCAGGTACTCGGCGATCGCACCGGCCGGGTCGCCGTGATCGGCACACGGGACTGCTCGCTGCAGCGGCGCAACCAGAAGCTCGTGGAGGAGGCGCCCGCGCCCTTCCTCGACGGCGAGCTGCGCGAACGCATCCACCGCTCTGCCGCCGACGTGTGTGCGGCGGCGGGCTACGTGGGTGCGGGCACCGTCGAGTTCCTGCTCGGCGAGGACGGCACGCTCTCGTTCCTCGAGGTCAACACGCGCCTGCAGGTCGAGCACCCCGTGACCGAGGAGGTGACGGGCGTCGACCTCGTGCAGGAGCAGTTCCGCATCGCGAACGGCCAGCCGATGTCGGTGCCCGAGACGATCCCCGCGTTCGGTCACGCGATCGAGTTCCGCATCAACGCCGAGGACCCGGCGCTCGGGTACCTCCCGACCCCGGGCCTCATCACGCGCTTCGACGCCCCCGGCGGACAGGGCGTGCGGCTCGACTCCGGCGTGCGCGAGGGGTACGTCGTGCCCGGCAGCTTCGACTCGATGCTCGCGAAGCTCATCGTGCACGGCGCCGATCGCGAGCAGGCGCTCGCGCGGGCGCGGCGCGCGCTCCGCGAGTTCGTGATCGAGGGCGTCGCGACCGTGCTGCCCTTTGATCGGCACGTCGTCACCGATCCCGCGTTCACGGCACCCGACGGACGGTTCGGGGTGCACACGAGGTGGATCGAGGAGGAGTGCGACGCGACGTTCGAACCGGCAGAGGCAGTTCCGACGCCCGGTGCGCCGCGACTCGTCCGCATGCCGATCGAGATCGACGGTCGACTCGCCGAGATCGGCCTCCCCGAGTCGCTGCTGTCGCGCCTCTCGACGGCCGAGGGAACCGGCTTCGCCGGGGCCGCGGACGACGGCGCCGACGCGGAACAGGCCGATCCCGGCGCACTTCTCGCGCCCTTCGACGGCACCCTGAGCGCGTGGAAGGTCGAGGACGGCGCCGAGGTCGAGGAGAACGAGACGGTTGCCGTCGTCGAGGCGATGAAGATGGAGGTGCCCATCAGGGCGCCCCGCGCGGGAACGCTCACGCAGCTCGTCGCCGCGGGCGACGCCGTCGCGGCCGGCGCCGAGCTCGGATCGGTCGACGCATGAGCGCGCACGAGGGTCGCGACCCGGACGGGCAGGCCACGACGGCGTCCCACACCACGGCGACGCCCGAACAACTCGCGGCGGCGCGAACCGCGCGCCTCGCGTACCGGGCGGGCACCGTCGAGCCGACGAGCGGCGTCGCCCACGGTCTCGTGCAGGCGAACCTCATCGCCGTGCCCGCCGACTGGGCGGACGACGTCCTGCTGTTCGCGCAGCGGAACCCGCGCCCGTGCCCCGTGCTCGACGTGCTCGACGCGGGGAGCATGAGGTCACGCCTCGCCCCCGACGCCGATCTCCGGACGGACATCCCGGCCTACCGCGTGTGGCGCGACGGGGTCCTGACCGACGAGCTCGACGACGCCTCGGCCGCGTGGGAGGAGCACCCCGACCTGGTGTCGTTCCTGATCGGCTGCAGCTTCACGTTCGAGGCCGGTCTCGTGGACGCCGGGATCGAGATCCGGCACCGCACGCTCGGCCGCAACGTGCCCATGTACCGGACGAGCCGGGCGTGCTCCCCCGCCGGGCGTCTGCGCGGCGACCTCGTCGTGTCGATGCGGCCGATCCCGGCCGAGCGGGTGGCGGACGCCGTCCGCATCTCGGGCCGCTACCCGGCCGTCCACGGCGCCCCGGTGCACGTCGGCGATCCCGCGAGCCTCGGGGTCCGGGACCTCGCGGCGCCCGAGTTCGGTGATGCGCCCGAGATCGAGCCCGGCGAGGTGCCCGTGTTCTGGGCGTGCGGGGTGACCCCGCAATCGGCGATCATGGCCTCGAAGCCACCGTTCGCCCTGACGCACGCGCCGGGCCACATGTTCATCACCGACGTGCCGAACGCCGCCTATCTCGCGTGAGTGACTCGGCTCGTCCCGAGCGGGGGGGGCTGGACGACACGCTCACGGAACGACGCGCTCACGAAACGACGAGGCCCCGCCGTCCGAAGACGGCGGGGCCGGTGGTACGCCCCCCGGGACTTGAACCCGGAACCCGCTGATTAAGAGTCAGCTGCTCTGCCAATTGAGCTAGAGGCGCAGGCGCTCACCTCGGTGAGCGACCGGACTACCGTAGCACCGCCCCGGACGAAACGCCAATTCGTCGACGCGTGCCACGATGGACGGTGCGCTCGACCGCACGACACGACGCCACGAAGGAGCACGATGACGACCGACACCCCGATCCGGCTCGAACCGGGCACGACCGCCCCCGACTTCGATCTGCCCGCCGCCGACGGGACGCGCGTCTCGCTCGCCGGCCTCCGCGGGAAGCGCGTCGTCCTCTACACCTATCCCGAGGCGGCGACGCCCGGCTGCACGACCGAGGCGTGCGACTTCCGCGACAGCTACCGCCCGCTCATCGACGCCGGCTACACGCTCATCGGCATCTCGTCCGACAGCCCCGAGAAGAACACCGCGTTCGCCGAGGCCGAGCATCTGCCGTTCCCACTCCTGAGCGACACCGATCACGCCGTACAGACCGCGTACGGGGCATACGGCGAACGCAACAAGTACGGTCGCATCGCCGTCGGCCCGATCCGCTCGACGTTCGTCATCGACGCGGACGGCCGCATCGAGCACGCGCTCTACAACGTCCGCGCGACGGGTCACGTCGCGCGTGTCCGCAAGGTCCTCGGGCTCGACGCGGCCTGACGGTCCGCGTCGCTCCGGCTGCGCCCGCCGGCGCGCGGCCGGAGCACCCCGACACCAGGCTCGTGGGACGGCGCGAGCGCCCGACCGACGAACGCGTGCGACTCAGCGCGCGTCGAGCTCGCGGCCGTCGCGATCACGCAGCGCGCCGCGCGTCGCCGGATGGAGGACGCACACGATCGCGATCACGGCCAGCACGACGAGCACCCAGCCGATCCACGCCGCCATGTCGCCCTGCAGGATCACCCATGCGGCGCCGATCTGCAGCACCTGCCATGTGATCGTCGCGCCGCGCACCCACGCGCGCCGCTGCCAGACGCCGATCACGAGGACGACGCCGAGAGCGAACGCGAGCACCGTGAGCGCGATGAGTGCGATCGACGCGACGAGCGAGTTCGGGACGTCGACGAGCACCTCGACGACGAGCAGCACGGCCGCGCCCAGCACGGCCAGTGCCTCGAGCGCGAGGACGCCCGCGAGAAGACGGAGAGGGGCGGGTCGGGTCGGCGTCGTCGCGGGCCCGTTCATGGCACTCCCAGCTCGATCAGGCAATTCTCTCTTGTCACGCGCCCACCCCTGTGGCAGGATTTTCCTTCAGGTAGAGAGAGCTTCCCCTGGGCGCAGTTCACGTTCAGTGTAGCGCCCCCAGAGCGCGGCGAAGCTCAACGCGATGCTCCCTCACGGGGGCATTTTCTCTGCGTCTGCCTCGCACATTAAGGAGCACCCATTCAATGGACTGGCGCGATAATGCCGCTTGCCTCACGGCCGACCCCGAGCTCTTCTTCCCCGTGGGGAACACGGGCCCGGCCGTCGATCAGATCGAAGAGGCCAAGTCGGTGTGCGCATCCTGCCGGGTGACGGAAACCTGCCTGCAGTACGCCCTCGAGACCGGTCAGGACTCGGGCGTCTGGGGTGGCCTCAGTGAGGACGAGCGTCGCGCGCTCAAGCGTCGCGCCGCCCGGGCCCGTCGCGCGTCCTAGATCGCACGCCGCGAACGGCGCCCCGGTCGAGCCCAGCTCGACCGGGGCGCCGTCGTTTCGGCACACGTTGCGCGCACGACCGTTGTTCGCCGGACCGCGTTCGCCGGACCGCGGTTCACCCGACCGCGGTTCACCCGATCACGGGACGAGCCGCCGCTCGACGGTGCGGCACGGCGCACCCGTCAGTAGACGACGGTGGACTCGTCGCCGTCGAAGCCGCCCTCGGCCGGTTCGGCGCGGTTCCAGCGATTCGGGATGTCGATGCTCACGACCGTCCCGCCCTCGTCGCCCCTCCCCCACGCGATCGTCCCACCGAGCTCGCCCTCGACGAGCGTGCGCACGATCTGCGTGCCAAGGCCGGCGCCGATGCGCTCGGGCTCGACGCCCACGCCCGTGTCGCTCACGTTCACGTGCAGCCCCTCGTCGTCGCGCTCCGCGGTGACGAGCACCTCGCCCTCGCGACCGTCGAGCCCGTGCTCGACGGCGTTCGTGACGATCTCGGTGAGCGCGAGCGCGAGCGGCGTCGCATACTCGCTCGGCAGTTGCCCGAAGCTGCCGCGGAACTCGGGCCGCACGTGCGCGTCCGACGACGACACCTCGGTGATGAGCCGCATGACGCGCGTGAATACGTCGTCGAAGTCGACCTGCTGGTTGAAGCCGCCCGCGAGCGTGTCGTGCACGACCGCGATCGACGAGACGCGCCGCATCGCCTGCGTGAGCGAATCGCGTGCCTCGTCCGTGCGCGAACGGCGCGCCTGGATGCGCAGGAGCGCCGCGACCGTCTGCAGGTTGTTCTTGACGCGGTGGTGGATCTCGCGGATCGTCGCGTCCTTCGTGATGAGCTCTTGCTGCTGATGGCGCACATCCGTCGTGTCGCGGCAGAGCACGATCGCCCCGACCCGCTCACCGTCGGCACGCAGCGGGATCGCCCGCAGCGTCACCGTCACCTCGCGCGCCTCGACGTCCGTCATCCACGGCGCGCGACCCGCGACGACGAGCGGTAGCGCCTCGTCGACCGTCACGCGACCGCGCCCCTCGACGAGCGACGCGGCGACCTCGGTGAGTGACTCGCCCTCGAGCTCGCCCCCGAACCCGAGCTTGTTCATGGCGCTCAGGGCGTTCGCACTCGCGAACGTCACGATGCCCTCCGTGTCGAGACGGATGAGCCCGTCGCTCGCGCGCGGCGCGCCCCGTCGGGAGATCTGCGGAGCCTCCGGATCGGGGAAGTCACCGACCTCGATCATGCCGAACAGATCGTCGCTGCACTCGCGGAACGTCATCTCCTGGCGCGTCACCGATCGGCCGCTCGCGAGGTTCGTGTGCCGGGTGATCATGGCGATCGGCCGCTCGTCGCGCTCCTGGTGCCGCCCCCGATCCCGCATCGTGACGGGGGTCACGGTGAGCTGTGTCGGGATCTCGTCGAACCAGTCCGGCTCCGTCGAGCGCACCGCGACACCCTCCTGGTAGCCGCGCTCGAGTTCCTCGGCCCACTGCTCCCGAACGCGCTGCCCGAGCAGGTTCCGATAGAAGAGGGTGGGCGCGGACGACGGACGTCCCTGCGCGACGGCGACGAAGTCGTCGTCGGTCGTGCGCACCCAGAGCACGAGATCGGCGCACGCGAGGTCGGTGAGGAGCTGCCAATCCTTCGCGAGTTCCACGATCCATGCACGCTCGTCGTCACCGAGGGTGCTGTGGCGCTGGATCAGGGAGCTCAGACTTGACACCGTCACAGCCTACGTCGCGGTGAGAACACCACGTGCACGCGACGATCCGGCGACGTTCTCCACAGGGCCATGACACGCCGAGGGGAACGCGCGACAATGGACGCCATGCCCGACGAATCCGATGCACCGTTCGATCGCTTCCTCACGCTCGACGAGGTCGCGACGGTGCTGCGCGTCGAGGTCGAGGACGCGCTCGCGCTCGTCGAGCGCGGCGAGCTCGCGGCCATCCGGGTGGGCCGTTCGGGCCCGTGGCGCGTGGAAACGCGGGTCCTCGAGGCGTTCATCGACGATCAGTACGAATTGCAGCGACGCCTGTCCAGATTCGACGAGGACGGCATCGACGATCTGCCGGAATTGTGGGGCGGAAGCATCGTCCGGGGCGACGATCGCACCTGACCGTTCGATCATGTTCGATTTTTTCCACATGATGCTGTTTCAACGCCACGCCCAGGCGAGTTTGCCCCTAGTGTGGTAACAGGCGAGCGAAGTCGCGCGCTGGAACCGGGGGGTTTCAATGAGTTTTTCGGCGAGCAATGACGCCGCGACCGCGAAGGAGACCGTTCGCGGTTTCGCGGCGCCGGCGAGTGAGAGCGTTCCTCGAGAACGCGAGACGGCGAAGCCCGTCGGACGGCCCGTCCTGCGGATCGTTCCGCCGCACGCGCCCGAGCCGCAGGACTCCGTCGACTGGTTCGATCCGCAGCCCGCCTCGACGGCGAGCCTTCCCGACCCCGAGCCGCTCGTGTCGAACCTCGCGCTGTGCGTCATCGAGGCGATGGCGGGGGTGCGGGACATCGAGCAGCTCGCTCGCTGGGTCTCGGCCGACGTCTACCGGGCGCTGCTCGTCCGCGTGCAGCACGCGGCCCGGGCCCGCACGGCACGCCGGCAGAGCGCGAAGCGCCCGAACGTGCACGTGCAGTTGACGACGTTGCAGTCACCGACGGACGGCGTCATCGAGGCGGTCGTCGTCATGGACGTCGGGCCGCGCGTCCGGGCCATCGCGATGCGGCTCGACGGCATGGACCGTCGCTGGCGAGCGACGAGCCTCAACGTCCTCTGACCCGACGGGTCACCCGACGCGGCCCGACGGGCCGGGTCGATCCCGGGGGACGCCGCACGAGCCCGGAGTCCCGTGGCGCCGACCGGCACCGGCGCCGGTCCGCTCGGCCGTGCCGCCGAGCATCTGACGCGACGACGCGTCTCAGGCGGCCTCGGTGATCTCGCCGACCGTGACGATCCCGTCGACGACCGCGAGCGACACGCGATATGCCGTCGCTCCCGCCTTCGGCTGCCCCGACTGATCGGCCGCCACGAACGTCACGAGTGCGGCGTCCCCGTCGAGCTCGATCGACGTCGCGTACACGGCACCGGGGCCGCGGAGCCCCGCGATGTTGATCGCACCGAGCGGATTCAGGGCACCGTCCCACAGCACGACCCGATCGCGCTGCACCGCGTCCTCGACGACACAGTCGACGATCGCCGCCGCACCGAGCGTCGCGTCCGGCGACGTGGCGAGGGCCACGTGCGGCTTGCCCGTCCCGGGATCGCGCGCCACGACCGCCTCCGACGCCACGGGCCCACCGGCCGAGTCGATCGGGAGCGACGTCGACGACGCGACGAGCGTCCCGCCGGCCAGTTTCCCCTTCGCGATGCCGCACAGGGACGGCACGTCGGCCTCGAGCACATCGGCCATGATCGGCCCGCCGGGTGCGACGCTCGCCTCGCTCTGCGCATTGCCCCAGCCCGGGGCGTCCACGATCGTCACGAGCTGTGCCTGACACCCCGTCAGGACGAGCGCGGCGGACAGCGCGACGACGACGGCACGGGCGAGCGATCTCATGCCCCCATTCTCGCCGATCGAGGGGCCGTCGTGCGTGCTCGACCCGCGCACCGCAGCGGCATCCGTCATCGCTGGCACCGGTTCCGGCGGGCCCGCCCCGCTCGGCCGCGCGGGACCGACCGACGCAGCGAGCGGGGCCGGTGTCGTCGACACCGGCCCCGCTCGTCAGCGCTCGCGCGCGCTCAGGACTTCTTCTCGGCCGCGCGGCGCTGGCGTCGGTTCTGCGCCGGCTTCTGCGCCGACGCGGCGTCCTCGCCGCCGGCGGCCGCACCGAACGCACTGCCGCGCGACTCGCCGCGGGGCGCGTCCGCGGGCGTCGGGGCCGCGCGGCGTCCCGTCGGCTTCGCGCCCGTCCGCGACGAACCACCGGCCGCGGGGCGCTGGCCGCCCGACTGCTGCTTCGGTGCACCCTGCTGACGCGTCGAGCTCGATCCCGCCGCCGGACGTCCCGCCGCGGCGGGCTTCTGCGCCGAACCGCCCTGCCCGCCCGCAGGGGTGCGGGCGGCCGGATTGCCGGACCGCTTCGCAGGATTCCCCGACTTCGACCCGGCCGTCTGCCGATTCGCGGGGTTGCCCGAACGGCCACCCTTCGCGCTCGGCTTCGTGCCGCCCTGGGCCGCGCGCGCGGCCGCCGGGCGGGCGGGCGCCGAGGCGTTCTGGTCCTCCTGCGCCTCCTCCCGGGCCTGCTGCAGCGCCGAGGAGGTGCCGAGCTTCATCTCGCGCCGCTGCGCCTCGCGGGTCGCACGCGAATTGACCTGCCCGGCCTCGTTACGCACTTCGACCTCGCCCTGGTCGCTCGCGGCGGAGTAGCTGAGGCCCTTCGCCTTCTCGCCGTCCAGGCCCTTCGCCTGTACCTGCACGGCGTTGCCGTCGACCTTCGCGTCACCCGAGTTGACCGTGACCTCGAGGTTGAAGAGGAATCCGATCGACTCCTCGCGGATCGCGCCCAGCATCTGCTGGAACATCGCGAACCCCTCGCGCGTGTACTCGACGAGCGGGTCGCGCTGCGCCATGCGGCGCAGGCCGATACCGTCCTTGAGGTTGTCCATCTCGTAGAGGTGCTCGCGCCACTTCCGGTCGATGACGCTCATCACGACGCGTCGCTCGAGCTCGCGCATCGCCTCCGGCCCGATCTTGTCCTCACGCTGCTCGTAGGCGATCTTCGCGTCCGAGAGGATCTCCCGTTCCAGGAACGAGCGCGTGATCCCACTGGGGTCGCCGGCCTCCTCGGCGAGCTCGTCGATCGTGATGCCCACCGGGTACAGCTGTCCGAGATCCACCCACAGCGCGTCGAAGTCCCAGTCGTCGGTCGTGCCGCCGGAGAGGTGCTCGACGAGGATGTCGGTCACGGCGTCGGTGAGGAAGTTCTGCACCTTGTCGGCGATGTCGTCGCCCTCGAGGATGTGCTTGCGGTCGCCGTAGATGGCCGTGCGCTGCTCGTTCAGGACGTTGTCGTACTTGAGCACGTCCTTGCGGATCTCCGCGTTGCGCGACTCCACCTGTGCCTGCGCCTGCGCGATCGCGCGCGAGACGATGCGCGACTCGAGCGCGAGGTCGTCCGGCGTGTTGTCGTTCGCCATGAGCGCGCGCGTCGCGCCCGTGTTGAACAGGCGCATGAGGTCGTCGGTCATCGACAGGTAGAACCGGCTCTCGCCGGGGTCGCCCTGACGACCCGAGCGGCCGCGCAACTGGTTGTCGATTCGGCGCGACTCGTGCCGCTCCGTGCCGAGCACGTAGAGGCCACCGAGCTTGGCGACCTCCTCCGCCTCACCGCGCACCGTCTTCTTGACCGACTTCAGCACATCGGCCCACGCGGCCTCGTACTCGTCGGGCGTCTCCTGCGGGTCGAGCCCGCGGGCCGCCATCTCGGCGACGGCGAGGAACTCGGCGTTGCCGCCGAGCATGATGTCGGTGCCTCGACCGGCCATGTTCGTCGCGACAGTGACGGCGCCCCGGCGACCGGCCTGCGCGACGATCGCGGCCTCACGCGCGTGGTTCTTCGCGTTCAGCACCTCGTGCTTCACCCCGCGCTTGGCGAGGAGCTTCGAGAGGTACTCGCTCTTCTCGACCGAGGTGGTGCCGACGAGCACGGGTTGCCCCTCGTCGTGACGCTCGACGATGTCCTCGACGACCTGGTCGAACTTCACCTTCTCGTTCTTGTAGACGAGGTCGGGCTGGTCGATGCGCTGCATCGGCTTGTTCGTCCGGATCGGGATGACCCCGAGCTTGTAGGTGCTGAGGAACTCGGACGCCTCGGTGACGGCCGTACCCGTCATGCCCGAGAGCTTGTCGTACATGAGGAAGTAGTTCTGCAGCGTGACGGTGGCCATCGTCTGGTTCTCGGCCTTGATCGTCACGCCCTCCTTCGCCTCGATGGCCTGGTGGAGGCCCTCGTTGTAGCGGCGGCCCTTGAGGATGCGGCCCGTGTGCTCGTCGACGATGTTGACCTCGCCGTTCTGCACCACGTACTCCTTGTCGCGCTTGAACAGCGCCTTCGCCTTGATGGCGTTGTTGAGGAAGGAGATGAGCGGCGTGTTCGCGGACTCGTAGAGGTTGTCGATGCCGAGCGCGTCCTCGACCCGGTCGATGCCCGGCTCGAGCACACCGATCGTGCGCTTCTTCTCGTCGACCTCGTAGTCGCGGCCCTCCTTGAGCTTGCGCGCGATCGTCGCGAACTCGGTGTACCAGCGATTCACGTCGCCCTGCGCGGGGCCGGAGATGATGAGCGGCGTGCGCGCCTCGTCGATGAGGATCGAGTCGACCTCGTCGACGATCGCGAAGAAGTGGCCGCGCTGGACGAGGTCCTCCTTGCGCCAGGCCATGTTGTCGCGCAGGTAGTCGAAGCCGAACTCGTTGTTCGTGCCGTACGTGATGTCGGCGGCGTACTGCTCGCGACGCTCGGCGGGCGTGAGGCCCGAGAGGATGCAGCCCGTCGTCATGCCGAGCGCGCGGAACACGCGGCCCATGAGGTCCGACTGGTAGCTCGCGAGGAAGTCGTTGACGGTGACGACGTGGACGCCCTTGCCGGCGATCGCATTGAGGTACGCCGGCAGGGTCGCGACGAGCGTCTTGCCCTCACCGGTCTTCATCTCGGCGATGTTGCCGTAGTGGAGGGCAACGCCACCCATGATCTGCACGTCGTAGTGCCGCTGGCCGAGAATACGGTCGGCGGCCTCGCGCACGGCACCGAACGCCTCGGGCAACAGATCGTCGAGCGTCTCGCCGTCCTCGTACCGCTCGCGCAGCGTCGCGGTCATCTCGCGCAGCTCGTCGTCACTGAACTCGCGGAAGTCGTCTTCGAGACGGTTCACCTGCTTCGAGAGGCGTTCGAGGCGACGCGCGGCGCGCCCCTCGCCCATACGAAGGATCTTCTCGAGAACAGAGGCCAAGGGGTTCCTCCCGGAATCGGATGCGTGACGCAGGGCACGGTGACTCGACCGCGCGACGCGATCCTCCCATCGTAACCGCCTCGTTATGTGCTTCGGTGCGTGCGTCGTGGGCGACGCGCCCGGTCCCGGGCCGAACGGGGTCCGCCCCCACCGAGGCGACGGTGGGGGCGGACGATCGGGGCGCGGGACTCAGTCGACGAGCGCGGCGGCGACCGCGGCCTCCTCGAGCGAGATGACGCCGTAGTCCCAGCCGGTGCGGCGGTAGACGACGCTCGGTCGTCCCGTCTCCGAGTCGAGGAAGAGGAAGAAGTCGTGGCCGAGCAGCTCCATGTGGTCGACGGCCTCGTCCTGCGTGAGGGACTTCGCCTCGAACACCTTCGAACGGATCACGACGGGCGAGTACTCCTCCGCGCTGTACTGCTCGTCGTCGCTCACCTCGGCCTCGGGGGCGGGGTGCACGACGCCGTCGCGCACGAGCTTGATCGTCTCGGTCGTCACGGGCACGACATCGTGCCCGCTGAAACCGTCCGCGGCGGCCTCGCGCAGGGCCGTGGGACGGTGGTTCCCCCGGTGGACCTTGCGCTTGTCCTTCACCCGACGCAGTCGCTCGACGAGCTTGTCGAGGGCCAGATCGAACGCAGCGTACTTGTCGCCCGCCTCCGCTTCGGCGCGGATCACGGGCCCCGGTCCGAAGAGCGTGATCTCGACCTTGCCGCGGTCGAGGATGTTGCCCTGTCGGTCGGTCCGTCGGGTGAGCTTGAGTTCGGCGAGCTGTGCACGTTCCGTGTACTGCGTCACCTTCGCGAGCGTCTTCTCCTCCGCGTAGCTGCGGAAGCGGTCCGGAATCTCGGTGTTGCGTCCGGTGATGGTGATGTCCATGAAACACCCTCCTCATGCTCGACGCGAACCACGCGTGGGCGGGGTCCGCGGTGTGGTTCACCAAATGATAGGGGTCCGTTCACACACCGATCCGGGCGACCATGACAACTGACTGGGAGTCGCCTGAACGCCCGGTGTCAGGGGGTCGCGTCATGCCGTCGCGGTGTAAGCGCGAGCGCGACGACGCCGATCGGACGCCCCTCCGCCGCCGCGACCGCGCGCGCCGCCTCCCGGGCCGTCGCGCCCGTCGTGACGACGTCGTCGACGAGGAGCACCGCCCGTCCCGCGACCTCGGCGGACGCGCGCATCGCACCGGCGACGTTGCGGGCGCGCGCCGCCCGCCCGAGCCCGGCCTGGTCGTCGACCCTGCGGCCGAACCGGAGCGCCCCCGAGACCCGCACGCCCGGGACCGCACGTCCGCAGAGCAGTTCGAGCGGCACGTACCCGCGACGACGTCCCGCACTCCGTCGGGACGGAGCCGCGACGAGGAGCGGCGGCTCCGGCGTCCTCGTGAGTGCGGCACGGAGCGCGCATCGCAGGGGTCCGGCCAGGACGCCGGTCAGCTCGGTCCGCCCGTCGTCCTTGAACGCGCCGAGCACGGGACGAACGACGCCCGCGTACGGCAGCGCCGCGACGAGCGGCAGCGCACCGAGCCGCGTCCGGTGCACCCGCACGGCACGGCGGATCGCCGCCCGGCAGGGCACGCACAGGGCCCGGTCGGGGCGTCCGCACCCCGCGCACGCCACGGGAACGAGCACCGCGAGGGCCTCCGCGAGCGCGCCCCGCACCGCGCGACCGAGCACCCTCCCGGCCGCCGACGCGGCATCGCCTCCGGTCGTCGACACGTCGCCATGGTCCCGCGGCCGGCGCACGCCGACGCGTCCGCGCCCCGTTCCCGTGGACGAACGCGATTCCACAGGCCCGTGGACGCGATCGCACGGGCCCTCAGACGCGGTCAACGGACCGCGCGTGCCCGTCAGGCCTGCGTCACGAGGAACGAGACCTTGGCGCCCGTCGACTGCCAGCGATTGCTCTTCGGGACGAACAGATTGCCCTGGTTGTCGACCGTCCGCAGACCGACGAGCGTGTTGCTCCCCACGATCTGCACACCGTTCTCGATCGCTCCGAAGTCGTCGGTCCCGCCACCGATCTGGTGCACGCGCACGGTCGAGGCTCCCCGTCCGTCCTCCACGAGGATCGCGACGTCGGTCCGGTCGACCCACGTCAGGTCGATCGCCGTCCCCACACCGACGGCGACGACCTCGGGGGTCCCGAGACCGATCGGCGCACCGACGTCGTCGCGCTCGATCGCCATGATCGCGAGGCTCACGACACCCGCATCCCGGACGAGCATCGCGACGCGAGCACCGTCGCGGCTCACCTCGATCGCGACGGTACCGCCCCCCGCGAGCCCCGGCACCTGCAGCTCCTGCTCGGTGCGTTCGGTCACGTTCTGGGCCATGACCGCGGGCCCGGTCGTCGCGGCCGTCCAGACGTACCCGTGCCGGTCGATGCTCGGCACGACCGAATCGAATCGTCCGTGCAGCGGAACGGGTTGCCCCGTGTCGAACGGGATCGCGACGACCCCGTCGGCCGTCAGGAACGCGCCGAGCCCCTCGTCGGTGGCCAGCACGCCCCGGCTCGGTTCGAGGTTCGGGAGCACGGACGCGAGCTTCTCGGCGCCCTCGACCTGGGTCACGGAGTTGCCGCCCGAGAGGTACCCGAGGACGCCGTCCTGGTACACGAGCGGCGTCGAGCTCACGGGGTAGTCGGTGTTGACCTGATCGGACGTGAGCGCCTCGATGTCGAGCTTCTTGCCGTTGACGGCGATCTCGACCTCCTCGATCTTGCCCACGCCGACGAGGCTCTGCTGGAGCTGCAACAGCATGTACGGGAACCGCTCGTACGGGGCCGCGGAGAAGCTCGTCGTGAAGTTCACCGTCGCGATGCCCTGGTCCGTCACGACGGGACCGTTGCGGATCGCGTCGGCCGGGAACGCGCTCACGACGGACCCCTCGCGCAGCCACCCCGCCGGCCCGCCGAGCAGGGCGTCCACGATGCGCGTCGGCGCGTTCGTGTAGTCGGGGAACCAGCGCACGTCGGGCACGAGGTCCCGCATGCCGCGGTCGAAGAAGTTGAGGGTGTACGGCTCGAACACATCGCTGAACTGCTGCTCGAGCAGCACGAGACCGTCCTCGGCGTCGCCGATGCGCCACTCCCCGTCGACGGACTGCACGTCGAGGTCGATCGTGCGGGTCTCGGGGGACGGCAGGTCCCGGTACACGGCATCCGGCCCGACGACCGCGACGACGTCGAGGGTCGCCGTCACGCGACTCACGCCGTCGAACTCGAACACGGGTTCGCTGCGCACGACGAGCACGCGCAGCGTCGGATTCCAGGAGGCCGCGTAGTCGCTCGTGAGGAAGCTGCGGGCGGTCTGGTAATCGCTCGACGTCCCCGTGCCCGCCTCGAGGAATCCGCTCGCGATCTGCTCGGGCGTCGCACCGGCGATCGGGCCGGCCGGGAGGAAGCGGACGCCGGGCTCCTCGACACCCTCGATCGGATCCCCCTCCATGACGGGGCCCGAGAGCGGCAGTCGCGCGCAGCCGACGAGGACGAGCACGCACAGCGCGAGGGCCGTGAGCGCCCGGACGCCGCGCCCGACGCGAGTCGTTCCGCCGTTCATGACCGCCCGTCCCCGTCCTGATCCGTCGTGCCCGGTTCGTCGCCGAGCGGCCCCGCATCATCGACCACGGGATCCCGCGGCGTGCGGGCGCTCCGCGACTCGGTGTCCGCCGGGACGGTCGCCATCGAGTCGACGTCGCCGACGATCTCGATCGACTCGGTGCGCGCCGCCTGCAGACCGTCGAGGGTGGGGAGGATGATCGGCTGCGTGTCGACGTCCTCCGCCGCGAACGCCTCGCTATCCGAGGGCACCTCGAACGTCGTCGCCCCCGCGTCAGGTGGTTCGAGCGGCAGCGGCGAGGTCACGACGGGCTCGCCCACGTGCCGGGGCAGCGTGAGCAGGAAGTTGGATCCGCGCCCCAGCCGGCTCCACACCTCCAGCCTGCCGTCGTGCAGCGCGACGTCCTCGGCCGAGATCGCGAGCCCGAGACCCGAGCCGCCCATCGTCCGTTTGCGCGACGGGTCGGCGCGCCAGAACCGATCGAAGGCGCGTTCGACCTGCTGCTCGCTCATGCCGACGCCGTAGTCGCGCACCGACACCGCGACGGCCGTCTCGTTCGAATCCACGCGGATCACGATCGGTCGCCCCTCGCCGTGCTCGATCGCGTTGCCGAGCAGGTTTCGGACGACCCGCGCGACACG